>CAUZJR010000567.1:0-3363 GCA_963580005.1 Planctomycetota bacterium
CGCTTCCGTTTCATGGCTCGATCCTCCGTTTTCAGAATGCAAGTTACCCGAAAAACTCACATTCCGCGTGGATCAGGAAACGGGGAGAACGTCATCAGTCGTGAGGAAATGGAACAGGCTCATCAACTGAAGAAGCAGGTCTGGTTGAGTCTGAAGATCGGCGACCGTCGGCCCGACATCTGGGACAAGGCCCGTGCCAGCGGCATGGACGGCATCTGTACCGACTGGCCGCTGGAGTGTCGTCTGCACTGGCGAAACACCCCCTGATTGGCCGACACCGATTGCGGGCGGTCACTCGTTTGCAGTCGCGTGGTTCACCGGGACGGAACCACGACACCGTCTCGACGGCTGACGGGGCCCCTGGCAAACCGCTCGTCGGGCTTTCCCCGCATGAAACGCTTCGGCGACGCCCGGTTCTTTACCTGGACCGATGATGCCCGTTTGAGTTCGGCACGGCGGACCGCGTGTTGATTCGGTGGCCATCCCGTTAGTAGGTCACTATGCTCCGCCGCCATGGCGTCACGCAACTCACCGCTGAACCCACGCGTCCATTTTGACAACTTCCGCAGCTGGCTGGATTTGGAGGACAAGGCCGAACAGCAACGCATGGAGTCCCGTCGGAATCGACTGACACCGGCAGAGGCCGAACGCAACGGCTCCACGCTGCTGAATATGGTGATCACCAGTCACACGACCGGGCTGGGAGGGCGTTACCTGCTGACACTGCAGAAGCGGCACGCCCCCGAACGGCTTCCCTGGCACCGTTTCCGGGTCGGCAGTCCTGTGTCACTCTCCTCGGAACAGGATCACCGCCCCTTGTCCGGGGTCGTCAGCGCCCGTCGTCGCGACCACATCGAGGTGGCGTTGAACAAGTGGCCCGAGGGCGACAGCTTCCGGGTCGACATGACTCCCGACGAGATCACTCGCAAACGGCAACGAGAGGCATTAGATGCGGCTGAACGTGCCACCGGTCGGCTGGCCAAATTGCGCGACCTGTTGTTGTATCACGGCGAACCGGAGTTTGACGAGAACCTGGAACCCGACGGTGCCGAGCATCTCGACGATTCACAACGCCAGGCCGTCGCCTTTGCGCTTTCGGCCCAGGACCTGGCGATCATCCATGGACCGCCGGGAACAGGAAAAACGACCACCGTGGTCGAGGTCATCCGCCAGGCCGTTGCCAACGGCGAACGGGTGCTGGCCTGTGCGCCCAGCAACACCGCCGTCGACAACCTTCTCGAACGACTGATCGCCACCGGCGCCCGGGCCGTCCGACTGGGCCACCCGGCCCGGGTTCTCGAGGTCGTCCGCAGCCACACGCTGGATGCGCTTGTCGAACAACACGACGCGAGACCGGTGATCCAGGACATGCTCAAGGAAGCCGACCACCTCGAACGCCGCTCACGACGATACACCCGCGCCCGCCCCGCCGCGGGCCAGAAACACCAGCAACGACAGGATGCCCGTGAACTCCGGCGACATGCGAGGATGCTCGAACAACACGCCATCAACCAACTGCTCGCCGACGCCGAGGTAATCTGCGCCACGGTCAGCTTCGATTTCCGGGTTCTCGACGAGAGCACATTTGACCTGCTGGTGATTGACGAGGCGTGCCAGAGCGTCGAACCGGGATGCTGGATCCCGCTGCGGCATGTCCAACGCGTCGTGCTGGCCGGGGACCACTGCCAACTGCCACCCACAATTCTCTCAGGCGATGCCGCACAGCAGGGACTGGATGTCAGCCTGATGCAGAGGTTGGTCGAACACTTCGGCGACACCGTCACTCGCCAATTGACGGTCCAGTACCGCATGCACGAACAAATCATGCAGTTCTCGTCGGACTACTTCTACGACGGGACGTTGACTGCCGACGATTCGGTGAAAACACATCTGCTCAACGACCTGCCGGATGTTGAGATCGACGGCCGGGACAACCAACCGGTCCTGTTCATCGACACGGCCGGAGCCGGATGGGACGAACAACTCGAACCCGAAGGCTTCAGCCGGCTCAACCCCCAGGAGGGCCAACTGGTACTCGACCGGGTCACGGCATTGTGTGAGGGAGGAATCGCCCCCCGCGACATCGCCGTGATCGCCCCGTATGCCGCCCAGGTCCGCTGGTTGCGGCAGCACTGCCAGATCGATCATCTCGAAATCGACACCGTCGACGGATTCCAGGGCAGGGAGAAGGAGGCGGTCGTGATCTGCACCGTGCGGTCCAACTCCGACGGTGAAGTCGGGTTTCTCTCCGATTCCCGACGAATGAACGTCGCCCTGACCAGGGCCAGGCGACAATTGACCGTCGTCGGCGACAGCGCGACGCTCGGGGCCGATCCGTTCTTCGCCAAGTTGCTCGAGTGGTTCGAGACGTCCGGGGCGTACCGATCGGTCTGGGAACTGGCCTAAAGATCACCTCGCTGGAATCAGACCTCGCCCAGCTTGGCCGTCGAGTTGACCACCACCACGTCCCAGCACAACCACGGGCAGTTTCGTCGCATCATGAATCCCCGACATCATGCTCGAGCACATCATCAGCATCGAGTTGTCCAGGGAGGGGCTCTCCCTGCACGCGGTTGATCTGTTGTTCCAGTTTCTGGGGATCGAGATCTCGGCGATATCGACGAAAAACAAGAATGAGTAAATCAGCAATGGCTAGCCTCTCGACTGACCCGAAGGGCCATCGGATGATCCAGTTCATGGCTGCCGACAGGAAACGGCGACCCGTCAATTGGATTTCGTGTTTGCCTCCGACGCGTTGATTGGCAGCGTCAGTTGCCGAGCCCTCAATACACACGATCCGGCTGCATGGGGCCCCGGCGATCATTGCATGATCGAGATCGATGTTGAGTGACCACGGGCCGGGGTTGAGGCAGCCGAATGCGAGGACTGTCTTGTAGTTCTTCGTTCAGCAGATAGCCGGTCAAGGTGTTGCTTGGCACGAAGGCCAGCGGCATCGAGGCGGCCGCGACGACACCGACGCCTCAACGCACCCCGGCCTGGGTGCCTGTACCCTGGGTGGCTCGAACATGTGGTCGATCAGGGCCGGTTCCTCCGTGAAACCGGCATCTCCGCTTGCGTCACAACGAACCTACCAGGCCTTCGACCAACTGACAAAGAACCGGAAGTCCGTCTCCAACCCGACACCGTCAAGGTCCTGCGCGATTGGCTTGACCCATTCAAAATTCAGACGGCTTGCATCCTCGAGGGTCCACAGAAGGCCCAAGCCGAGGTTGAGCGAGTCACCACCCCGCATGTCCGTTCGAGCCATCGGAGCCATCACAGCAAGTTCCCCATCGATGCCGTGTTTCTGGAGAGCCAGTGAATTGGCACTGCCATCGGGTCCGGTGCGAAAAGCGACCGGAT
>CAUZJR010000568.1:0-3337 GCA_963580005.1 Planctomycetota bacterium
CCTGGGGACTCGCCGGCGGCGATCTGCTCGGGGCCGACTTCGCACGCTTCCCGCCGGCCGGGCAGGCCGTCGTACAACGCATCCCCTTCGAACAGCAGGCGGTCACCGCCTTCGGCGACGAACAGGCGGCCGCGGCAAACCACTTCCTGCCGATCTTCGAGAGTGTTCTCGAGTACGAACTGATCCCCGAGTACCAGAGAACCCTAGTCGAAACCGTGCCGCAATTGGCCGCGGCGGCGTCGCGGGCCATGGTCAGCCGCCACGCGAAACCGGCCAATCCCAGCCCGGGCAGCCGCAACCCCGCCAATCCTCCCAGGCCGGCACAGCGACCCGGAGACACGCCCGTCTGCGTGCTGTTCCGAGCCAACACCCAGGCCATCGGCGAAGCCTCAGAAGCTCATCCCCTGCTCAGAACCCTGCCCGCCATCGACCCCTCTCCCACCGGTGCGGACTTTGGATCGAGTGGATACGGAGAGCAGTACTTCGAGGTCGCCGTCAAGCAACGAAAAGACCTCGCCAATCACTACCTCGAACTCTGGAACAACCAGAAGCTCGAACTCTTCGATCGCGACGCCCGCATGTCCCGCTTCGGAACACTGTGGCGGATCGCCACTCGAGGACAACTCGATCGGCTGCTCGAACAGGACTACCCGCTCACCAACCTGCCCTTCCAGATCCGACGCATGATCGGCGGCACGCATCCCAACCGGATGAGACAGATGCAGCAGGACGAGGGGCTCTGGCGACAGGTCAACCGGCACCTCGACCGAGACTACCACCTGCTGGCGGTCGTCTACCGACGGCACCTCGAGGAACTGGGGCCGGGGCTGTTCGAGAATCCTCTTGCCCAGACCTCCGATGCCCAGTCGTTCGCACAGCTGCAGGTGTACCTGCCCGAGCCAAGATTCATCCGGTCCAACGGCCAGTGGGTTCGCTGGGTCCCGATCATCGACCCGATGACCGGCCAGATCATCGGCTGGCGTCCCGTCCCCTTCCACGAGAACTGGCCCAGGGGCTGGGACCTGCTCAGCCAGAACTGGACGACGCGAATCATGCCCGTCTCATTGCCCCAACTGCAGCCGATCCTGGCCCGGTCCCCCTCGGGACTGGTCCCCGGCGGCTCGACCCTGCGACCCGGACCCTTCGCCGCGATTCCCCAGAACACTCTCGATACGTTGATCACTCACTGAGCCCACTCATGCAACGTCTTCGAGCAACACGAAATCGAAACCGGGAGTCCCCAGCGGGCGCTCGGTTTGACAAGAACTCCACTCGGCAGACTCACGCACACCCCAGGGGCCTGGCGCCGCTGGAACTGGTTCTCAGCCTCCCGATCCTGCTGTTCGTCATGGGCCTGATGATCCTCATCGGCTGGGCCGCCACCTTCAAGGTCCGCACCCAGATCCACTCACGAGAAGCCGCCTGGCGATCGATCTGGCGAGCCAACCCCCGCAGCGACGCCCAGGCCATGCCCAACCCGCCCGGGTTCCCACCGCCTGCTCAAATGAGCGTCGATCGGTCCTACGTTCCCTGCATCCCCATGCCGACCCTCGAACTGGCCATGTACGACTCGCACCAGGTCGCCCGCGGACCGATGCTGATCGATCCCCGCTCCGGCAACGGGTTGCGCGTCGATCGCGACCTGCTGGAGGTGCGTCGCGGGGCGATCACCGGAAAGGCGGTGGTCGATCGAGGCTTCCCGGTGTTGGGGCAGATGCCCCCGCGAGGCTACCGGCACGAGGTCAATTTTCCGGTGCTCGACAACCGCTGGCAGTTCTGGCAAAAAGGACTCGGCTCCAACTCCGCAAGACGCTCGTTACGCCTCTACCCCGACCTCGCCGGTCGCTGGCAAAGCATCACCGCCGCCCACACCGCCCGCTTCGGACGACTGGCCGGGATGTTGCGAAACGGCCTGGGACGCCGGCAGATGGACCTCTTTGACCGCGACCGCGAACTGGCAAACTACTACGGCGGCTATCGCGACTATTATCCCAACCCCCCCGGCGGAGCCAGGACCAGCGCACCAGGTGACCTCTCGGGGTTCGCCGACCGGTTGATCCAGCGGATCGCCGGAAACCCCAGGCCTCGAAGTGGACTCAACGCAGCCGGCATACCCGGTGCCCTGACAAGAGACTTCCTGAACATGTACCGCAGCCTGGCCCAGCAGGCCCGGATGAACATGCAGTCCGACGCCGCCTACATCCCGCTGATCCAGCAGTTGGAGGCCTTCGAGGCGGACCTGCTTCAATAGAACCGCGTGCCCGCCGTGACCGACCACAACCAACCCACCGACCTGTCAGCCGACCAGCCCACCGGTCAGGCAACAGACTCCGACGTCGCCAACCCCTCACCCTCGGTGACCGGACTGGGCGAATTGGCTCGGAGATGCCGCCGCCGCACCACCGACCTGCTGGCGATCGGTCTGCTGCTGGTGGTCGGGCTGGCCGTGGGACGACAACTGGCCGCCTGGTGGAATGAAGCCCAGCTCCAGTCGACCCCCAATCCACTCAGCGTCACCGGCTCGGGAGCCGCCTGGACCGATCCCGATCAACTGCAACTGGGCGAACTGGGCCAGGCGATCCACCGCCGACGAGTGACCGGAGACCGGCACGCGGCCTGGGCCGCGCTCGAGAAGTCCACCCGGGTCACGGCCCACGAGGCGGGGTGGCCCGATGACGAAGCCGACCCCCACGAACGGCAGCTGCTGGAAATGCTCGATCGACGCGAGTCCCGCGGGGGACAGACCACCACGCCCAAACAGGCCGACACCTCGCTCTATCGACTCCAGGGACCCCTGCCCATGGTCGTCGCCGTCCGGCAACTGCTCGGCCAGCGACGCGTCGTCGGTTGGGGACTGGCCACCAGGACTCCGGCTGGAGATTGGCTGACCTGGACCTTTGCCACGGCTGGCCATGTCGACACCCTGCCGGTTGCACTGCCCAAGGGCAGCCGGAAGCTCCTGGCCGTCGGCAGCGGGAATCCCGAACAGTTGCTGGTCTTTTCCGGAATTACCGGTCCCGACGACTGGTGGAAACACTTCGAAACGGCACTAGGCCGCGACGGATGGACACTCAACTCGCCGGCCGCACGCAACGCCGATGGCTGGACCGGCCGCTGGCAACACCGCTCGGGACGGGCTCTCGTCGTTTCGGCACGGCATCACAACTCGGGTCAATGGCATGGTATGCTGAACGTGTTCACGCCGATCCGAGCGAGGACATCGGTAGAAACATCCAGGTCGAGCCCCACTCGGCATCTCCAGCGGGAGTCAACATGAAGGGTGCACAGGGCATCATGATCGCCGTGGCGCTGGGCGTCGTCGGCTTCGTCTGCAACT
>CAUZJR010000569.1:0-3332 GCA_963580005.1 Planctomycetota bacterium
GCGTATAAAGAGAACCGGTTGACTTGTCGTAGCTGGGACAGGACGAGGGCCCCGAGTACAGCCCCTTGTCCCCGTCACTCACGCGACCGTACTTGGGGCAGGCATACGATTGCTGCCAGGCGACCTGACCCGTCTTCGTATCCAGCGCATAGACGTGGTCCCGGCCATCCTTCCAGCCCATCGTGTACAGGCGGTTGCCGATCACGATCGGTCCGCTGCCACCGGAGTTGACGTTGCTGCTCCAGAGCGGCTTGCCAGGGGGCCAGTTGCCGCCGTCGAAGTGTGAGGACTCCGAGACAACTCCATTGCGACCCTTCCCACGCCAGTGAGGCCAGTCATCAGCCGCGAGGGTACACGACAGCAGGCACACCACGAGTGTCGCGATACAGAGCCTCATTGGTTCATTTCTCACTCCGACACTCCCCGATCTGAATCACGCGGCCCCCGTGCCGTGACCTTCACCCCAACCGTGATCCCGTAGAAATTTCAGGCATCCGGCAAGCAATCAGCCGCCTACGCCAGGTGACGAATCGGCGTCCCGGATGTTGCGAAGTCGACAAGGCTGGTGGGGAGCTCGGACCTCAGCCGTAGCTCTGAGACGTCCAGCAGCGTGTGCAGGATCGTGGCAACGAGATTGTCGGAATCGGCTCGATCCGCCAGCGGCTCACCACCGTCGCGGGTCGACTGGCCGATGACCTGACCATCCGTGATGCCGCCTCCGCAGAGCATCAGAGGGGCCAGTCCCGCCCAGTGATCTCGGCCACCGTTCTTGTTGATCCGCGGCGTCCGACCCATTTCGCCTACGCAGACGAGCAGGATGTCGTCGCTCAACCCACGCTCTTCACAGTCTTCGATGAAGGCCGAAACGGCGTGGTCGAAGGGCCGCCCGACGGCTTGCATGCCGGCAGTCACACCCAGGTTGTTCCGGTCGGCGTGCATGTCCCACACGAACCTCGTGGCGACGGTGACGAAACCGCAACCGGCCTCGCACAAGCGGCGAGCCAGCAGCAATTCCTTGCCGAGCGTCTGGGCGTTGTTTTGATACCAGCGGCGAGCCGATCCGCCATTGTTGACTCCGCTGTAGCGATCTTCATCAACGAAGTGAGCGGTGTCATACCTCGCAATCGTCCGCGGGTCCTCTCTCGAGAGATCAAATGCGTCGGCAACACCACGGAGCACGATCTCAAAGGCCTGTTGGCGATACTTGTCGATGCCCTCAGCGACCCCGCTGCGTTCAAGATCGTGTCGAAGCCGGTCGAGTGACTTCAGCAAGGCCGCGCGATCGTCGAAGCGCTGGGCCGGCAATCTCAGCTTCATATTCTCTTGAAGTGTCGAACCGCCACCCGGAGTGAACGGAGCATACGCACTGTTGATCTCGCCCGTCTGACTGAACTTGCCAAACCGCTCGTCAGGACCCAGGGCCCCAGGCTCAATCGTGTTCGGAAACAGGGTCACGTTCGAGGGCAAACCGGTCTTGGGATCGTTCGCACCGGCCAGCCGCGAATACAGCGATCCGATATTGGCCTTGCGCGACGCGCCGCCGACCAACGGACGCAGACTGTGACTCGCGCTGCCGCTCGTATACGACCGCACGATCGCCATCCGGTGCGCCCACTTTGCCAGCCGGCTCATCGTCGAACCGAATGTGACACCCGGAATGCTCGTCTGGACGACGCCGCCGACGGTTCGGATACGGTCGGGGGCATCGAGTTTCGGATCGAAGGTCTCGAACTGAGTCGGCCCACCGTGCTGAAGCAAGAACACAACGGACTTGCCGGTCCTGACAGGCCGCTCTCGGGGGCCGGCGATGGCCTGCGTGCGAAGCAGGTCCTCGAGCGACAGACTCCCCAACGCCAGGCCACCGGCCGTCATCATCGCGCGGCGACCCATCGTGCGCTGGTGGTCGAAGATTGAGAGCATCGTTGTTTTGCTTGCTCGTATGAGCGTGGTGCCCGGTTCTCCAATCCCAACGCGATCGGCAGGACGATTATCTCAGGTTTCGGTGGACTGGTCCACTTGAGAGCAAGACGGCCCCCCGGGGCTCAGTTCGCCAACCAGTCTCCTCATGCCGTCCCTGCAGCCACGAAGGTGAAGAGCCCGTATCGGATGGCTCTTGCACCGGGTCATCCGATGCTACGATGGAGCCGGTGCGACGAGGACGGCCCGCTGGGATCTCCCGGAAACGAATTCACAATTCGGAACAGACGAAAATGACACGTTTCGGGATGTTGTTGTCAGTGGTGGCCGCCCTGGCCGGGGCGGGTTTCCTGGGTGTCGGAAACGTCGTCCGCAGCGAGGACGTCGCAGGGACACGAGGGGGCGTGCTGTTGTACGCCGGTTTTGACCAGAGCAAGGACGCCGACTATGCCGCCGGGAATGCCAGGGCACAGTTGCTCGAGGGGGGTGGAACTCTGAATGCCGACGGGCTTGGCTTTCGCGGATCGGCGTTGCGGACCGGGGACGGCGAGGGTCACGTCGCATTCCCCGCGAAGGGCAACATCAGTGCCAGGGAAGGCACGATCGAGTTCTGGATTTATGCCCAGGATTGGGATCACGACGACGGCCACTTCCATCGATTCATCGATGTCACCGGCGAGGGACGAATGTTCTTCTACATCCGGCCACCCGGTGCCGGAGAATTCGTGGTCCGATCCACCAAGACGATGGCCAGCAGGGCCTACGGGTGCAATCCGCTCAAGGGCAAGTGGAGCTGGCACGCCCTGACGTGGAAGAAGGGTAAGCGGCTGGGGTTCTACATCGGCGGCATCAGGGCCTCAGGGGAGGCGTGGACCCACGACTGTTCTGCAGAATCCGGTCCCGTGCCGGAACCTGAGAATCTGCAGAGGATTCTCATTGGCGATTTCGGGGGCAACGCAGCTCGCCGAGCCCACACGCTCATCGACGAAGTCTATATCTACGACCGTGCGCTGACTCGCGAGGAGGTGGACTGGGCTGCGGCACATGCTCTGACCCGCAAACGGGGCATGGACATCCCGCTGGACTTCATGAAGCCCACGGCCAGGGTCGTGCCTGATCCGGCCAACAGCAAGCTGGTGGTTGAGATCGACAGCGGCGACCGCAGCGGCAATTTTGCGGGCAAGGCCCGGCTCGAGCCCGCTCGAGGAACGTCGCCTGCGTCCATCACCTTGACGAAAGACCGATTCGGTCAGGCAGTCATCCCGTACACCGACTTGCCGCAGGGCGAGTACCAGGTGATCTCGGACATCACAACGCGTGACGGCAAGCCCGTCGCGACGGTGACGACCCGGTTTGTTGTCCCCGGTCCGCCGGTGTGGCTGAAAGAGAAGGTCGGGGTCAGCGACACGCCTCCC
>CAUZJR010000570.1:0-3314 GCA_963580005.1 Planctomycetota bacterium
AACCCGCTCGCCGCCGGCATGGACGGATTCCGGGCCCAGGCCTTCAGCATGCTCTCCTCGTCGAAAGCCAAGCACGCCTTCGACATCGAACAGGCCGATGCACAGACCCGAGACCGTTACGGCCGCAACGAATGGGGCGAGAGCATCCTGATGGCCAGGCGACTGGTCGATGCCGGAGTCCGCCTGGTCACGATCTCGTGGATGTACATCCAGAAAAACGGCAACGTCAGCAACGTGTGGGACAACCACGGAGGCATCGACGGCAAGAACGGCTACGAGATGCTCAAGGCCGACTTCTGCCTGCCGTCGCTCGACCGCGGCTTCCACGCACTGATGGAAGACCTGGGCGGCAACGGCCAACTCGACGAAACACTGGTCGCGATGTTCGGCGAATTCGGCCGGACACCGAAGATCAACAAGAAGACCGGCCGGGACCACTGGGGTGCGGTGCAGTCGACGGTGCTGTGCGGCGGAGGGATCCAGGGCGGACAGGTCTACGGGACCACCGACCGCGACTCGGCCTACCCGACCTCGAAGCCTGTTTCACCCGAGGACATGCTCGCCACGATGCACCACGCGATGGGGATTGCTCCCGAGTCGGAAATCGTCGACTCGCTGGGACGTCCGCACCGGATCGTCAACGGGCGACCGCTGGTGGAGCTGTTTAGCGCGTAGTGTTGCTGGTTGAGTTGTCTCGCACCACGTGTCGCGAGACACTGTGGACTCGTACGTTACAGCCAGGAGCCCAGCTCAATGACTCACCCCACCACCCGTCGCGATCTCTTCAAGCTCGGAGCCGGCGCCGTCGCCGGTGGCCTGGCCTCTGCCGCAGCCGTACCGTCGACCGCCCTGGCCGCCGATGACGTTGCGGCCGGGTTCGGTGACCTGAAGATCACCAAGGTCACCACCTTCAAGCTCGAATGCGAACTCGAACGAGCCTTTGGTGCCTCGGTCTCGGTCCCCCTGTCAAAGACCCGCGACGCGTTGCTGGTGAAGATCGAAACCAACGCCGGTCACGTCGGCTGGGGCGAGTCCTCCCCGATCTCAGGTGCCCGGGCCACGATCGACAAGTTCCTGGCCCCGCGGCTGATCGGCCAGAACCCGATGGAATACCGCAAGCTGTGGCGGTCGCTGTGGGGTCCCAACTTCGGCAACGGGCTGGCCACCGGAGCGGTCGAGATGGCGATCAACGACATCCGGGGCAAGGCGCTGGGGATGCCGGTGGCCGAGGTCTTCGGGGGCCGGTTCCGTGAGAAGATCCCCGTCTATGTCTCGGCACTGGACTACGTCGAAGGGATCCCGATCGAGAAGTGGTACCCGATGCGGGCCGAGAAGATGGTCAAGCAGGGACACCGGGCGATCAAGATGCGGCTGGGACGCTACCCGGTCGCCCGCGAGATCAAGGTGGTGCAGACGATCCGCAAGGTCGTCGGCCCCGACGTCAAGCTGATGGCCGACGGCAACGGTGCCTACACGATGGGCAACGCCTTGAAGATGGCTCACTACCTCAGAACCTACGACTTCGAATTCCTCGAAGAACCCATGCCTCAGCGATCCAACAACTACCCCGGCTACGCCAAGTTGCGGGAAAAAATGCCGCTGCCGCTGGCCGGAGGCGAGGCGCTGGATTCACGCGAGGCGGCCAAGGCACTGATCGACCGCCAGGCGTTTGACATCATCCAGCCCGATGCCAGCCTGTGCGGAGGCATCGGCGAGGTGGTGTTCATCTCCGAACTGGCCAACCTCTCGGGAGTCCGCTGCTACCCGCACTGCTGGGGCGCCGATATCGTGATCGCCGCCACCGTGCAGACGCTGGCCCTGGTCCCCGATCCGCACTTCGGCCTGCCCACCGATATGCCGTACCTGGAACTCGACCAGTCCGAGAATCCCTGGCGAGAAGGGCTGGCGAAGGGGCAGATCGAGGTCAAGGACGGTTACGTCACCGTGCCACGACGACCGGGGCTGGGGATCGAGGTCGACGAGAAACTGGTGCGGAAGTACGCGGTCTAGGTCCCGGCGAGCCGGCCTACGAACCGGGCTCGTCCAACGACGGCGACTCGTCCGAGGCCTTCCGGGGCCGGGTCTTCTTGCCGTTGAGCATCGTGCCGATCAACGTGTAGCGGACCATGAACTCGTAGGTCACCAGCAGGATCCCGGTCACGACGACACAGACCAGGCTGAACTTGGCCCAGGCCGAAATCGGCCAGGTCCGAACCACCATCTGGGCCAACAACACCAGCGGCAGGTGGGCGATATAGAGCCAGTACGACGAATCGGAGATGTAGCGGACCACCCTGTTCTCCCGTTTCAGCAGGCTGCGGCACAGACCGATCAGGCCGAACGTCATCCCCCAGGCAAAGACCACCTGCAGGGTCACCGAGAGCAGGCGATAGTACTGGGCCGGAACCAGCCCCTCGCGAAAACCGAAATCACCGGTGGCAAAATCCAGTGCCAGCGGGAGAACGGCGATGAGCGTGACCGGAAGAGTGATCCACCACCAGCGACCCAGTCGGTTCTCCGTGTCGTCACAATCGAAGTACAGGGCTCCGAATCCGAAGAAGACCGCGTAGTAGAGCAGGATGTGGGGCGCGGGGATAAAGCCGATGGCCGTATCGGGGCCGAATTCCGAGGCGCCCGGCAACAAGCCCATCAGGGCCTGGGGCACCATCGTCATCGGCACCAGCCACAGGTAACGTGCTGGCGAGGAAATCAGCCAGCGAGGCGGGCCCCGCCACTGCGTGGCATCGACAATCCGCGCATAGATCGCAAACAGGGCGACCAGCCAACAGAGGTACCAGAGAAACCATAGGTGGTGGAAGATCGGCAGGTAGCTGATCACCATGTACATGATCCAGAGCAGACCGGACAGGTCCTCGGGTTCCCCCTTCTCGTCCTTCTGCTCGTCCTTCTGCTCGTCCCCTTTTTCGTCCTCCTTCTGGACCTCCGGAACCGTGGCACCGGCCAGCAGTCCGGCAGCGTTGATCATGGGAATGATGGTCGCCACGCCAACCAGGCACGGAAGCAGGACTCGTTTGCACCGATGCACGATCAGTGCCCTCAGGCCGCGACGACGCCACAGCATCGCGGTGAAGAAGCCGCTGATCATGAAGAACAACGGCAGCCGGAACCCGTGAATCACAGCGAGGATCAATGCGAACGCTTCGTGTTGTTCGGGGTCGTGAACAGCCCATCCCCCCTCGGCACCGGGCATGAAGGAAATCGCCGCATGCAAGGCGATGCCCAGCAGCATCGCACCGGATCTCAGTGCATCCAGGTCGTGGCGTCTCGGAAACGGAGCCAACTCCGGCAGATCG
>CAUZJR010000571.1:0-3312 GCA_963580005.1 Planctomycetota bacterium
TGACCATCTCGCTGGAGAAATCCCCCGCCGCAGGGATGCACCTGCTGCAGGTCCAGAACCCCGGAGGACTGTTCAGCAACGACTTCATTTTCTATGCGTCAAGAAAGAAGAGCCCAGACACTCCGAAGAAGAACACCCCGAAGAAGAACACCGCAGAGAAAAAGCCTGGCAAGAAGCAGTCCGCCGCCAAGAAGCCTCGAGACCGGTGATAAAGTCGATCCGGTTCCCATTCCTTGTTCTTGCCGTCACGGCGGCTCTCAGTTCGGCCGGTTTCGCACAAGAAGCCCGTACCGGGGCGGTCGATTTCGAGAACGACCTGATCCCGGTCTTCACCCGATTCGGCTGCAACGCCGGAGCCTGTCACGGGGCGGCCATCGGACGTGGCGGCTTCAAGCTCTCGCTCTTCGGAGGCAACCCCAGGGCCGCTGGATGCCGCGTGGTTTTCCGACGGGTCCCGCGTGGCAGTCTCGTGTACCGACGGTCACGTACGAGTCGTCGACCCCGACACGGTAAAGGTGACCCACGATCTCGCTGCCCTTGAGGGCTGGGCCTACTCGCTGGCAGTGCATCCCACCGATGGCAGCATCCTAGTCGGCGGGCAGAGTGGGCAGAGTGGGCAGCTGCGGAGAGTGATGATCCGGTGAAGGGGAATTCCTAGCCCCGCACCTCACGGCCGGGTAAACTCGAGTCACTTCTTCTCGCCGAAAATCCACCATGCGCGTGCTGATGCTGATCGGGGCCGCTGTTACCACCTGCGTCCTCGCTGCGGCCCAGGGGTTTGGTGCCGATACGCCCAACTCGAAGCAGGCGACACAGGCCAAGCCCGACAACTACGCCCAGGTCGTGCTGCACGTCGAAGGCATGATCTGACGCGTCTCCTGACCGCTCGCGGTCAAAGAGGCCCAGTCTGGGCTTCCCGGAGTCCTCGAGGTCGTGGTCCGCTACGACGAACAGGACGCCACGATCAGCTACCTGCCGGGCAAGGCCAACCTCGCCGCGATCCTGAAACGCTACGACGACACCCCCTTCACCGTCTCGCAGTCCTCACCGGTCACCAGCATCGTCCGGGCCAAGGGTCTGACACTGAGGGGATGGACCGAACGGCTGAAAGTTAAAACCCCGGCCCAACCCAAGAAGGAGGCCAAAAAGGGAGCCGACAAGAAGGTCGCCGCTACTCCGGGCCCGCCGTCAATCCGATTGATCGTCGAGTTGACCTCCGAGAAGTCTCGCAAGGTCACAACCCCCGGCCTCTCACTGAAGGACGCCTCGGCCGCCGGAGTGGCTCTCGAGGGTGACTTCGCCGATGCCCCAAACGGGCCAAACACCGGGCCGCTCACAACGAGGCAGGTCGTGCTGCTGCATGAAACGGTCCAGCGACGAGCGGGTGAGACGCTGGTGCCGCTGGCGTTCAAGACCGAGACGACCGATGCCGACAACAAGCAGCCCAGGACGATCGAGGGAACTCTCGAGGTCGTGCTGCAGACTCCAAAAAAGAAACCCGCTCCGACCACGCTGGCCTCCCGGACCGGAGTCGCGCTGGTGGGCGGCACGCTCGAAGTGACACTCGGACACCTGTGCGACCAGAGAGGCTGTGTCGCTCATCTGCATGCCGCCCTGGGAGAAGTACCCGGGCTGGCTGGAGTCCGGCCACACCCCGACCCGAAGACGCCCCGGGCCATCCTCTACCTCCGTGCCGACCAGCCGGTCGATCTCTGGGGTCTCCGCTCTCGGCTGAGGGACCAGGGGATCGAGTTGACCGGGATCAGGTCGCGAGGCGGATCGGGAGATCGGCTGCGTGTCGAGTTGCCGAGCTGGAAGGCCGAGCAGGGATCTGAGGAGGCCGAGCAGTGCCTGGTCTGCCGAGATCGCACGGCCGAACTGCTCGAATCACTCAAGTGGGCCGACTCGGTCCAGGTCGTCGGCGGCGGGATCAACATCGCCGTTGATCCCAAGGCCGCCGGACCACTGGAACTGGTCACGCTGCTCAACCTGATCGCCCATGACGGCACCGCTCCGCTGCACGCCTGGTTGTTGCCCCGGGGTGTCGCGATGCCCAAGGCGTCCGCACCGCTGGTCACGCGACCCGCCGGCAAACCGGTTGTCGGTGGCTCATCGAGTCACCCGCTGATCGAGTTCGAGTTCGCTCACACCAGCTCCATCGGTACCGATGTGCAGAGCCTGCTGAGTGGTCACAAGTGGGCCAGCCGCACCAGCGTCGATCTCGACAAGACCACCATCGCCCGGCTGGGGATCGCCGACCGCAAGTACGCCAACATCAAGCCGCTGCTCAACGAGTTCCGCAACAGTGGCCGGATTCCGCAACAGGTGCGGCTGCGAGGGTTCGGAGACATCCGGATCCAGATCGAGTTCAATCATGTCTGCGGCGACGTCGTCTACTCGAAGCCCCCCAAGCCCAAGAAAAAGAAGAAGAAAAAGGGGGGCAAGAAGAAGGCGGGCAAGGATGCCAAGGATGCCAAGGAGGACGTGAAGAAGGACGCCAAGCCCTCCAAGAAGCCCGCGGCAAAGAAACCGTTCGTGCCCAAGCCAGTGCGACCGGCGTCTGACAGCAATGGCCGCAAGGCGATCGAGGCCGCCGTGGCCCGGGTCAGTTGGGTCAAGAGCGGAGCGTTCCGCGACTATCACACCAAGCCGACATTCAACGGCCCCAAAAAGCTGTGGTTGGCCTTCGAGGCCAGCGGCGACGACGTGGTGCGGCTCGATGAGCTGGTTTCCGAATTGCGGAAGGCCGGTTTCCCGCCCAAGTCGGTCGTGGTCAGCCGCCGCTTCTCGGGACTCCCCTTCGGCAAGCCGATGCCGGGGAATCTCGAGTTGAAGGACACCAGCGGCAAGCCCATCAGGCTCGAGGTGCTCAAGCAGAAGGACCGCCCTCTGGCCATCGCCTTCGTCAACCTGACCTCGGGTCGCAAGAAGGACTACAAGGCCGACCCGAAGTACTTCACGGCGTTGGCCAAGACGTTTGAGACCTACGGGGATCGGGTCGACTTTGTCGCCGTCATCGGCAACAAGAAGGACTCGTTCGAGGAGCTGGTCGAGTTCTGGAAGAAGACCGACGCCCGCAAGGTGCGGCTGCTTGACGATGCCGAGGGTCGGCTGAGAGCGGCGCTGAATGTCCAGTCGGCTCCGGCTCCGCACCTGTTCGTCTTCGACGCCCAGGGCAAGCTCCGTTATGCCGGCGACGCCCACGACCAGTGGCAAAAGGAGAAGCCCGAGACAGATTATCTGGGCCAGGCACTGGAACTGGTCTTCCAGGGCAAGTACCTGACCAACGGCGCGGTCTTCTACAACAAGTCG
>CAUZJR010000572.1:0-3277 GCA_963580005.1 Planctomycetota bacterium
TACCACAGCGCAATTGTCGCCGATCGGTCCCAAACCAAGTGGGTGCAGGTCGACCTGGGCTCGAGCCAACAACTGGCTCACGTCGTCATCGTCGGCTGCCACGACGACTTCAACAACATCGGAGCCGGATTCGGCTTCCCGCTCAGATTCCGAATCGACATCTCCGACGACCCGACATTCGCCTCACCAGTCGCCTGCCTGCTGGATCACACTCGATCCGATTTCCCCAACCCCGGTACCCGCCCGCTGTCGGTCCCCGCCGGCGACCGACGTGCCCGCTACATCCGCGTCACCGCCACCCGCCTGGCCACCAGGAACAACGACTTCATCTTCGCCCTGGCCGAACTCGCCGCACTGGACACTGGCAACAACAACCTGGCCCTCCGACGACCGGTCAACTCGCTCGATTCCATCGAAGCTCCACCCCGCTGGACCCGTCGCAATCTCGTCGACGGATTCTACGACAGGGCACAACTCACGCCCGCTCTCCTGGCTCGCGTCGTCGAACTCAACCGCACCTGGACCCGGTTGCGAAAAGAGCTGCTGACGCCCGCATTTCTGGCCCGTCGCCAACGGATGGACGGCCGATTGAAATCGATCGCCCAGGCCAGCGCCACAATCCCCAAATCGGCGATGGTCTATGCCGGTACCGTGCACACCGGCAGCGGCAGCTTCCGGGGCACCGGCCACGACAAGGGACGGCCGCGGCCCATCCATCTGCTGGCCCGCGGAGACATCCGCCGCAAGGGAAAACTGGTGGGGCCCGGCACGGTCGATATCGGAGCCAACCTGCCCACGAGGTTCTTATTGCCCAAGGCACACCGCGAAGGGGATCGACGCGTCGCACTGGCTCGCTGGCTGGTTGACGTGCGCAATCCGCTGACATGGAGATCGATCGCCAACCGTGTCTGGCAGTTCCACATCGGTCAGCCGCTGGTGGCCACGCCCAATGATTTCGGACGCATGGGCGAGGAACCCAGCCACCCCGAACTGCTCGACTGGCTCGCCGCGAGACTCCGCGACGGCAACGGCTCGCTCAAGGACCTCCACCGACAGATCCTGCTCAGTGCCACCTACCGCCAGGCATCGGACCACCGATCCGCCGCGGCACTCCGGGACGCAGACAACCGCTTCCTGTGGCGGATGAACCGGCGGAGGATCGAGGCGGAGGTGATCCGCGACTCGGTGCTGGCCGTCGCCGGCCGACTCGACAACCGCATGTACGGACCCGGCTTCCAGGACTTCGTCATCGAAAAACCCCAGCACTCACCGCACTACCAGTACCACAAACACGACCACAACGACCCGCGAACCAATCGCCGCAGCGTCTACCGCTTCCTGGTCCGCAGCCAGCAGCAGCCCTTCATGACCGTGCTCGATTGCGCCGATCCCTCGAGAATGGTGCCGCGACGCGACGAGACCATCTCGCCGCTGCAGGCACTGGCCATGCTCAACAATCGCTTCATGACCACCATGGCCAGCCACTTCGCCGCACGCCTCGCGGCTCGACACCCCCGGCTCGTTGACCAGATCCGCCTGGCCGTACGGCTTGCGCTGTCGCGCGAAGTCGATGCCAGGGAACTGCGTCTGCTTTCCGCCTACGCCACCCGGCATGGCCTGCCCAACGCCTGCCGGGTCATCCTGAACCTCAACGAATTCGTCTTCGTCGAATGACCGCCTCCACCCACAACTGCAGCCCAGGCCCCTCGCCCGACGCCCGCTCTCGCCGGGACTTTCTCTGGCAATCCGGAGGTGGCCTGGGCGGCATCGCGCTGGCCCACCTGCTCGATAGCCAATCGTCCACCTCCGCCGCAGAACGCGGCGTCCTGTCCGGTCGACTGCACCACCGGCCGCGTGCCAAGCGAGTGATCCAGCTGTTCATGTCCGGTGCGGCCAGCCACATCGACCTCTTCGACCACAAGCCGGCCCTCGAAAAGCACCACGGGCAGCAGTCGGACTTCGGCGAGCCGGTCGAGGCGTTTCAGAACGGGCTGGGGCCCTGGATGAGATCTCCCTTCTCGTTCCGGCCCTACGGCGAATGCGGCAAGATGCTCAGCCACCCCGTCCGAGCACTGGGCCGCTGCGCCGATGAATTGGCCTTCATCCATTCGATGGTGGGCAAGACCGGAGTCCACAGCCAGGCCACTCTGCTGCAGGCCACCGGCTTCCAGCGACCCGGGTTCCCCGGGGCAGGGGCCTGGGTCAGCTACGCACTGGGTGCCGAGACCGAAAACCTGCCCAGCTTTGTCGTGCTGCCCGATCACCGTGGGTTCGCCTCCAATGGTCCCAAGAACTGGGACACCGCCTTCCTGCCGGCTCGCTACCAGGGCACCATCATTCGACCCGGGCTCCGCAACCCGATCGCCGACCTCAAAGCCGACCCGGACAGCTTCGTCACGCCCCAGGGAGACCGCGAAGGACTCGAACTGCTCAAGACCCTCAATCGCAAACACCAGCAACCCGGTCAGGGCGATTCACGACTCGAAGCACGCATCCGCAGCTACGAACTCGCAGCACAACTCCAGCTCTCCGCCCCCGAAGCTCTCGACATCAGCGGCGAACCCAAGCACGTCCTCAAGCTCTATGGTCTCGATTCCCCTCGCACCGGCTTCCCGGCCCAGATCAACGTCCCCGAAGAAATCACCTACTTCGGCCGCAAGTGCCTGGTCGCCCGCAGGCTGCTGGAACGAGGTGTCAGGTTCGTGCAGATCTGGTCCGGCTGCGACAACGGGTTTCCCCGTCGCAACTGGGACTCGCACGAGGACATTGCTCGAGACCACGGGCCGCTGGCCGAAGGGATGGCCGTCGGGACCGCGGGACTGATCGCGGACCTGAAACAACGAGGGCTGCTCGAAGACACCATCATCCTCTGGACCACCGAGTTCGGACGCATGCCCTCGACACAGGGCACCAAGGGCCGCGATCACAACCCCTATGTCTTTACCAACTGGTTGGCCGGAGGCGGCATCAAGGGCGGCACTACCTACGGACCCAGCGACCAGTGGGGCTACAAGCCCGCCGAACGAGACAAACCCACTCACGTTTACGATGTCCATGCCACAATCCTGCACCTGCTCGGAATCGACCACGAACTGCTCACCGTCCGACACAACGGCATCGATCGACGACTGACCGATGTCCACGGACACGTCATCCACGACATCATCGCCTGAACCCCCCGGCCCACTCGACATGAACCAGCTCTCCAGGCACACCCCGCACATGCCCAACCTCCACCGCCTGCTCGTACTCGGACTGCTCACCACCGCAGCCACCA
>CAUZJR010000573.1:0-3269 GCA_963580005.1 Planctomycetota bacterium
CTTGCTTCGTCGCTTGCTTCGGACTTCTCTTCGCTCACCGGGAGACTCTCGGTGGATTCTTCAGCCCCGTCATCGGTTGGGGTCACAGCGGGTGCTGCGAGTGAATCGGCGGCCTGGGCTGGCCGGGCCCAGACCTGTCCTTCGCTGAGTTGCACCTCGTAGGTGGTGATCTTCTCGATGGCAGGCATGCACAGCGGTTGACCGGTCTGCAACGAGAAGCGTGCTCCATGCCGCGGGCAGGTGATTTCGCCATCGACGATGGGCCCGTCGGTCAGCGGCTGTCCATCGTGCGTGCAGACATCGTCGATGCAGAAGTACTCTTCACCCACGCGGACCAGCAACACCGGTTCGTCGTCGACCAGTTCGCTCTTGCGGTCCCCGGGCTGCAATTCGTCGATGGTGGCCAGCGGGGTCCAGTCGTCGGGGGTATTGGTGTCGTTCATGGTGTTCAATTCGTCGAGGGTGTTACGTCAGTCTCCGATGCCCAGCTTGCGTTCGACGGCACTTTCGAGTGTATCTCGGACCAAGGGGACGGGGATCCGATCCGAGACGACCTGGAAGAACCCGTGAACGACCATGTGCATCGCCTCGTACTCACTCAGCCCCCGGCACATCAGGTAGAACACTTGTTCGGCGTCGACGCGTCCGGCGGTGGCTCCGTGAGTACAGCGGACGTCGTCGGCCTCGATTTCCAGCCCGGGGATCGCATCGATGCGAGCATGAGGTGAGAGCATCAGCGCATCGTTGCGCTGGTATCCGTCGGTCTTCTGAGCCTCGGCAGCGACCTGGATCATGCCTCGCCAGACGATCCGGGCTCGATCGCGGAGCACGTTTCGGTAGAGCAGGTCGCTGGTGGTATCGGGTGCCTGGTGCGACTGCTGCGTGTAGTAGCTCATTCGCTGTTTGCCCGTCGCGAAACTCAATCCGTTGACCTCCGCGTGGGCCCCACGTCCCTCGAGCGTGACGTCCTGGTGGATGTGTGCCAGTCGGCTGCCGAGTCCTCCGACGGTCCATTGCAGCCTGGCATCAGTCGCGACGCGTCCGGCCTGGTGGGCCACGTGCCAGGTCCGCTCGTTCCAGTTCTGCAGCTGGACATACCTCAGCGAAGCCTCGCGGCCCAGCAGCAGTTCGACGGCCCCGACGTGCAGCCCGCTGCTGTCGAGGTCAGCCGAGGCGGTTTCTTCGAGCAGCGTGGCCGAGGCGCCGTCCTCGAGCACGACGAGAGTGTGGCTGAAGTCGGCGCCTCCGTCTGTGGCCAGCCCGATCAGGCTGTACAGCGGAGCGGTGATCTCGACGCCCTCGGGCACGTACAGCACCGTACCACCGGTCCAGAAGGCGGCGTGCCAGGCAGAAAACCGGTCGGTGTCGGGACGGACGCCGCGGGTCATCAGGTGAGGCCTGAGCACTTCGGAGTGCTCGCCGATCAGGTCGGCGAGGTTGCCCAGGAGCACGCCCTGTGCGGCGAGTTCCGGGTCGAGCGATTGATCTCGGGCCGTGCCGTCGACGTGGGTCACCGCCCCGGCGAACTCGGCCTGCTCACGCATCAACGTGGCCAGCTCCGGAGGTTCAGAACCGGGTTCGGTCAACGTGAAGCGTTCAGGCCGAAACGCTCGCAACTCGACTCGCTTCCACTCCTCCTCGAGGAGCGGCGCCGCGACCAGGTCGCGGTAGGCGGCGTAGGCGTCTCTGCGGCCGGAGCTGACCCAGTCGGGCTCGTCCCTCGAATCGAGAAACGCCTCGAAGGCGGCCTCGTCGAACGAGGCCGGGGTGGGAGTCGGTGGTGGAGTGGTGGCGGTGGTGCTCATGGGGCCAATCTGCGAACCGGGGCTGTCGGGGCAATCAACCGACGGACCCCTCCATTTGCAGCTCGATTAACCGGTTCATCTCCACGGCGTACTCCATCGGCAGTTCCTTGACCAATGGCTCGATGAAGCCGGTGACGATCATCGAGGAGGCTTCGACCTCGGTCATCCCGCGGCTCATCAGGTAGAACAGCTGCTCCTCGGCGATCTTCGACACGCTCGCCTCGTGCTCGATCACCACGTCATCCTCATCGATCTCGATGTAGGGGTAGGTGTCGCTGCGGCTGTCGGGGTCGAGAATCAGGGCGTCGCAGACGACGTTGCTCTTGCAGTGCTTGGCGCCGTTGTTGATCTTGACCAGCCCGCGGTAGCTCGCGCGACCGCCGGCCTTGGAGATGCTCTTGGAGACGATCCGGCTCGAGGTATTCGGGGCACAGTGGACCATCTTGGCCCCGGCGTCCTGGTGCTGGCCCTCGGCCGAGAAGGCGATCGAGAGCGTTTCGCCGCGGGCACCGGGTTCCATCAGGTACACGGCCGGATACTTCATCGTCAGCTTCGAGCCGAGGTTTCCGTCGATCCACTCCATCAACGAGTCGCCGTAGGCAAAGGCCCGCTTGGTGACCAGGTTGTAGACGTTGTTGGACCAGTTCTGGATCGTGGTGTAGCGGCAACGACCTCCTCGCTTGACCACGATCTCGACCACCGCCGAGTGCAGGCTCTCGCTGGAATACGTCGGAGCCGTACAGCCCTCGACGTAGTGCACGTTGGCCCCCTCGTCGACGATGATCAGCGTCCGCTCGAACTGGCCCATGTTCTCGGAGTTGATCCGGAAGTAGGCCTGCAGAGGGAACTCGATATCCACCCCCGGGGGTACGTAGATGAACGAGCCACCGGACCAGACGGCGGAGTTCAGGGCGGCGAACTTGTTGTCGGAAGGAGGAATGATCTTGCCGAAGTACTCGCGGAGCAACTCGGGGTGCTCCTTCACCGCGGTGTCGGTGTCGGTGAAGATCACGCCCTGATTGGCGAGGTCTTCCTCGAGGCTGCCGTAGACCACTTCGGACTCGTACTGGGCCTTGACCCCGGCGAGGTACTTTTTCTCGGCCTCGGGAATCCCCAGCCGGTCGTAGGTCTTGCGGATGTCCTCGGGCACGTCGTCCCAGCTCTTCTCCTGGCCGTCCGAGGCACGGACGTAGTAGAAGATGTTCTGGAAATCGAGGTCATCGAGGTGACCGCCCCAGCGCGGCATCGGCTTGGACTCGAAGATCTCCAACGACTCGAGCCGAAACTGCCGCATCCAGTCGGGCTCGTTCTTGATCGCCGAGATCTGTTCGACGATCTCGACGTCGAGCCCCTTGCGGCTGGTGAAGACGTAGTCGTCGGTCGGGTCGTGGAACCCGTACTTGTAATCGCCGATCGGGACGTGGGTCTTGGTGTCAGTGGCCATGTCGGTCTCTCGTAAAGCTG
>CAUZJR010000574.1:0-3264 GCA_963580005.1 Planctomycetota bacterium
GGTTCCACATCATGAACCGCACGTCGTGTTCAGCCACCGCCTCGACCACCCGGTCACACTCCGACACCCGGTTCGACATCGGCTTGTCCTGAACCACGTGCAATCCGGCCTCGGCACACCGCACCGCCAACTCGCAATGTCGCTCGGCCTCGGAACTGATCACCGCCACCTGCACATCGTGTTCGGCGATGGCCTGTTCAATATTCCGCACATACGGGATCCCCCGCTCGTCGGCATAGAGCTGGTTCCGCTCGTGGACCCAGTCGGGCTGATCCTCATCGTCACAGACGACGACCAGGTCGAACCGCGGATGCTTGACCACTCCGTTGGGCACATAGGCGTGCTTGACCACGCTGACCACGGCACAGCGGAACACGGATTGGGTGTCACCCGAGCTCATAGCCGTCTCCTGTCTCATCCAGCCTTAACGGTTCACCCGCCTCGATCGACCGCCCGGCAGCTTCGGCCACCTTCAGAGCGGCCACCAGTTCAGAAGGGCCGGGCACAACGGTTCGGTTCCCAGCCACCGCGGCGGCGAATTCCTGCAACAGGCTGACCAGCCCCGCCACGCCCTCGCCACCCCGCACCCCTTCGGGGTGGCCTCCAGCAAAAAGCAGGTGCATGTTGTGATGGTCGTCGACGTAGGCCGATCCGTCGCCGCCGATCAGGGACAGGCAATAGTAGTCCTCGCCGTCGTGCAACGTGGTGGCCACATCGATCAGCGCCATGCCGCTGCCGGGAAACCCCAGGTGCACGTGGATGTAGCTGCCCCCCTCGCCCCGCCGCACCGCGTAGACGTCGCTGGGCAGGGTGCCAAACAGCCAGTTGGCCAGGTCGAGTTGATCGGCCAGGTCGGCTGGGGCCACCTGCCGGCCACCGGTCATCCAGCGGTGAATTCGCAGCAGGCCCGGTGGACCCAGCGTTCCGGCGGCATTGACCGCGGCAACTTCCTGGATCGAAGGCTGAAACCGTCCGGTAGCAGCCAGCATCACCACGGTGCTCTCGCGAGTCTCCAGGCGGGCCGCTTCGGCCGAGTCGGCGACCGACCCGGACACCAGCAGCACGTGGCGACCATCGGCCACGGCCTGGTTCGCTCGATCGACACCAGCCACCAATACCGCGTCGGCCGAGTCGGCATCCACGATCGTCACGTCGGCCAGCCGATCGGCAGCCGCCTGCCAATCGGATTCCGGTGTGGATCCGCTGTCGATCAATCCGAGTTTCAACATGCCGCTTCCTATGATCTCCCACCCATCCCGACGGCTAGCAGCCCATTGAAAAACACAGGTTCGATGTCCGGACGGGGTCAGACGCCCCGCCTTTTTGCGGGGGGCCTGACCCCTTCACTCGAGCGATGGGGGTTGGAACAAAAGGGTTCAGGCCCCCCGCAAAAAAGGCGGGGCGTCTGACCCCGGGCTCTCGGTTTTTCAACAGGCTGCTAGTCTTCGATTTCTCCACCAACACCCGAGGGGAGCAACAGGATGCCAATCGCGCCCAGCAGGTAGATCAGGCTCATGATCTTGCCCAGCAGGGCGTAGTCTTCGTTGAACTGCTGAATCAGGATCGCTCCGGCAAAGACCGTCACGGCCGTGATGATCCGCCCGAAGTTGAAACAGACACCCGCACCGGTCGACCGGATCCGCGTCACGAACAATTCGGGCAGGAACAACGGCAACCAGCCGAAGAAGATTCCACTGAAGAACCCCAGCGCCGCGAATCCTGCCAGGAACTGCCACTGTTCGGGCGTGTGGAAGAAATAGACATACTCGGCACACAGCAGGCACAGCAGACTCGTCAGGAAATACGTCAGCTTGCGACCGACGGCCGTGGCAATCACCCCGCCCAGAAAACTGCCGATGATTCCCGTCAGCGAGCGGGCCATGCCGATGTCGGCCTTCAGCGAGGTGTTCCCGATCTCGGCTCCCACCTTGTCGGCCCAGCTCTGCGACCAGCTCGATGCACCCCAGCCACCCAGCAACGGGACGGTGGCCAGCAGGATGCCGACCAGGGTGACACCGATCAGCCGCGGCTTGAAGACGTCCCAGGTCGAGACGGCCGCTTCCTGATCTTCAAGTCCCTCGCCCGAGAGCAACTTCTGGCGATCGGCGATCCAGCTGGGCGATTCGGGCACGCAGGCCACCACGAACACGGCCAGCACAATCGGTGAACCGCCCACCAGCAGGACCCAACGCCACGAGTCGTAGTCGACTCCCACCTGCCTCCCAAGCCAGAAGGTCAGGAAGATCCCCACGTTGGCGGCGGTGCCGATCACCCCGGCGAGCATCGGTCGCGACACCCCCTTCCAGGCCTCCGACATCAACGCCACGCCGTTGGGCCACATGCCACCCACCCCCATACAGGTGACGAACCGCGCAATCCACAACTGCTCGGGCGACTGCGAGAAATACGACAACAGCGACATGGCCGAATAGCAGGTGATGGCTGCCGCCATGCCCTTCGAACGACCGAACCGGTCGCCGATCCGGCCAAAGACCAACCCGCCCAGAGCCGCACCAAACAGAAACGCGCAGACGTAGAACCCGAACCAGCGACCGGCTCGGCCGCCCAGCCGGGCATCGATCACGTATCGCTGTAGCTCCGCGGCCGAAATCACTCCGTCCTTGTTACCAGCCTTCCCGAGAATCTTGACCCCGTCGGGATCCTTCGACAGCCCGGCCGCCGTCAGGTCGGCCTTGCTCGGCGTGCCATCCTTCGCATCAGCACCGGCCAACTCCGACAGCCTCAGCGTGCCGTCCGAATCCCTGTCGAGCTCCGATGTCAGCCTGGTGAGCTCGGCCCGGTCGGCTTCGGTCACGTCGCCCTCACCCGAGATCGCCAACAGGTTCAAGGCCGCTGTCCGCATCGCCAGGCCATTGATGGCCATGTGTGTCCCGCCAAAGAACCAGCCCAGGAAGGCGGTCACGATGATCAGGTACTTGCCCAGCTGAGTGAGCGTGGGGGTCTGGTTGTCATCGGCATTCGGAGCAAAAGACACGGTGAGCCTCGTCGACGGCCAGCAGAAACATCGAGTGAACCGGAGAACTTGGTCACCGGTCACCGGGCGTCGATTCTACCTCAGCCGTGACCGCTTTGCCCCCACGGTGGTCTCGACGTGCCCCTGCGGTCAGAATCAGAGTCCGCCTGATCCGGAGCACGATCTCGATGCCACACGACGCAGAACTCTGCAAACGTCTCAAGACCGTCCACACCTACGCGGCAACGCCGTTTACCGACGACCTGCTGCACCTGGACCTCCCAGGCTTC
>CAUZJR010000575.1:0-3259 GCA_963580005.1 Planctomycetota bacterium
TGTCGAGCTCGCTGTCGGGGATCGCGGCGAGATCGATGTCGAGGGTCGCCTGCTTGGTCTTAGGGTCGACACGAAAGCCCAGGTCCAGCGACTCGGACTCGGCCACAAAGCGTTCGGCCTCACCCAGCTGGAATCCGAGCACTTCCCGACGCAGCGCCAGTTCTTCGGCCGATTCGTTCTTGCGGGCTTTGACGGCGGCGATCAGGTTCTTGCGGATGAGGCCGAAGGACTTCCGGCGAGCGGCCTCGCCGCCGGCCTTGTTGCGGATCGTAGCGGCGAGTGAGTGCTTCTTGGCGAGCAGCGCAGCGGTTGCCTTTTTCGCAACGTACACCGCATTGACCAGGGCACGCTTGTTGTTGATCGTCACGTACCGCTTTTGGTATCGCATGTACGCGAGTGTTTTCTTTTTTTCGCTGAGGCGATAGAGGCCCGGGGCGATCTTCCTGGTGTTGATGTCAAAACCGCCGAGGTTGTTCCTGACGAACTCCTTGAAATTGGACACCGGAAGTGCAAAACCGATTTCTTCCTCGGCCCCATTGAAGGTCACGGTGACACCGATCGGTTTCGTTTTGTCGATCCCGAAGAGGAAGGTGTCGATGATCGCCTCGATGTTGTTCCACTGCTTCTGCTCGGTCTTGGTCGTCAGGTCCGAGAGCAGCTTGAGGTCGGCGAGAACCTGGTTGGCACTCTCCAGGGTGATCTTTACCTTGGGCGCGGCGTCCTGGGCCCGAGTTGTTCCGGGCAGGGCGAGTGCAAAGACGAGGGCGAGCGAGTAGAGGATGCGGGTGAGGCGGGGCACTTCGCACTCCTTGAGCGGTGAGCGGGATTCGAGGGGGGGGGACTGGTGGCGTGGTTGCGGGGAACGCGGCCGAAGCCAGTCGACGATGATTCTATGTCGACTCGGCCGTCGTGCAACCTCAGGCGTCGCCTCGTGAGCAGTCTCGGTCGAGACGAACCCCTGTGTCGATTTCGGATCGAGGATCGTGTGATCTTGAAAGACTGCCGCCGGGCATCACCTGGGCGGTGCGATACGCATGGTCCTCATCACCAGAGTGCTTTTCCCATCTTACCCAGTGCCCCGGACAATTCAGCGGTTCTGCTGGTCGATTCCCTCGAGCAGTCCGGCCAGCAGCGCGACCTGTTCGGTCGGCACACGGTCGGCGTGGGTGGCATATTTCCAGGCGAGTGCGTGCTGACCGCGGGTGGCCAGTTGAGCCGCGGCCAGTCGATAGGCGTCCTCGCGCCAGATCGCCAGGCGGGGGTCTCGAAAGGAGCCGACCAGTCGGAGTGCATGAGCGGGACTCTTGGATGCGGCGGCGATTCCGACCAGTTCGAACAGCACGCGTCGACGTTGGAAGCGTGAGTCGTGATCGCGTCGTGCGTTGCTGTCGGCATTGACGGCCTGGACGATCGCATCGAAGTTTCCGCTGGTCAGAAGCGCGACGGCCCGCTGGCGGAGCGTCTCGGTGGCGTCGACAGGCAAGCCGGCCGGGAGGACTCGGTTCATGTCCGTCGCGGCCGTGGTGTCTTCGGCGGCCTGGAAGCTGAGGTACAGGAACGAGGGGAGTGTCGAGGCGGTAAACGGATCGCGGAGCGTGGCATCGTTGGTCAGTCCGTGATCGCGGATGTCCTTCCAGGATTCGTCTCCGAGTTGGTGTGCGATGGCGAATCGGTGGATTCGGTCGAGGCAGGCGGCTCGTTGTTCGGCCAGGACCAGCCAGGTTTGACACTTGCCGGAGTATTGCTGAGCGGCTTGCCGGGCCTCGTCGTTCCCGGTGAGTTCCAGCACGGTTTTGAATTGCTGAATCATCCCGCTGGTTCCGGCCGCCTGGATGGCCTTGAGTCGTGCGGCGACGTCGGCCCGGGCCGGACCCAGCGAGCGTGCCGAGGCGAGGGCGTCGAGGAGGACGGCTCTGGCGTCGTCGGTTTTTCCGAGCAGGCAGAGTGCTCCGGTCAGGTCGGCCTGGGCCTGGGCATTCAACCACCAGCCTGACACGTCATCGATGGGCAGCTGGTAGATCTGCTTGAGGTTGCCCAGGACCACGGTTCTGGGCTGGGCGGTTTGCTTCAGGGCCTGGCGTGCCCGGGAGACCGATTGGGTGGCGGCTGCTGTGGCGGCTGCGGTGGCCAGGGCGAGACGGGCGTAAACGACGGCACGGATGGCGGGGTCTTGATCGGCGAGTGCGTTGTCGAGTGTTTTTGCGGTGGCGGCCTGTGGGTGGTTGCGTGTGGCTGCCGCCCAGGCTGCCAGTCGATCGGCCCGGTCAAAAAGAGACGTCCCCTGGCGGGCCCATGCCAGTGCGGCAGCCGAGTGTCCTCGCGTGCAGAGTCGCTCGATGATCAGCGAGTCGACTGAGGCTTGGCCCCTCAGTGCCGGCGGGCTGGTGTTTCGGTTTGCGAGATGAAAGGTCCGGGACTGTCGGCATTGCAGTTGATCGAGCCGGAGTCGAGCCGTCAGAGTGGGTTTCCAGAGTCGTGCGATCGTGGACTGTGCGAGCGGCTGCTGTCCCGTGGCGATCAGTGCACATCCGAGGTTCACGGCGACATCGACGGCAAAGGGGTTGCTGGAGTCGAGGTTGGCGGATCTCTGAACGGCCTCGACCAGCTTCGGCCCCGCAGCGGCCGATCCGTCCTGTTGCCGGTGCCACCACAGGTAGACGAGGGCATTGATGTGCAGGTGGGGCAGATCGGCTCCGATCTGGGTCAGCTGCTGCAATTGGGCCTCCGCGGCCTGAGTCTCTCCGAAGGAGGCAAAGTACTCGGCTGTCAGCTGTCGACAAAACGGCTTGCTGCGGTTCCTGTCGCGATTTTGGGCGGCGGCGATCATCAGTGGCGGTGCCTGGTCGCGGATGTCGGCGGCCGAAATGGCCTCCGAGATGTTTGTGGCTGCGGCTGTGGTGGGGTCGTTCGATTTGGCGGGCTGGGTCTTGGTGTCGTCCGCGTCTGTCGGCGACGGATCCACTGCTCCAAATTGCGGAGCGGTGGCTGCGGAGGCTGCGGTGTCGTTTTGGCTTGCTGGGTCCGTAAGGTTTCCGAAGAACCACCAGGCACCTCCGGCGCTCCCGGCCACCAGGATCAGCAGCACGGCCACCAGCGGTCCCTTTCCGGCTGCGGCGGGTTGCTCTTCGGGTTCCTCCTGTTTGCTGTCGGCAGCGGCCGCGGTAAAGATCGGCACCAGACACTCGGGATTGGCGCACTTGACATCGCGACCGGCGGCCTGGCGTGGCAGGTAGCCGGGTGTGTCGCACATCGGGCAATG
>CAUZJR010000576.1:0-3242 GCA_963580005.1 Planctomycetota bacterium
GGTCGTCGCCGGTTCCGGTTCCCGTGGGAGGCCACATCACCGGGGGCCGGGCCCAGACCGATCGAGGCCTGCGGCCGCTGGTGAGGATCTCGTCGAGCAGCTGTGCCGATTCGACGGCGACCTGGTATCCGTCGGTGTGAGGATTGAAGCGGTAGGAGATCAGGCCCTGGGTCTCTTCGATGGTCTTCCTCGAGATGTTCCCGTGCAGGTCGAGTATTCCGCAGATCGGCAGATCGGCCAGTGCATCGACGGCCCGGATCCGGTCGATCACTTCACCCTCGACATCGGGGCAGCCACGGCAGGCCATCGCGCCGTGCAGCACCAGGTAGATGCCGTCAAAGGGTCCCTGGTCGAATCCCGAGGCCAGTCCGTCCCAGAACACCTCCAGCACCTCGTCGTCGACCGGCCCGCTGGGCGTGGCTCTCATGTCGATCGTCGGAGTCACCCGCCAGTTGTGCTGGTCGGCGACCGAGAGGACTCCGGCCAACGGTGACGCGTCTCCTCGTGCCTCAAACAGCTCTTCACCCCGCTTGATGGTCCAGTCGGACAACGGCGTGGGGTGATCGAGGAAGGTATGGGTTTCGTGGAAGAGTCCGGCCAAGAGCACGTGGTGGGTCATCGAGGTCCGTCCTGCAGGGAGGCTGGGGTTGCGGTTGAGGGTGAGGTTGCGGTTGGGACCGGGGTGTCATCGAGCGATTGTGCGAGCGCCTTGATGTCTTCTTCGAGGAGCCTGGAGACCTGGTCCCAGCCGGGTCGTCGATTTTCGAGGTGTTCGAAGGTTCGGGGCGTGCCGATGCGGACGGTGACCTTGTGGAGTCGGGGCACGAAGGACTCGGGCGGGAAGGCTTCGAAGGTCCCTTCGAGGTGGCAGGGTACGACGGGGACCTGTGTGCCGGCGGTCATCATACCGATCCCCGACTTGAAGGGTCTCATCGATCCATCGCGTGTCCGTCCTCCTTCGGGGAAGAGGATGTAGATGCTGGGTTCATCGATCAGTCGTGTGCGGAGTTGCTTGATGGCGTGGGCGCCGACTTTTTTTCTCCAGACCGGCAGTGCATTGAGCACGGTGGCCGAGAATGCGGCGAGTGCGGGCGTGTGAAAGAAGACGTCTCCTGCGGCCAGCGGAAACAGCTGGTCGCGCAGGCTCAGGGGCAACGTGGCACCCAGGACCAGGGCATCGAGGTGGCTGGCGTGGTTGGCGACGAGCACGAAGGAGGGTGATTGCGGCAGGTTTTCGCGGCCGTGGATCTTGAGTCGATGCAGCAGTTTCAGCGAGGCCCGGATCATCGACCACCAGGCGAAGCGGGCCACGTTGGCCACCAGGCCACTCTCGCGCTGGTAGCTACGGTGCCGATCGGCACCGGCCAGCTCGAGGTCTCGTGCCGGTTGCAGTCTCCAGTCGTCCACCCCGCTAGCCTCCCCATCCGCCAGTCAGGATCCGGTGAGGACCGTCCGAGCCCAGCGGCCCGGACTCGCCCAGCGCCAGCGACAGGTAATGGTAGACCGCGGGGGGAACCAGCACCAAGCCGTCGAATCGGTCGAGCAGTCCGCCGTGGCCCGGCAGGGTGGCTCCGACCTCCTCGATCCCCACATCGCGTTTGATCGACGCGAGAGTCAGGTCTCCGAGTTGTCCGAGCAGGCTGACGAGCAGTCCCAGCCCGATCAGCCAGCCCGGTTGGGCGACGGGTGTGCCCTGGAACAGCCACCCGGCTGCGACGGCGACCAGCGAGGTGGTCAGCAGCGAGGCTCCGATGGCTCCGCCCCAGGTCTTCCGCGGGTTGGTTTCGGGCAGGATCGGCTTGTGACCCAGCGTGCGGCCGATCAGCGAGGCGAGCAGGTCGTTGAGTTCCACGGCGACGATCAGCAGCAGGATCAGCGGGCGGTAGTCGATCCCGTTTCTGCCCAGGTTGACCACGTTGGCCATATTGGAGATGTACCCGAGAGAGAATCCCAGCAGGGCGAAGCCCAGCACGCCCAGGGCGACGCGCTGGATGAAGCCCTTGGGCCGATCGGCGGGGATGCCGACGATCACGATCAGGGCTCCGACCAACGGACCCAGCGCCAGGAACAGCACGTCGTCCTGCCAGTGATCAACCGCGGCGAACGTCACCAGCACGATCCCCAGCACGACCACCGCGCAGATCGTCTTTTCGCGAAAGAGGCCGGTGGCTCGAGCGTACTCGCGGAAACACAAGAGGCTCAGCAGCATCACCGCCAGCATCGTCCAGAGTGCCCCGGCCAGCACCGGCACGAAGATGACTCCGACCAGCCAGCACCAGCTCCGCCAGCGACGAAACGCATTCGTGTAGGACACCTCGCTGATCCAATTCCTCAGGGCCACGATCAGCGTGCCCGAGACGGCCAGCCCGACGAGTACGCCGACGACAATCGTGACGCTCAACGGGTGCGCAAACGCCTGCTGGTACTCAAACAGATGATGCCAAGTCGCTTCCTGCAGGTGACTGTCTCCGGTCCCTTCCGGGGCGTCTGGAAACCCGGGCCACGGCCGATTGTGCCTACCCGGTCGCAGCGGCGCCGTGAATATAACGTCCCCGGGTCGTTACGGCAGCCCCCAACGAGCCGGGAACGGCGTTTCCGTGGGCCGGGCCATGAGCGTATAATTCCGCCGCCAGCGGACCGCGTGTCTCCGGCCTGCGTCGAGATCGATTTCGCCAGGAGTCTCTGCCGATGTTTCATGCGAAGCGTTCGATCGGCTCGGCGACCCGCCGAGGGGTCCGGATCGCGTTGGTGGTGATCGGAATGTGTCCGGCCACGCTGTGTGCGGCCGACGGGTTGTCGGAGTTGCGAGAGCGGATGGTGCGGGTGAGCATCGAGGCGGAGGGGATCCGGGACAAGCGGGTACTGCGTGCGATGCGGACGGTCCCCAGGCACGAGTTCGTTTCGGTTTCGCTGCGTCGATTCGCCTACCAGGACTCCGCCCTGGCGATCGGCCACCGCCAGACGATTTCGCCTCCGTTCATCGTCGCCTACATGACCGAGACGATTGCTCCCCGGAAGACCGACCGGGTCCTGGAAATCGGCACCGGCAGCGGATACCAGGCCGCGGTCCTCTCGGAACTGGTCCACGAGGTGTACACGATCGAGATTGTCGAGCCGCTGGGCCGCCTGGCACGTCGCCGGCTGCAGAAACTGAAGTACGACAACGTGCACACTCGAATCGGCGACGGCTACAAGGGTTGGGCACAGAAGGCTCCCTTCGACAAGATCATCGTCACCTGTTC
>CAUZJR010000577.1:0-3197 GCA_963580005.1 Planctomycetota bacterium
CACACGTTCGAGTACCGGGCACCCGAGGGCATGACCTACCCGCCGGCCAACCAGCCGCCGGCGGTCGTGCAATACCCCTACTACACGCTGCGTGGACCGACCGACTTCTTCCAGAAGTAGCCGCCCAAGGACTGACTCATCTCGAGGCGTCAGCCGAGAAGGGAGCCAGTCCCTAAGCCGCAAACCGAAACGGCTCGGCGGTCACTTCGTATCCCGGCCGGATCGCCACGTTGATCAGCAGCCCCAGCGCAATCGCCGTCGCCACCAGGCTCGATCCTCCATAACTGACCAGCGGCAGGGTCATCCCGGTGATCGGCATCAGCCCGACCGTCATCCCGGTGTTGATGATGGCCTGGGTCGCCAGCAGAGTGACGATGCCGGTGGCCAACAACCGCCCGAACGGCTCACGGGTCGCGTGTGCAATCGAGAGTCCCTTGGCGATCAGCACGGCGTAGATGGCCAGGGTCAGCAGGCTCCCGATCAGCCCAAACCTCTCGCCGATCAGACAAAATACGAAGTCCGTTCGAGCCGCCGGCAGGTGATAGGCGGCCGGGTCGTCGACAGGCATCCCGGCCAGCTCGCTGCCCCACGTACCTCCCAGCGACAGCATCCGCTTGGACTGGTACAGGTGGTATCCGTCGCCCCGAGGCACCGGGCCATCCTCGACCTGGGTCAGTAACGAGACCACTCGTGACTTCTGCTCGGCATTCATACCCAGCCACAGCACCGGGGTCACCGCGACGCCCATCAGCCCGATCAGCGCCAGATGACGCACTCGGGCTCCCGCGACCAGCAGCATCGCGAACAGCATCGGCAGAAACAGCAACGCGGTCCCCAGGTCCGGCTCCTTGAGTACCAGGATCAAGGGGACCAGGGTCAGCAGAAACGGAGTGAACAGCCCCAGGAAACGGCGGAAATTTCTGCGGTACATCAGGTAGTGAGACAGGGCGAGGATGAAGGTCAGCTTGGCCAGCTCCGAGGGCTGCATGTCGAAAAAACCCAACGGAATCCAGCGGCGGGCTCCGCGATGTGCGGGCATCAGGAACACCACGAGCAGCAGCACGATCGTCGCACCGAACAGCAGATAACTGGCCGGCCGTAGAGACCGATAGGGAACCCATGCGGCGGCGATCAGGGCCGGGATCGCCAGGGCCACCCAGATCAGCTGCCGAGTGAAATAGGTCCCCGACCCGGCCAGCTGGTCTCCTCTTGAAATCCCCGCCAGGCCCAGGGCGACCAGCCCCGTGGCCGCTGCGACCACGCTCCAGGGCACCCGTTTCAGTCCCTCGCCCAGCTGCACCGCGGTTCTCCCGTGTTTGACCACCACTTCGGCGACCGACTACTGTCAGGCGGCAACGTTGTAGTTGATTCTCACGTCTCAGAGGAACCGCAGGTGGGCGCCCGCTTCCCGGTCCCCAGGATGCTCGTCGGACACCTGCTACTGCTGCTGGCGGTGGCCGCGGTGTGGAGCCTGCTGGCCCGGCAGCCACTGTGGCACACCGATCTCTGGGGACACCTCGCCTACGGACGCTTCATGATCGAGCACGCGGGCCTGACGCCTGCGACCGAACCGTTCCTGCCCTACGCACTCGATCTGCCGCTGGTTGATACCGCCCGCTGGAGCCAGCTGATCGGGTACGGCGTGCTGTGGGCCGGAGGGGTCGAGGCCCTTCAACTGCTCTACGCCACGCTGGTCACCGGCTGCGCCCTGCTGACGGTGACGCCGGTTTTGGCTTCGAAGTGCACGAGGCGGATTCCGGCGTCGATCGCCGGGGCGGCAATCTTCCTGGCCGTCACCTGGCAGCAGCTGGAGATCATGCGGCCCCAGTTGGCCGGGCTGGCCTGCTTCACCGGCCTGATGGCGCTGCTCCATGACCCCAGGCCGTCGTGGTGGCGGATGGTCCTGGTCGGAGTCGTGATGGGGGCCTGGGCCAACCTGCATGGGTCCTTCGTGATCGGATGGCTGCTGCTGACAGCACACCTGGCTGGCCGGATCATCGATCGCATCGTGCGGACCCGTCGCTGGAATTCATGGCGACACGACCGACAGCTTGCCCATCGAATCCGGCAAACCACCCTCGGCCTGCTGGTCCCCCTGGTGGCCACCCCCTATGGAACCCACCTGCCGTGGCGGGCCTGGCAAATCGGCCAGCACCCCAACCTGGCCGACATCATCGAGTGGCAACCCCTGGGATGGGACCAGGCCCAGGCCCAGGCCATGCTCGCCGCTACCTTGATGATCGGTTCCCTGGCCTTCGTCGGGCGACGACGCGTCCGCTGCTGGGCCTGGCTGATGCTGATCACAACCGGAGTGGCCACCGTGGCCTGTTCCCGGATGATCAACTGGTGGGCCCCGGTCGCCGGCCTGATCGTCGCGCTGCAGACCTCCGCACCAGGGACCTCGCTCGGTATTCGACACCCGCTGCCCTCGACAGATCGACGCAAGGTCCTGGTTGGCGGGCTGCTGCTGGCACTCGTCACGCTGATCGCAGCTCCGGCCACCCGCGGGCTGCTTCTCGAACGTGACACGCTGGCAGCCCGGCGACCCATGGTCTCCTCGGCCACACCCATCGAAGCCACCGCATGGCTGGTCGAACACCCTCCCGAGGGAATGGTGCTGGCCAGCTACGAATGGGGCGACTTCCTGATCTGGCAGGGCCCGCCCGGGATCCAACTGATGGTCGCCTCGCACGCTCACCTCGTCCCCGCGACCGCGTGGCGCGACTACATCGAAGTGATCGGAGTGGCTCGAGACTGGCAGCAACGGCTCGATCGGCACGACATCCAGGCCCTGGTGCTCGATCGACACCGCCAGGCAGGACTGATCACCGCACTCGAGAACGAACCGGGCTGGCAGCAGGACTACTCGGATGCACTCGCCGAAGTCTGGTCGCGGAAGCAGTAGCTGAAGGCACCCAGCAGAGTGCCACGCGGCACCTCGTGGCACAGCGAGCACTGCTTGGCAGCCCGCAACGCGCCCATCATCTTCACCCGCTCACCCTGGCTGCGGATCACCAGCGACTCGCCCCCCTTCAGCTCTCGCAGGGCAATCGTCTCGAACCCATCCAGCGCCCGGCGACTTGCATCGGCCAACTCGTCCATCCGCGGCAGGTTCTCCGAAACGTACACCCCCGGCTCGGCACTCTTCAGCAGGCTCACCAATTCGACCCGCTCGAGCTTCCACGCCGACCCGCCGG
>CAUZJR010000578.1:0-3196 GCA_963580005.1 Planctomycetota bacterium
GGTTCAGCTACGACTGGAGCCGAGAATTCTCGACCACCGATCCGGACTACTACCGCTGGACCCAGTGGATCTTCCTGCAGTTGTTCGACACGTGGTACGACTCCCAGTGCACTTGGACGGGACCCGACGGGCTCGAACGCGTCGGCCGCGGACGGCCGATCAGCGAGTTGCCGATCCCCGACAAGACCACCGCCGAGGGTCCCGAGGCGGTCCGCCGCTACCAGGATCGGCGCCGGTTGGCCTACCAGCACGAGGCTCCGGTCAACTGGTGCCCGGAGTTGGGCACGGTGCTGGCCAACGAGGAGGTGATCGACGGGAAGAGTGAGCGGGGCGAGCACCCGGTCGAGAAGTTGCCGTTGAGGCAATGGATGCTGGCGATCACGCGATACGCCGAACGGCTGCTCGACGAACTCGACCTGGTCAACTGGCCCGAATCGGTCAAGCTGCTGCAGCGAAACTGGATCGGACGCAGCAGTGGGGCCGAGGTCGATTTCTACATCGGGTCCGCAGACGAGCACGACGATCTCGAGACCGGCTTCGCCCGGTGGCAGGCCGTTCGAGAAGAAACGGGTCTGCCCGAGGAGGCTGGCCAGGAAGTACTCAGGGTCTACACCACGCGGCCGGACACTCTGTTCGGAGCCACCTACATGGTGATGGCTCCGGAGCATCCCTTTGTCGAACGATTGACGACAGCCGGGCAGCGCGAGGCGGTCACGGCCTACCAGGCCCAGTCGGCCGCCAAGAGTGACCTCGATCGGACCGACCTCGCGAAGGTCAAGACCGGAGTCTACAGCGGCTCGGACGCGATCAACCCGGTCAACGGACAGCGGATCCCGATCTGGATCGCCGACTATGTGCTGATCAGCTACGGCACCGGTGCGATCATGGCGGTACCCGGCCAGGACGCCCGCGACTGGGAATTCGCCGAGGTCTTCGACCTGCCGATCCTCCGCACCGTCGAACCTCCCTCGGACTTCCAGGGCAAGGCCTATCCCGGTGATGGCCCGGCGATCAACAGCGAGTTCCTCGACGGGCTCGAAATCGACCCCGCCAAGCAGAAGATCATCGAGCACCTCTCATCGACCGGACAGGGCGACTCGGCCATCAACTACAAGCTGCGGGACTGGCTCTTCAGCCGCCAGCACTTCTGGGGCGAACCGTTCCCGATCTGGCACGAGCTCGACGACCAGGGCAACCGGACCGGGTTGATGCGGGCCGACACGCTCGAGAGCCTGCCGGCGAAATTGCCCGAGGACTTCGAGTTCAAACCGCACGGACGACCCGACCCTCCGCTCGAAGAGGCTCCCGAGGAATGGCTGTTCCGGATCGACGAGGACGGGACACCGCTGAAACGGGAAACCAACTCGATGCCCCAGTGGGCCGGGTCGTGCTGGTACTACCTGAGATTCGCGGATCCGTCGAACAGCGAGCGGTTCATCGACGCCGAGGCCGAGAAGAACTGGCTGCCTGTGGATCTCTACATCGGAGGCGCCGAGCACGCCGTGCTGCACCTGCTGTACTCCCGCTTCTGGCACAAGGTGCTCTTTGACCGCGGACACCTCGCTACACCCGAACCGTTCCAGCGGCTGGTCAACCAGGGCATGATCCTGGGTGAGGCCGAACTGAGCGGATTTCGGGACGAGGCGGGACAGTGGGTTTCGGCACGTGAGGTGGACGCCGAGACGTTTGCCGGCGAGAAGGTTTCGCTGACTGCCGAGGAGGTGCAGAAGCAGGGTGAGGACTTCGTGCTGGTCGAGCATCCCGAGATCGTCGTCGAGGGCCGGGCGTTCAAGATGTCCAAGTCGAGGGGCAACGTGATCAACCCCGACGACATCGTCGGAGAGTACGGTGCCGATTCGCTGCGGCTGTACGAGATGTTCATGGGACCGCTGGAAGCGACCAAGCCCTGGAGCATGAGTGGGGTGGAGGGAGTCAGCCGCTTCCTGGGCCGCGCCTGGCGGATGATCGTCGACGAGCGGGCCGATGAGCTGACTCTGCACTCGGCGATCGCCGAATCCGAGCCCGACGGTGATCAACTCAGAGTGCTGCACCACACGATCAAGACGGTGACCGATGACATCGAAAAGCTGTCGTTCAACACGGCGATCAGCCGCTTGATGGAATTCACCAACGCGCTGGGCCAGGCCGATCCACGACCGCGATCGCTGATGGAACCCTTCGTGCTGTTGCTCTCACCATTCGCTCCGCACCTCGCCGAAGAACTCTGGTGCCTGCTCGGACACGAGCAGTCGCTGGCGTATGAGCCGTGGCCCGAATGCGACGAGTCGCTGCTGGTCACCTCGACCGTCGAAGTGCCCGTGCAGGTCAATGGCAAGCTGCGCGGCAAGGTGACCGTCGCCACCGACGCCGACCAGCAGACGCTCGAACAGGCCGCCGCAGCCGACGAGGGTGTGGCCAGGTTCCTGAAGGGCAAAAACGTGGTCAAGACCATCGTGGTGCCAGGCCGCTTGGTCAACTTCGTCGCCAAGTAAATCCCCCCGGTGCCTGTCCCTGCGTAGTGGGGTGGTTCTTGGACCCGGGACAGGCACCTTCGCCGCCAAAGGCGACTGCGGAGCCAGTCCCTGATACCGATCATTGAAGTTGAAACAGCTCAACGCATCGGCGATCATTGAGCCGATCACAGAGACAGAGATCCCCTGACAGGACGACGCGAATGACCCGCACGACGCAGACCCCCCGACGCGGCTGCCGCGACTTCCAGAGCCTGTCTCGTCGGACCGCGTTGCAGACCGGTGGCCTGTTCGGGCTGACACTGCCGGCGATGCTTCAGCAGCAGAGCCTGGGTGCGGCCGCAGGCCTGGTGGGGCGAGCCAAGTCGTGCATCATCCTGTACTGCTGGGGTGGTCAGAGTCACATCGACACCTGGGACCTCAAGCCCAAGGCGGCCGATTCGATCCGCGGACCCTTCCAGCCCATTTCGACCAACGTGCCCGATATCCTCGTCGGCGAGCACATCCCGCTGCTGTCGCGGATGACCGACAAGCTGGCGATCATCCGCTCGATGTTCCACACCGACACGGCTCACGGCCGGGGCATGTACTGGAACATGACCGGGCACAAGCCGCCGACGAATCGTCCGGGCAACATTTCTCCCAGGCGGAGCGACTGGCCGGGCCTTCCCGCGATGATCTCACACTTCCGCGACTCCCAGGTCGGCGTCCCCCGCTCGATCCGT
>CAUZJR010000579.1:0-3191 GCA_963580005.1 Planctomycetota bacterium
CTGGCCCATGCGTCGTCGCCGGGCCGGGTCGGCGAGCAGGTCGAACACCGTACTGGCCAGCGCCTGGCCGTCTCGTGCGGGCACCAGCACTCCGTTCTCGCCGTGCCGTACCACCTCGCGGCAGCCGGGCATGTCGGTGGTCACCAGCGGCAGTCCCAGTGCTCCGGCTTCCAGTAGCACCCGCGGAACGCCTTCGCGGAGGTAGCTGGGCAGCACGAACAGGTCGCTGATGGCCAGGATCGTCGGCACGTCGGCCCGGCGGCCCAGGAACCTGACGTCGGGGCACCCATGGACCCGATCGGCCGGGAACGCCGTCGGACCCTCGTGTACCTCGGGACCAACCAGCAGAAACGTGGCATCCGGATTGCGTGCTCGAACCAGCGACGCTGCCTCAAGGTACTCGCCAATCCCCTTGGGGCGGATCAGCCGCGAGACCATGGTGATCACCGGTCCGGTTTTCAGCCCGAGTTCGTCTCGAAGTGCCATTCGCTGGGCGGGGTCGCCGGCCGAGGCCACATAGGGTTCGACGTCGATGCCCGAGGAGAGCACCAGTTCGTCGGTTCCCTCGAGAACCATGTCACGGTCCAGGAAGTACTGCCGGTCGTCGGGGTTCTGAAACACCGTGACCTGGCAGTCTCGTGCCGCGCGACGCTGCAGTCTCCGATAGAGGAACCTCATGGCTAACGCGGCCGGCGAGGCCGAGGAGAACAGGGCGCCCATGCCCGTGATTGTTCTCACGCAGGCAGAGATGCCGGCGCGAGCCGCGGCGTCGGGGACCAGGATCGATGGCTTGGTGTTGACCGAATGGACCAGGTCGGGACGGTGCGTGCTGAGGAGTCCCTCGAGAAGGTCTCGGGAATGCCAGTCGCCGACCGGGTCCAGGGCCCTCCGCAGCGGGAAGCGATGATAGGCGAATCCCGCCTCGGCGAACTCGTCGCCGGGGTCCGGACCGACCGCGGCCACGTCGAACCCGTCGGTGGTCAGACGCTCGATCAACGGGATCCGCAGGTGCAATCGGCCGCTGCCGATGATCCAGATTTTCGGTCGCGAGGACGACGTCATGAGAATCGGGTGAAGGGGAGAACGGTGGGGTGGGTGTTGAGTGAGAGGAGGGCGGGATCGTAGGTCGAGCGGGAGGACCTCGGCAAGAGCAAACCTGGGTGGGGAGATCGGACAACGCACGTTGATCGATCCGTTGTTCTTCTGATACCTTTTGCCGCTTCCCGTCTGGTGATCGGACGCCGTGGTCGGGGTACGAGCACAGGACGAGGGAGTAGCGGGCTTGCCGATGGGCGGGTCCGGCGCATCACGAAACGAATCGCGGGACGGATCCGGTGACACGACGGCGGCAGGGATCACTGGCGGGTTGGTATCGGGGTGGAGGCAAGCGGTGTCTCGACCTGGTGCTGGCGGTGTTGCTGCTGGTGGCCACCGCACCGCTGCTGGCCGCGGCCGCGCTGTTGATCAAGCTCGAATCGCGTGGACCGGTGCTGTTCATACAATCGCGGCTCGGGCGTGGCGGGCGGCTGTTCCGGGTCCTGAAGTTGCGGACGATGATCGATCGGCCTCGAACGGACCGCCGGCAGGTCTTCGAAGGCAACCAGGAAGTGACCCGGGTGGGTGGCTGGTTGAGGCGGACGAAGATCGACGAATTGCCCCAATTGTGGAACGTGGTCCGGGGCGAGATGTCGGTCGTGGGTCCGCGTCCGGGCTTGCCCGAGCACCTGCCGCAACTGGACCACCGTGGCCGCCGCCGGCTTGATGCTTTGCCCGGCCTGACCGGCTGGGCCCAGGTCCACGGCAACATTCACCTCTCGTGGCCGCACCGCTGGTGCTACGACGCCTGGTATGTCGACCATGTGTCGCTGCCGCTGGACGCCTGGATCGTGCTCAGGACCGTGGCGGTGGTGGTATGTGGAGAGCAGAGATTCGCCAGGCGGCCCCGGACCAGGAGGGCGGCATGAGCCAGCAGCACCAGGACCGGGCCCCACGGATTGTGCTGGCCGGTGCGGTCAACAGTTCGCGGCTGACGTTTGAAGCCCTGCTGAGGCACAAGGCGCCGTTGGTCGGAGTGCTGGGGCTGGCACCCGAGCAGGGCCGCAGGGCCAGCGGGTATGTGGACCTGGTCGAGTTGGCCGGGTCCGAGGGGGTGCCTGCGTTACGGTTTGAGAACATCAATGACCAGGCGGTGGTCGAGCGGGTTGCCGGGTGGGATCCGGACCTGTTGATGGTTGTCGGGTTGTCGCAGATGGTCCGGCAGCCGTTGCTGGATCTGCCCCGGCGTGCCTGTGTGGGCTATCACCCCACGGCGTTGCCTCGAGGCCGCGGCCGTGCTCCGATCGCCTGGCTGACCCTTGACGGTACGGACGGCGCAGCGACATTTTTCGTGATGACTCTCGAGGCGGATGCGGGTGGTGTGCTGGTACAGGAGCCGTTTGCGGTGCCGCGAGGGGCTTATGCAGAGGACGTGGTGGCTGTGCAGTCGGAGGCGATCGAGCGGGCGCTGGATCGCTGGTTGCCCCGGTTGCTGGAGGGTTGGTGGGACCCGGCACCTCAGGATGAAACCCGGGCGACCTGGAACGGCCGCCGTGGCCCGGCCGACGGGTGGATCGACTGGTCGCGTTCGGCCGAGGAGATCCAGAGCATTGTCCGTACCGCCTCGAAGCCTCACCCCGGTGCGTACACGTTTTTTGGTGGTGAGAAGCTGGTCGTGTGGCGTGCGTCTCTGGAAACCGACTGGCCGATTCGCGGAGCGGTGGGGCGGGTGCTGGTCGATGACGCCGACGGCAGGCTGCTGGTGCAGGCCGGTAAGGGGTTGATCTGGCTCGAAGAAACCTCAGGACCGGCCCGGCCCGGCGTCGGGTCTCGATTGGGGTTCGTCGTCGAGAACGAGCTGGCGAAGCTGACCCGGCAGGTGACCGAACTTGAGAAGCGATTCGAGCAGCTTGCCCAGGCCCAGCGAGATGAAACGGTGCGGCGGGCGGCGTGAGCCAGGACGGGGCGGGTGTTTGACACGGGAGCGGACAGAGTCGAAATGAAGATCCTGGTGGTTGCTCCTCATCCGGATGACGAGGTGCTGGGGTGTGGCGGCGTGATGGCCCGCCACGCTGCGGCCGGGGACGAGGTGTACGTGACGGTGGTCGGTCGAGGCATCCCCGAGAAGTTCTCGGACGAATCGGTCGCCAGGTCGC
>CAUZJR010000580.1:0-3191 GCA_963580005.1 Planctomycetota bacterium
CATCGAGTTGATCCCCGCTCGCGGAATCTCAACACTGGAACCTCACCCTGAACCGCCTCCCCGTTGTTTTAACCGAGAGACCGACTGATGCCCCGCTGGACCCAGGTTCTCGAACTCGATTCCTCACGTCAGCCCGTTGGTGGCGACGTCGGCTCTCTGGTCGAGGCGGTACGATCGGGAGCCGACCTGCGGATCGGGACGGGGTTTCGGCACAACGAGCACATCGACACGTCGTCGGACCGTGACGAGTTGATTGCTGAGGTGATGGATTTCCGGGTGACCTACCTGGTCGAGGACCGTTGGGTGGCGGGGATCCAGAACCAGAGGATGCCGGTGGCATTGCCCGACGGTTTTGGGCCTCGCGAGTCGATGAGCTTTTTTCTGTACAACCAGGATGGCCACCAGGCGATCGCGCGTCCCTTCCTCGACGGCAGCCAGCCGAGTGCTCTACCGGGAGTCTCGACACCGAACCCCTGGCCGTCGATGCCCCGGTACCACGAACTGTCGTCGTTCGACGAGGGGACCAACGCCCCCAGCAGCAACTTCGTCTACGACTTCGAGTACTTCCGGTATTTCGTCGGAAGTGGTTGGCGGGAGGTGTATTCGCACGAGAGTGACGGGCGGGTGACGGGTGGTTCGATCGAGGAACTGGCGGCTGCGGTGGGGGAGGGTGCGGAGGCCAAGGTGGCGATCCGCGGTTTGTGCCGGGACCTGGAGGAGTCGGCCGGGGCGGTTGATCACGAGGTCTTTCTGCACCTGGGTGCGTGCTACTACTACACACAGGAGCAGCGGCTGATGGCGGCGGCTCATCCGGTGGTCCGCACGCGGCCGGGCACGCCGCTTGGCTACGGCAGCCGGAGCTGGGACTTCGGCTGGCTGATGCCTCGGACCGACGGCTTCGTCGCCGGGTGGTTGTGCGATCCCTACACCCTGAAGTTCCGCCGCGACGATCAGCGGTATGCGATCCGCTGGTTTGTCAGCCGCTGAGACTCCCCCCGGGTTTGACAACCGGACCTCCAGCGGGTTTTTTGTTAAGAGGCTTGTGCGGGCCGGGTGTCCCGGCGGCCATCAACCGGAAACTTCAACAACGATGGGTGATTCGATGAGACGACGTGGCAGAGTGGGCCGAACGAGCATGATGGCGGTGGCGGTGGGGGCGGCGCTGTGCTGCCTGTCGAATCCGGGCGTGGTGGAATCGGCGGAGGTGACTGCTGTGGTGACGCAGGAGGTGCGGCCGCTGCTGGTCCGCAACGACCACAACCGTCTGTTCAAGCTGACGGTGACCTGCCAGAAGCCCTACGTCGTCATGAACTCGCTGACGGTCTCGCTTTCGGGCACCGACAACCGTGGCGACATCGATGTGCTGGAGGTCTTTTCCGGCGGCGACTTCAACCCGCTGGTCCGCTTTGGGGACTCGGCGTCGGTGCGGGGCAAGCTGGTGAAGATCGCCGGTCACGCTCGGATGGAGAAGGGTGAGAACCACTTCTGGGTTTCGTGTCGGCTCGAGAGCGACGCGAACCTGGATCATCTTGTGGATGGCACCTGCGTGGAGATCGAGACGTCCTCGGGTGAGGTTCGTCCGGTCGACAAGACGTCGGACCTGCGGCTGCGGATCGGCCTGGCCTTACGGAAGCATTTTGACGATGGAGTGCACACCTACCGGATCGCTGCGCTGGCCACTTCGGCCAAGGGGACCTTGCTGTGTGCCTACGACATGCGTCGTCGCAAGGGTCGTGACCTGCAGGAGGACATCGACATCGGGTTGATGCGGAGCACCGACGGCGGCCGCACCTGGAAGCCTCAGCAGGTGATCATGGACATGGGCACACAGGGCGGTCATCCCCAGCATCTCAACGGAGTCAGTGACCCGGGGCTGATCGTCGATCCGCAGACCGGCCAGATCTGGTGTTTTGCGGTCTGGATGGTGGGCAAGGAAGGGAATCACCAGTGGAACAAGGGGGGGTCGGAGAAGGGTTTTGAGATCGGCAAGAGTGCTCAGTTCCTGATGGTCACCAGCACCGATGACGGGAAGACCTGGGGCAAGCCTCAGAACATGACCCGCAAGTGGAAGCAGAAGGACTGGATCCTCTTTGCACCCTCGCCCCAGTCGGGAATCGCGTTGGCCGATGGCACGCTGGTGATGCCGACCCAGGGTCGAGACGAAAACGATGGCCACTTCTCGAACCTGCTGATCTCCACCGACCACGGCAAGTCGTGGACGGTCAGTGCCAAGGCGTCGATCGGCAACACCGAGTGCCAGGCGGTGCAGCTGGGCGATGGCAGCATCATGCTCAACTGCCGCACCGAGAGTCCCACGAAGTTCCGCACGGTCAGCGTCACCCGCGACCTGGGCAAGACCTGGACCTCTCATAAGACCAGCCGCAAGACGCTGATCGAGCCCAACTGCAACGGCAGCACCTACCGGTTCGACTATCGTCGTGGCGACCGCAAGCGGCACGTGCTGCTGTTCGCCAACCCGTTCTCCCAGACCGGTCGCGATCATCATTCGATCCGAACGAGTTTCGACGACGGCATGACCTGGCCGCGGCGGGTGCTGCTGGACATCGGTCGTGGTGCCGGATATCCGAGCCTGTCGCGGGCCGGCCGCAAGCACGTGGGAATCGTCTACGAGGGCAGTGGTGCGAAGCTGGTTTACCAGCGACTGTCTCTGGACGACCTGCTGGGTCAATAGCCCTCAGGACCAAAGCGAACCGGGTGGTTCCAGCCCAGGCTGGAGACCACCCGGCTCGCGTCGGGTCCTTGCTGCGGGTCCTCGCTGCGGGATTAGGGGAAGATCAGGTCGACACCGGGTCCGCCGAAGATGAGGTCGGCGTCGGCACCCCCGATCATGATGTCGTTGCCGCTGCCTCCGAACATGATGTCGTTGCCGCTGCCTCCGAACATGATGTCGTTGCCATCCTGTCCGGCCATCCGGTCGTTGCCGGCTCCGCCGACCATCAGGTCCCGGCCTCGTCCCCCGAGCATCACATCGTTGCCGCGGTCTCCGAACATGCGGTCGTTGCCGTCTTGTCCGTCGAGGTAGTCGTTGCCGTTGCCACCGTGTAACCGGTCGTTGCCGCTGCCTCCGCGGAGTCGATCGTTGCCGTCCTGTCCTTCGAGCACGTCGTCTCCGAAGCTGCCATCGAGCCGGTCGTTGCCCAGCCCGCCTCGCAGCAGGTCGTTGCCGAATC
>CAUZJR010000581.1:0-3172 GCA_963580005.1 Planctomycetota bacterium
GCCCCAGCAGGAACAGGCCCAGCAACCCACCTCCCAGGATGCTCAGCAGCTTCGTCTGCACGTCCTCCACACCCTCGGGGGTCCGGGTCGCGTGGATCAACAGCCCGCTGCCGATCATCACCGCCCCGGTCAGCAGGCTCACCCCCCGACCCACTTTTCCGTAGTGGTGCTCATCGGAGTCTTTCCGCCACAGCCGCCGGTAGAAGTCGTTGGTGATGGTGGCGGCGATGGCGTTGATGCTGCTGTCCAAAGTCGACATCGCCGCGGCGATCAGGCCGACGATCACGAACCCCGCCACTCCGGCAGGGACGCGGGTGATGATGAAGTGAGAGAAGATCTGTTCGGGCTCGAGATCGGCGATGGCCGGATCGGACTGGAACCCATAGAAGACATAAAGCGCCGTTCCCACGAACAGGAAGTAGGCCCAGACGGGAAACGTCAGCAGCCCACCGATCCACAACGCACGATTCGCCTCGCGGTGACTGCGGGCGGCCATGTACCGCTGCACGGTGGTCTGGTCAGTGCCGAGGATCTGCAGGAAAACGATCAGCTTGGTCAGCATCGTGGCCCCCAGCGTGTGACCGGCGACGTCACCTGCGGAGACTCCGAAACTCAACTTGTCGTGATCGATCGCCACGGCGACCAGTCCGCTGAGCCCATCGGGGATGCCTCCCAGCAGGATCGGCAGGCAGATCAACCCGCCTCCGATCAGAGCCACACCCTGCAGCACGTCGGTCCAGATCACCGCCCGCAGGCCACCCAGCACGGTGTAACCGGCCACGATCACCCCGAACACGATGATCACCACATCGAGCATCCAGTCTTCGCGGCGGCCGAGTATCAACTGCAGCGACTCGGACGCGACGAACAGGATCAGCCCCATCCTCGCCACGTGAAACAGGATGAAGGCGCCTCCGGCGTAGAGGCGTGCCCAGAGTCCGAAGCGGCGTTCGAGATACTCGTAGGCCGACTGCAGCCCGCCGGCCCGGTAAAACGGGATGAACAGCAGCCAGGCCACCGGCAGGGCCAGCACGTACATGGCGTTGGCCGGCAGATGACGCCAGTTCGACTGGTACGCCGCCGCCGGCAGGGCCAGGAAGGTCATCGAGCTGACGATGGTGGCCATCAACGAGAAACCCACCGCCCAGCCGGGCAGCGACCGGTCGGCCAGGAAGTAGCCTCCGGCCGTCTTGCTCTTCTTTGAACACAACACGCCGATCGCGGCGATCAGGGCCATTCCCAGGCCGATCACCACGATGTCGGCGGTGCGGAGTGTCGCGGGCACGTCAGCAGCGTGCCGCAGCACGCTCCCTGGTCATCGCCTTGACTACTACTACTTCTTCTTCTTGGTCGTCTCGATCGCCATCAGGTGCACCTCGAAGATCAGCACCGCGTGAGGCCCGATCTCCTGTCCGGCACCCCGGGCGCCGTAGGCCAGTTCCGAGGGAATCACCAGGCGGTAGACCGAGCCGACGTTCATCAACTGCAACGCCTCGGTCCAGCCCTTGATCACCCGGTTGGCGGCAAACTTGACCGTATCGTCAGTCTTCGTGGGTGCCTTGCCCTTGAACGACTCGTCGAAGACCTTCCCATCGATCAGCGTGCCGCGGTAGTGCACCTCGACGTTGTCCGTCGCCTTGGCCGCGGCCCCCTTGCCGGCGGTCACCACCGTGTATTGCAGACCGCTCTTGGTCGTCCTCACACCCCGCTTCTTGCCGTTTGCGACCAGGAACACCTGCCCGGCCTTCGTGTTCTTGTCGGCCAGCGTCTTGCTCTGGGCAACCTTCTGGGCCTGCATCTCCTTCTGGAAGTCTGCCAGCGCCGCCTGCAGCTTCTCGTCACTCAGGGCAGGCTTCTTGCCGGCCAGCGTGTCGGCGATCCCGGCAGCGAGCAGCTTGGGGTCGATGTCGAGTCCCTGCCGCTTCAGAGCCTGGCCGATCTGCAGCCCGATCGCGTAACTCGCCTTGTCGCGATTGGTCTTCAGGGTCGAACTGCCCGCGGCCTTCTTGGCAGCACCCTTTTTGGCAGCACCCTTTTTGGCGACAGTCTTCTTCGCCTTGGCGTCCTGGCCGTCGACGGAAGTGACGGTGGCGGTCAACAGGACGGCACAGCCGAGAGTCAGCGAGAGAACCAGATGTCGCATGCCTTTGTACTCCAAGCGCAGTCACCAAGCGTGATTGAAACAGCGAGAACTAGCCTACCGGACGGGCATCAGGCTGGCCAGTCCGCGACTCGTGCCACCACAGCACGCCAAAAACCACGAACATTACCACCGCCGCCCACTGGTATCCGGTCCATCCGCCCCAGAGTTTCGCTTCGGGTCGAATCCACTCGGTCGCAAATCGGTAGACCGAGTAGGTGATGAGGTAGAGCTTGAAGAGGTGCCCGGCGAGCAGTCCGTCGCGACGCAGCGCGGCCAGCACGGCGGCACACCCCAGGTGAAACAGTGACTCGTAGAGCTGGGTCGGGTGCCGGGAGATGCCGTCACCGAAGTCGACCCCCCAGGGCAGGCCGGTGGCCACTCCGTGGCAACAGCCGTTGGTGAAACAGGCCACGCGGCCGATCGCCACCGCCACGGGGATCGCCACCGCGAAACTGTCCCCGGTGCCGACCTTCACCCCGCCGTACCACTTCCCCGCCTCGACCCCGAAATAGCCGCCCGCCAAGCCGAGCATGATCGTCTTGCCGTCGGCAAACAGGGCACGTCCGCTGAGCACCGCGGGCCAGTCGCCTTCGACGACGTAGGACAGCGCAAAGGGCAGCTTGGCTGCCAGGAAGGCACCGGTGAAACCACAAAGCCCGATCGTCACTCGCTGAGAAACCGAGAGGCCCAGTCGGGCCTGGCTGCCCCGCGACAACCAGGCCGCCGCCACAACCGCTACCAGCATGATCGCCGCGTAGGTGATGCGCGTCTCCACCGTCAGCCTTCGATCGAGTCGACACTCAGCTCGGCCAAGCGGTCCAGGGTCGGCAGCGGGAGATGACCTTCCCGATACAGCACGTTGTAGGCACAGAAGGGGATCACGTGGCCCGAGGGCAACACGTGGTGGATGCAGCACTTCATCACCCGCCGTACGTCGAAGTTGTAGGCGTCCAGGAACGACGTGATCGTGATCCGGAAGACGTCGGCCGGATCAAGCTCCTCGGCAAGGCCGCGCTGGAAGAATTCCAG
>CAUZJR010000582.1:0-3170 GCA_963580005.1 Planctomycetota bacterium
GTGACGTCTACTGGACATGCTGAGAATCTCCTTTCCGGATCAGTCAGATCCGGGTGATCCTCTCATTTCCACTGGTACAACGGGAGGGGGTAAGGTCAGGTGGTCAACTCGGGAGCAATCACGCGATCGAGTTTTCATCTGCCCCTCACCACGGCGACTCATCGTCCAATCGACCCCGATCTGGCCAGCGTGATCGACGCCTGGCACTCGCTGCCGTCGGACACCCGCACGGCCATCCTGGCTATCGCCGAGGCCGCTCAGGGGCGGTAACCGCCAGATCCGAACCACGCCCCCCGGCATCGTGGCTTGCGTTACAACGAACCTACCAGGCCTTCGACCAACTGACAAAGAACCGGAAGTCCGTCTCCAACCCGACACCGTCAAGGTCCTGGGCGATTGGCTTGACCCATTCGAAATTCAGACGGCTTGCATCCTCGAGGGTCCACACCAAGCCCAGGCCGAGGTTGACCGAGTCACCACCCCGCATGTCCGTTCGAGCCATCGGAGCCATCACCGCAAGTTCCCCATCGATGCCGTCGAAGTTCTCACGCATCAGTCCCTCGATTCGCACGCTCGTGCTGAAACGTTCGGTCAGAAGTTTCGAATACCAACCGGTGAGCTGGTAGACGTTGCCCACCGAGTAGCCCCGATAATTCCTCCCGATGGGGAGGTCGGCCTGAAACTGGAACCCGGCGCTGCTGTCTTCCCATAAGGTCTTGTAGGTCAGACCCGGACGGGCATTGAAGGTGCCACTCCCCAGACGCATCGGATACGGCAACAAGGTCTTCATCGGAGGCATCGCGCGGTTGGTCATGTTGTTCAGGTCACCGGTCGGCACACTGAAGCCCAGGTTGGCGATCCACTCCGTTCCATCGTCGCGATCCAGCAGCCACAGTGCCCCGGCGGCCATGTCGTCGAATCCCTCGTTGTGTGTCCGAAACGTGGTCCCGTCCATCCGGCGGTGGTCCATCGTGACCGATGTCCACTTCGGCATCAGGTACAGGGTGACCTCGTCCGACGGAGCGTACATCATGTGTACCATGTGCATACTCATGTCCATCCGCGTCGGCACGACCATGAACGTCGTGCCCGTGGCGGTATGGGCCGCCATGTCACTGACCACGTCACGACCGACGCGGTTGTCGTCCATGGACATATGCATGAACTTGTATTCGGCCATCACCTCGCCGGTCTGATGCGGGTGGTCCCCCATCAGGCCGGCCGGCGCATGTGTATCGGGTCGAGGCAAACCAACGTGATCGTCATCGAAGCGATCCAATGCACTGCTGAGAACGACCGAATTTCTCCCCACCGGCAACTCGGCGGCCGGTGCCACTTCAGGAACGGCGGCAACCACAATCCCTGCCGTCGCCAAGATGGCCCATTCCCACACGGTCGCACGATCAGTCACCCAGGTCCTCTTCATTTCCGCAACTCCAGATAACAACTCCTCGATCGCGACGGCTGGTCCAGTACGACAGACGCAACCACTGATAGAATCGGCACGATCAATACGACTGATGTGTCAGGCGGCTCTCCGCCGTCAAACTTCGCCTGACTGTCACAACCCGATCCGTGACCATTGGACAGAAAAACGTCTCGCTTGCGGGGCAATCAGTGCCAGTTTCCACGTCCGGGTTCGGACAGCCGAGTGTGCAGGCTACTCGTCAATCACGCAGCCCAGCGAGGCGGCTGGGCCGAATTCAAACAGCGCACACGGCAGGCTCGGACAGGAAAAGAGCAGTCTCCCCACCCCAGCCCCGGCCCCGGCGTGCAATCCGCCAGATCCGAACCACGGCCCCTGGGGCCGTGGGGGGGAGATGACAAGAGAATGGTCGTCAACGCTCACACCCACTCTTTTAGCGAACGGGTGTCGGTGCCGTCAGGTTTGTCACCGCCCGAATCGACTGTCGCGACGAGCCATGTCCCACAACTTGATGGAGTGATCGTCGCTCCCGCTCGCCAACAAGTTACCGTCCGGCGACCAGGTGACACCTCGAACTGGCTTCTTGTGACCGGCCAGCGTGTGGAGCGTTTTTGCCGTGGCCACGTCCCACACTTTGACCGTTCCGTCCTGACTGCCAGTTGCCAACTGCAAACCGTCCCGCCTCCACGAGACGCTTTCGATCCGACGCTTGTGGCCCTTGAGCACGCGCAGTTGCTTCCCCTCAGGCATCGCCCACACAATCGCCGAAAGGTCACGGCCACCGCTTGCCAGTCTTGTTCCGTCTCGACTCCAGCTCACCATTTCAATGGCACCCGTATGCCCCTTCAGAGTCCGGGTCTCTTCGCCGATGGTGGGATCCCACAGCTTGACCGTGTTATCAAATCCACCACTGGCCAGCTGTTTTCCATCAGGGCTCCAGTCCACGCTGATCACGTAATGCGTGTGCCCTTTGAGCACGCGGAGATTCCGACCATTGGCGGCATTCCACACACGAACCGTCTTATCCAAGCTTCCGCTGGCCAGTTTCGAGCCATCGGGACTCCACACGACGCCCAGCACCGGAGCGGTGTGGCCGATGAGCTTGTGGATTTCGCGGCCGGTTTTCGTGTCCCACACTCTCACGGTTCGGTCATAACTCGCACTGGCGAGCTTTGTGCCATCCCGGTTCCACGCAACGCAATAGACATAGTGTGTATGCCCGGAGAGCTTTCGCTGTCGCTTTCCGGTTTTCACGTTCCAAATCCCGATCGTTTTGTCGAAGCATCCGCAGGCCAGCCATTCACCTCCGGGGTGCCAGTCCAGTCCAGTTGTTGAACCTGCGTGGCCACGCAGCGTTTGATCGACAGCGTAAACCACATCGGTCCCGGCGACACAATGAAAGGCGGCAACGATCAGGTACCACACGTATCGCAATCTATGTTTCGTCTTCAACGACCCGTTTCCTTTTTCGTCAGCTGCTGAGTGACCTTACCCCCTCCCGTTGTACCAGTGGAAATGAGAGGATCACCCGGATCTGACTGATCCGGAAAGGAGATTCTCAGCATGTCCAGAAGACGTCACGGCCGCCGAGACGGACGACGGCCCTGCCGGATGCTTTGTGGTTGTGGAGGCAATACGAAGGGACTTTGAGTGCTCTGCGAGACATCGTGCGGCTCCTGTGAGTTCATTCCTCCGTAATTACGGAGGAATGGCCAGCTCCAAGGCCCCACTGCCCGACACGGGC
>CAUZJR010000583.1:0-3133 GCA_963580005.1 Planctomycetota bacterium
CAGTTTCGAGGTGCCCGGCAGGGCGAGGAATCGGTGGGCGACGGCGTGGTCGGCCCACGGGGCGGCGCCGACCGAGTAGGGGATCACTCCCGGAGCCAGCCGCTGGTGGCGGGTTGAGGCGAACAGCCCGGTGTCGCTGAGCTTGCGGGGGAAGTTGCGATTGACCGCCTGCGGGTCGCCGGGAACCAGGCGGTGCAGGCCGCCGCCGGCATAGTCGACGACGTACAGTTCTCCTTCGTGGTCGGTGCCGAAGCAGACGATCTGCAGCGTGGTGTCGACCAGCTCCTTGCTCTCAAGCAGTCGTTTGCCGTCGTGCCGCGCCGACCAGATCTTGCCGGTCACGTAGTCGCCGTAGATGTAGGCTCCGGTGAGCGACTTCAAGCGTTTGCCGGTGTAGACCTCGCCCCCGGAAATCGAGCGGCTCTCGGTGTGCGAGTGGGCCACGGCCGGCGGAGAGATCGAGGTGGGGCCGCGGTCCCATTCGGGGTGCACCGACTGCGAGGCTTCGACGATGCTCCAGCCGTAGTTGGCTCCCTTTTCGACCCGGTAGATCATCTCCCACATCTCCCAACCCACGTCTCCGCACCACAGTGCTCCGTTGGTCGGGTCGAAGGTGATCTTCCACGGGTTACGGAACCCGTAGGCCCAGACTTCGGGGCGGGCTGCGGGGGTGTCCACGAAAGGGTTGTCCGGGGGGATCGAGTAGAGCCGATCACCGCTGGGGCGATCGACATCGATCCTCATGATCGTCGCCGGCAGCGTGGCCAGGTTCTGACCGTTGCGGCGGCTGTCTGGCGGGAAGGCTCCGGCCCCGTCGCCGGCGCTGATGTACAGGAACCCGTCGGGGCCGAATTCGAGACAGCCTCCGTTGTGGCCTCCGGCCAACCAGCGGATCACCGTCTTTTGTGACTTGGGGTCGATGGTGGGTGGGTCGGTCTTGCTGACGGTGAATCGCGAGACGACCGTGCCGAGGGGGTCACCATTCTTGAGGACGTAGGTAATGTAGCAGTAGCGGTTGGTGGCAAAGTTAGGATGAAAGGCCAGGCCGTAGACCTGGCGGAGTCCTTCGATGGCGGGTGCGAGGTCGACGGCGAGGTCGGCGGCGCGGGGCTTGGTGCGGGGGTTGAAGCTGAGTACTTTGCCGGCGAGTTCGACGAGGAAGAGCCGGGGGGTGCCCGGTGCCCGGGTCAGGATGACGGGGTCGGTGAAGCGGAGACCCGGCAGCACCGGTTCGATGGCAAACGGAGGCGGGGGGTCCGGTGAACCGGTGATCGTCGACGTGGTCCAGGGAACACGGCGGTCCAGGCCGAAGGGCCGGGCGGGCTCGGCGGCGTTCAGGACCGTGGCCGAGAGCAGCAGCAGAGACAGCAGGGTGTGAGTGAAACGGGCCGGGGCCATGGTGGTCTTCATCGATGGGTTGAGGAGGCCGATGCTGCGGCGTGCATGGTACCGACCCGTCTGGGGAGATTCACCTCTTGCCCGGTGTGGAGCCTCGAGTCACAATCCGTAGAGGAATCAACCTGGTCGAGATGGTGCAGACCCGGAGGAACGAGTCGTGAACCGATTGAATCGACGCGGGATGCGAATCGTGGTCGTGATGCTGGCGGTGACGTGGGCCCAGGCCAGGACGAGTGCTGCACCGAAACCGGCGGCCAAGGCGAGTGCCGAACAGATTGCCGGTTGGGTCAAGGAGTTGACCAGTCGCAATTTCCAGGCCCGACGTGCTGCATCGAAGCGGCTGGTGGCCGCCGGCGGGGCGGTGATCGGCCCGTTGACCGAGGCGGCCGACAGCACCGATCTCGAACGGACCACTCGCTGCCTGTACGTGCTGAAGAAGCTGCAGTCGTCTGAGGATGCGGCGACCAAGGCGGCGGCCGGTGCGGCATTGAAGAAGCTGTCCTCGAGCAAGAACCCGACGGTGGCCCGTCGAGCCACCGCGGCGCTGCCCAAGGCCGATCCGAAGCCGTCGGCCCGGCCGGGTGTGGTGCGCGGGTTCCGGCTGCTGGGGGCGCAGGCTGCCAAGCGGATCTCGGTTCGCGTGGTCAACGGACAGCGGACGATCGAGGTCAAGGAGGGGGCTCGAAAGATCCTGATCAAGGACACCAACGGCAAACAGATCGAGATGGAGATCACGAACCGGGTCAAGGGAAAGGTGCAGGTCCGCAAGGTGAAGGCTGCGACGCAGGAGGCGTTGAAGAAGGCTGATGCGGAGGCCTACTCGCTGTACAGGAAGTACACGGTCAACAATGCCGTGCAGATCCAGGTCCAGATCCAGGGGGTGATCCCCCGCGATGTCCTGCCACGGCCTCTACCCGGTGCGCGGCCGCAACGAGCTCCCCGACGGGTGCTGCCGTTGCCCCGCTTCTCACCCTGGCATCAGCAGGTCGAGGCGGCTCAGAAGAGTGTCAACACAGCGGTGGCCCGGCTGCAGGCATTGGCCAAGCAGCCCCAGGCCAAGCCCGGGGAGTTGCGGGAGGTGCTTGGGGAACTGAGCAAGGCTCAGAAAGTGCTCACGGCCCTGCTTGGGAAACGCCAGCCCCAGCCCGTCGAAGGCAGCAAGCCGAAGAAGCGGACCCGTCCGGTGCCTCGCAAGAAGCCGAATCTGATCAAGACTTGAGCGAGGCCTGGCAACCCGTTGACAAACACAGGTCTGACTCCTTCACTCGAGCGATGGCGGTTGGAACAAATGAGTTCAGGCCCCGCCACGGGCGGCGTCTGAACCCCGGCTCCCGGTTTTTCAACCCGCCGCAAGCGGCCTAGGCCAGGATCTCCTTGACCAGTTCGCCGTGGACGTCGGTCAGGCGGTGACGTCGTCCCTGGTACTTGAAGGTCAGCCGCTGGTGGTCGATGCCCAGGCAGTGCAGCAGCGTGGCGTTGAGGTCGTGGACGTGGACGGGGTTCTCGGCGATGTTGTACGAGTAGTCGTCGGTGGTCCCGTGGGTCATGCCGGGCTTGATGCCGGCCCCCGCCACCCACAGCGAAAAACACCTCGGGTGGTGGTCTCGACCGTAGTCGGTCTTGGTCAGCCGGCCCTGGCAGTAGACGGTGCGGCCGAATTCTCCGCCCCAGACCACCAGCGTGTCCTTGAGCAGGCCGCGTTGGGCGAGGTCGAGCACCAGGGCGGCACTGGCCC
>CAUZJR010000584.1:0-3130 GCA_963580005.1 Planctomycetota bacterium
AACCATTTCAGCTCGTCGTCGAGCTTGCGTCGAGAATCGACTTCCATCACTCGCCAGGTTCGCCAATCCGATCCTGCCTCGGCCACTCCGTAGGCCATGAAGCGGCCGTCGTCGCTGAAGGACGTACCGGCCAAAGCGATGGTGCCGTCCTTGGACCAGGTGTTCGGGTCGATCAGGATCCTGGGCTCGGCGTCGAGCGCCTCGAGGCTGTGGAGCACCGATTGATTCTGCAGCCCGGTGTTCTTGTAGAAGAAGTAGCGTCCGCCCTTCTTGAACGGCGTCCCGATCTTCTCGTAGTTCCACAACGCCTCGATCCGCTTGCGGACCAGTTCCCGCTGCGGCAGTTGCTCGAGGTATCCAAAGGTGGTCTTGTTCTGAGCTTTGACCCAGTCGGCGACGGCCTTGGACTTACGGACATCGTCTTCGAGCCACCGGTAGGGGTCGGGGACCTTGGTCCCGTGGTGGGTGTCGACGTGATCACTCCGTCGTGTCTTGACATACTCGATGTCGGCGGCCGAAATCGTGGAGGTCATGGTCAGCAGTCCGGCGAGCAGGAACAGGCGTGGCATCGGAAATCTCCCGGCGGAATGCCGCCGGGTCCAGCGAGTGGTCGGCCGGCGGGCGAGATGGTATTTAACCGGACAGGATCGCGGTTGGAAAGCCCCGGACGGCTCGAGTTGACCCCAGAGGGAGAGTGGCGATGAGAGATTTGGGCTGGAGAGGGTGTCAACTGCTGCTGGTAGCGGTGTTGTGTCTTTCGGAGACGGGCGGTGCGACCGAGCCGGATGGGTCGCCCGGGGCCCGGGCCGCGCAGTCCCGACGGCTCAATGCTCTGATCGACTCGGAGTGGGAGTGGCGGTTGAAGCAGCAACCGACGTTTGCGTCGTATCTGGGAGATCGTCGATACAACGATCGCTGGCCGGACGTGTCGCTTGCGGCCATCACCTCTCGACACGAGCACCGCCGCGATGTGCTGAAACAGCTGGACACGATTGATCCCAAGGTGCTCTCTGCCAGCGACAGGCTCAATTACGACCTCTTCCGTCGCGACTACCAGGTCTCGGTCGACAGCCACGCCTTCCGTTGGTTCCTGGTCCCGTTGACGGCGCGTGGCGGCATCCAGGACGCCAGTTCCAGGGCCGACGTGATTCGTTTCGAGAAGCGGGCTGACTACCAGCAGTGGCTGAAGCGATTGCAGAGCTTTGGCACGTACATGGATCAGACGATCGCCCTGATGCAGGCCGGTCTCGACGAACGTCGAGTGCACGATCGGGAAGTGATGGTCCGGGTGCCCGCTCAGATCGCTCGTCAAATCGTCGACGATCCGACCCGCAGTCTCTTCTTCAAGCCGTTCCGCGACTTTCCCACCGAGGTGTCGCAAGCGGATCGGGAGCGATTGCAGAGCGAAGCGCGGAAGGCGATTTCGGAGGTGGTGGTTCCGGCCTTTCGCCGGATGCAGACGTTCTTCAACGACGAGTACCTGCCCGGCTGCTTTCCTCGGGCGGGCGTCTGGCAGATCCCCGGCGGTCGCGAATTCTACTCGTACCGCTGCAAACGCTTCACCACGACGGACCTGACTCCCCGGCAGATCCACGAGATTGGTCTGTCGGAGGTGAAACGGATCCGGGCGGAGATGCAGGCGGTGATCGAACGGACGAAGTTCAAGGGCAGTTTCCGCGAGTTCCTGGAGTTCATGCGAACCGACCCGCGTTTCTACTACAAGGATGCCAACGACCTGCTGGCGGCCTACCGCGAGGTGAGCAAGCGGATCGACCCGCACCTGGTCCGGTTGTTTCGACGCCTGCCGCGGATTCCCTACGGAGTCGAGCCGATCCCGATGCACCTGGCTCCTGATACGACGACCGCCTATTACCGTCCCCCTTCGGCGGACGGCCTGCGGGCCGGGACCTACTTCGTCAACCTGTACCGGCCGGAGGTGCGACCGAAGTACGAGATCGAGGCCTTGAGTCTCCACGAGGCGGTGCCGGGTCACCACCTGCAGATTTCCCTGGCGATGGAACTGGAAAACGTACCGCCCTTCCGGAGGTTTGGCGGCTACACGGCGTTCATCGAAGGCTGGGGCCTGTATGCCGAGAGTCTTGGCGAGGAGCTGGGACTCTACAAGGACCCCTATTCGAAGTTCGGCCAGTTGACCTACGAGATGTGGCGAGCGGTGCGGCTGGTTGTAGACACCGGGATGCACTACGACGGCTGGACCCGGAAACGGACGATCGAGTACTTTGCCGACAACACGGCCAAGACGATGCTGGACATCGAGAACGAGACAGACCGTTACATTGCCTGGCCGGGTCAGGCGCTGGCCTACAAGATCGGCGAGTTGAAGATCCAGCAGTTGCGACGGCGCGCCGAGAAGCGGCTGGGTGAGAAGTTCGACATCCGCGAGTTTCACGACGTGGTCTTGTCGCGAGGAGCGGTGACTCTGGATCTGCTTGAAGAGCAGGTGGATGCCTGGTTGGACGGGAAGTGAGGGAGTGGCATCGGAGCCAGTCCCTGTTGAGCCAGTTCCTGTCAGGTGGTTTTGTTGGTCAGTTGTTGGGCCAACCACTGGGCTGTTGAGAGTGGTTTTGTTCCGGTCAGGTGTTCGACCTGGTGTCTGCAGCTGAAGCCCGGGGCCACGACCGGTCCCTGGTGTTCTCGCACCGCGGGTGCCAGCACTCTTTCTCCGATCGCCAGCGACACGGCCAGGTGATCGGGTTCGTAGCCAAACGACCCGGCCATTCCGCAGCATCCGCCGTCGAGGTCTTCGACGGTTCCTCCCGCGCGGCGGATCGTCTCGAGTGCCGGCCCGGTGCCGGTCAGTGCTTTTTGGTGACAGTGCCCGTGGTGGAGCACCGGATCGGCCGGCCGGGCTTCACCGGCGAGCCGTTCCGGCAGGACCTGTGCCGCCCACTGTTCAAAGCTCAGACAGGCCTCGGCCACCCGGCCTGCGGATTCTCGTTTCTGTTTGGGAACCAGGTGTGGCAGGTCGTCGATCACGGCCGACCAGCAGCCGGGTTCGAGAAAGACGATCTGCCGTTGGGTTTCGGCGATCGGAGACAATGCGTCGACCAGCTCGACCGCCTGGTCCCGTGCCTCATCGAGAAAGCCTCGTGAAATCAGTGGCCGGCCG
>CAUZJR010000585.1:0-3129 GCA_963580005.1 Planctomycetota bacterium
CCCGTGTCGAGGTTCTCGATATGACTCGAACCAAGCGGCACGAGCATGGAGTTCGCACCGGCCAGCGTCATGCCGCCCTGATCAACATAATGCTGACGCAGACGGTCGTTGACATCTAACTCGTATTTCGCCTGCTCCGGTTTCAGGAATCCCTGCCGCACACCGAGTGCCCGCAGGAAGCTGTAGCCCTGGCTCCCAGTCTGGGGACCGACGTGGCCCGCCGCCGACCCGCCGCCGAACAATTGGCTGGCGTTGCTCGATGGCTGTGCCAGCTCATCCAGCTTCTCGTCGAGAGCAGCCTGCCGCTCCATGAGCGGGGCGACCTGTTCGTCCACTGTTGACTTGACCGCGTCCACGACCTGCTGCACATCGTTGGTCGCTTCGCTTCTCTCGTCCGTCATCCGTGATCTCCTAGTGATGGTGCGACCTATCCGGTAAGCCGTGATAGTTTTGCTTCTAGTTTGTCCATCGCGGCGGTCACTGGTTTGAGTGCCTGGGCCACTGCGTTGGTTGCTCCCTCAATCTTCTGCCGTTGGGCACGCTCGTTGGCGAGTTGCTTGGCGACGCCCTCGTAATCAATTGTCTGGATCGGCGGTTCTGTGTCAACGTCGGATGCCTGCTCCTCGTCGTCTTCACGGTGTCGCTCATACTTGACCGTCACGCTCGTCTCGTCTTCATCGACCGAGATGACGTGCTGGCGTTCAGGCGACCAGCCCGGCGACCAGACTGGCACCGGTCCGCCCATCTGCTTCATCACCGGCAGCAGCGACATCGTGATGACCTCGCCGTTGACGTGTCCCCGGTCCAGGCATCGACGCACCGCACCAGGATCAGCCGGGATCGAAACCACCGACCATTCCAGCAGGTCGCTCTCGGTGTAGTCCAACCCGATGCCGTCCACCAACGACACCTCATCATCACCCAGGTCTTGTGACTGCCTGATCGACAACTTGCGCGCCCGCTTCGGCAGGAACTGCACCGACGCCGTCCGCAGAATCCCCTCGTCGATCAGGGCGTAGATCGTAGCGGCTTCGGGTAGCGACTGGCTGAAGTACGCCCGAGCCGTGGCCCGGTTCTTTGTCAGCCGCACGCTCAACTTCCCGTCCGGTCCCTCGCTGGTCCCGATGGGCAGAGTGGTGTTGAGTCCGTGGTCGAACATCACCACCGGGTTCGTCCGGTAGTGGTCGAGCATCAGGCCACGCCCGTTCTCGCCATCAGCGATCTGGACGATGTTGCCGTGTCGGTTCGGCTCACGCTGCCTGGTCAGCACGATGAAGTCGGCAGACATCTTGGTCGGCTGCGTACTCTGCACCACCGTCTCGTCGGACCAGTGCTGGAGATAGCCGCTCGGCAATCGCTCGGCATCAGACGCTGCCGCCAACGCCTGCTCGCCGGTCAGGATACGGATGGCCGACTGCTCCTCCTCCTCCTCAGTCTCCTCCTCCTCGCCGTACTCAGCAGCCCATTGCTCCTCGCAGTGTGCCAGTCGCTTCTCGTCGTCGGGGATCTCAGCCACCACGTCTGCGTCAACCAGACAGTCGGCGATCCACTTGTCTCGTGCCTCGCCCTCACCCTCGGGCGGGTTCTCGTCATCCTCGGCCTGCGCCTTTGCCGAGTACTCCTCGGGCACGTCTTCGCCTTCACCCTCGGCTTCCGGTGCTTCGGCTTCCGACCAGATCAGCTCGCACACTTCCTCGCGTTCGCCGTCCGATTCGTATTCCTCGTTCATGTCCACGTCGGCCATGCACCGAGTGAGAAACGATCCGTGCCGTTCTTCTGCCTTGGGTTCGACAGCCATCTTCCGTGACCTCCGTTTGCGTTTCTTCTGGTCGCCGTACCCCTGACCTTCTTCCCATTGAGCGTAACAGAACGCGGCTCGCTGGTCATCGTCAGGAAATGTCTCGCGTGCTTCAGCGTCCCTCATGCACCGCCGGATGAACGGCACCCGGCCCTCGTCGTCGAGTGGATACGGCATCAGAGATCAACCATTCCGCTACTGTCACAGCGGCAGTTTATGATATTGGCCCCGCTACCGTTTCGGTCGCCAGGATACATGAGCTGCTCGCCACTGACCGTGAATGTCGAAGCGTTCGGCACCGTCTGGGTGTTCGGGATGACATGGTTCCACCGGCTCGATGGGTCTTTCATCCCACGGGTGTCGTTGTCCAGCGCGCTGATCCAGATCTTTTTCGGGATGGCGTTGAGGTCGCGTACCGTCTGGGCTGAATGGTTCATCGCCGACGTGCCCTCTGTCCTAGCGATGGTCATAGCCTGACCCTTGTACGCTCCCACCCTGATGATCGACTGCACCTCGCGCACGATGTCTCGCCCGCTCCACCCCTCGGCCAGGCCTTCCGCTACCCGCTTCTCGATCTTCTTGCGTTGCGTGTTTGTGATCTCCATCCAGTCGGGGATCTCGCGACGCTTCAGATAGTTGATGATGTCCTCCTGCACCTCGGGCGGCATCTCGACGAAGATGTCTGGCGTGCCGGGGTATCGCTCGAAGAACTCATCCCGGTTCGCACGTCGGATCGGCTCCCGCTGGGACACAAAACTAGACGCCACCAGTTCGTCTGGCTCGGGCATCTCGATTCCAAGCTGTGTCATCTCCAGCTTGTTCCCGGCCAGCATCGCCGTGATGATCGCCGGGCTGACGTACTGCACCCACAGGTCAACGTCGGCGTCGACCCACAACTCGTCGGCGATGAACGGCTGGTCTGTGCGCAGCATCCCCTCCATCCGCTCGCCAGCACGCACCGCCATCTTCTCGAAGTAGAGGCCGGTGGCGAGCGTGATGTTTTCCTCTTGGGCGTTGCGCACCTGCTTCCACGCCCTGAACACTCGCTCCATCCGCCGAGCCTGCCAGACCGACCGGGGCGTCAGGATTCCCCGTCGTCCTCGTTGCCTTTCTCCAGCAGGGCGTGCCAGTCCTTCCGCGTGCAGTTCCCCTCCCGTGGGTCGCAGCACTTTGGCTTTGGCTTCTTGGACTGCTTGACCGTTTGAGCCTCGCCCGTTCCCTCGGACATCGAACCCGTCACCGCGCCTTCTAGTGTCGCCATTGCTCTTCGCTCCGTTGTTTGATGGTCTGAGGTGGAACCGTGCGGCCTCGTTCTCTTCCATGTCCTCGAT
>CAUZJR010000586.1:0-3096 GCA_963580005.1 Planctomycetota bacterium
TTTCGAGAGTGTCCGGCCGCAGGAGAAGTCGAGGGGTTGACCGAGAGTGTCACTGACGGTGCCACCCGACTCAGTCACAACAAGCGACCCCGCCGCGTGGTCCCAGATCTTCTCGACGTAATTGGAATCGACGGGCAGCTTGAGGTAGATCTCGGCACCGGAATCGGCCACCGTCGCGTACTTGGCCTGGCTGTCCAACTTCACCGAATCGGCTTCGAGACCGAGTGCCTGGGCGATTCTCTTCGAGCGATCGTGAGAGCTGTGAGCGCTTTCGACCGATTCGCACAGGCGAGCCTGTGTGACGTCGTTGCAATCGCTGGTGACGACCGGTCGTGAGTCAGCGGGGTCCGATGCTGGTGCGACCCGAGCACCTGAGTCTCGAATCGCGGAGAAAACCAGTCCGCCGTCTTCGGTGGAGCCCAGTCCCGGGCATCCGAGTACGGCCACCTCGACCTGTCCATCGACGATGAGTGCCAGAGCGACGGCGTACTGGTCGCCTCTGAGGAACCCCTTGGTGCCGTCGATGGGATCGAGTGTCCAGAACCGGTCGCACGGATCGGCGGCACCTCTGTCGATCCAGTCACAGATCGTCTCGGGGTCGGCGTCGACGCCTCGAGCGGAAAGTTGTCGGGCGATGCGGTCGAGGAATTCGGCCTGCTCGGGTTGTCGCAACGTGAGGGCATCTTCTTCGCCGACCACGGGGTCGTCGGGAAGAGCAGTAGCCAGTGAGCGGCAGATGAGTGCCTGGCTACCGAGGTCAGCGATCGTGACCGGGCTACGGTCTTGTTTTTCGAGCACGCCGGGGTCGATGCCGTCCTGAACGGCTCGACAGAGCCCGATGGCTTCGCGGACGGCTGTCTGGGCGGCGTGGAGTTCATTTTCCATGGCGCGCGGAGTATAGGCAGATGTGTCGGATTGAGAAAGAGGCCAGGGACTGGCTGCGTAGCCCCGTCAGGGGCGGAGGTGCCTGTCCCGGTTTCCCGTCCCGGATATTTGTGCAGAGGGAGTCGAAATACGGGACAGGCACCGGCGCTGCCGGACTCAGAGCCAGAACGAGAGCGTGTCGAGGACGACGAAGACGATGCCCATAAAGATCATGATCGTCAGGAACATGCGTCCGGCCCGGGTGAGGATCTTGGAGGGGAGTTCGTAGCGGCTGGTGCTGTAGACCAAGCTGATCACGATCGCCAGCGGTAACAGGTACCAGGTGCTGTGAGCGTCCACCGCTGTTTCTCCACTCTGGGCCAACAGGCCCGACTTCACTCCGCCGCTTCACCCTCGATCGCTTCGTCTTCATCGCCGTAACCATACGCCGGACCTTCCAGCGCGTCCCAGATCGCCAGCAGGTTCAGCAGTCCGGCGATCCAGGTAATCACTTCGGCCAGAGCGTATCGGCGTCCCAGCCGTCCGTGGATTTCTTCCAGCGCCTTGTCTTCCACGGGAACCTGGAACCAGTCCCAGAAACTCCGGCCCACGGTCCCTTCGATCTCGCCTCTCCGCTTCCCGTTTGTGACGTCGCAGCGGAGGTAGCGGAGTGAACTGGAGAATTCCTGCGGCAGCTGCTCGTCGTCGCGGCGGAGCACGGTGGGTGTGATTTCGCCGTGAGCGAACACTCGAGGCCCGATGGCGGGTTCACCGACGAGCGTCATCGAGACCGGCTTACCGTCCGCTGAGCTCCCTTCGAATGCCCCGGTGTACTCACCATCAACTCGCTGCCAGTGGATTCTCCCGGTCACGTTCACGATCCGCTCAACAGCCAGTTCGCCTCCAGCCTCCGGAGCGATCGAATCGACTTCCGGCCGGAAACCGAATCGCCCGGTGAAACTCTCATCCAACTCGCTGTCGACGTCGCTGCCCATGATCCAATCGAGTCTCAGTCGACGTTCCGGCTCGAAGTTGTCCGAGGGTGGTGGCGTGTACCTCATGGCCTGGCATCGAGCCGGCAGAGCGGGCAGTCCGACGAGGACCTGGGCGAGGTATCCGAAGGTGCGATGCCCGCCGGGCTCCCATCTCCAGTAGACCACTTTCCATTCGCCCATCGCCATTCCCGAGAGGAACAGTCCGAGAATGCAGACCGAGTAGATCGCGGCCTTGAAGTGTCTTCGTTGATAGAGATGTCCGGCGCCGGGCACCAGGAACGCCAGCACCGCTGCCAGCCATCGATTCTTCAGGTCAACCTTTGGTGAGGTCATCAGGGTGGGGTACTACAACCTGGAAACATGAACTCCGCGGCGGGCCATTGTAGGTCGCGCCAGAAAACGCGACCAGCCTAACCCGCCCCTCACCAGGGACTGGCTCCAGAGCTAACGCCAGCAGCGCCGGTGCCTGTTCCGGACTTCGACTCCCTCTGCACAAATAATCGGGGCAGGAAACCGGGGCAGGAAACCGGGGCAGGAAACCGGGACAGGAAACCGGGACAGGAAACCGGGGCAGGAAACCGGGACAGGCACCTCCGCCCCTGAAGGGGCTACGCAGCCAGTCCTTGGCCCCACACCAGAGCCCCCCCGCAGGTTGCTCAAGCAGCGACCGTCTCGTCACCGGTCGCCTGGCGTCCGAAGTAGACTTCCTGGGCCCGCGGGTCGGCGAGCACTTCTTCGGGGGTTCCGCTGACGAGGACCTTGCCCTGGTAGACGATGTAGGCTCGGTCGGTCACTCCCAGGGTCTCCTGTTCACGGTGGTCGGTCAGCAGGATCGAGATACCCTGTTCTCGCAGCTGTTGGATGATGTCCTGGATGGTGTTGATCGTCACCGGGTCGATGCCGGCGAACGGTTCATCGAGCAGGATCAGCTTGGGTCGGCTGGCCAGGCACCGAGCGATCTCGAGCCGCCGTCGTTCTCCACCCGAGAGTGTCGAGGCGACTTGAGCGTGCTGGTCGGCGATCCCGAACTGTCCCAGCAGTTCGCTGATCCGCCGTTTTCTCTCGGCCCGCTTCACACCGAGGTATTCGAGAACGACCTGCAGGTTCTGAGCGACACTCAGCTTGCCGAAGACACTGTCATCCTGGGGCAGGTACCCCAGCCCGTGACGGGCCCGCCGGTACAGTGGCCAGCTGGTGACATCGGTGCCATCCAGCAGCACCTGCCCCTTGTTGGGTG
>CAUZJR010000587.1:0-3093 GCA_963580005.1 Planctomycetota bacterium
GTCGCCCGCGGTTCCGGATCGAAAGCCCCACCAACCCGGCAACGGCCGACGGATCCGCTTACCGGTTGCCCGCGAGTTTCTTGCGATTCTTGCCGGCTGCTGCTGCACCCGAGGTGGTGCTCTTACGAAAGTTCAGCGGGGTGATGCGGTTGCGGACCGGCGCCAGCTGGCGGCCCTTCAGCCGGTCGACGACCCTGGCCAGTCGGAACCACTCGCCGGCCATTGCGGCGACCCGTTCGGGGTGCTCGGCCGCCAGGTCGTTCAACTCGGTCCGGTCCTGGTCGATGTTGTACAACTCCCAGCGTCCCCGCTTGGCCGAGACCAGTTTCCAAGGACCCTGCCGCAGGGCGCGGTCGGTGCCGAAGTGGAAGTAGAGTGACTTGTGAGGATCGCGAGTCTCGCCTGCGAAGATTGGCAGCAGCGAGCGGCCCATTACTAGTGGGCCGATCTTGCGGTCGCCGACCCGGCGGGGGTACTTCGCCTTCGTCACGTCCAGGAAGGTCGCCATCAGGTCGATCAGGTGACCGGGCTGGCGGGTGATCGAGCCCGGTTTGGTCTTCAGCCCTTTGGGCCAGTGCACGATCAGCGGGGACGAGATGCCACCCTCGTGCTGGTTCTGCTTGTATAGCCGGAAGGGCGTGTTGCCGGCGTGAGCCCAACTGGCGTCGTAGGTCCAGTAGGACGTGGGGTCCCACGGCTTCTTGTATCGCCCCCGTGTTCGCTCGAACGGGCACGCCCCGTTGTCCGCACAAAAGAGGATCAGCGTGTTGTCGAGGATGCCCTGCTGCTCGAGGCGGTCGACCACCCGGCCGACGGTGCGGTCCAGCACGTCGACCATCGCGGCATAAACCTCCATCCGGTCCGCCTCCCACTGCTGCTCCTTCGGCTCCAGGCTGTCCCAGGCGGGAACGTGAGATGGTCGGGGGCTCAGTTTCCATTTCGCCGGCAGCAGCCCGGTGGCCAGTTGCTTCTGGTGTCGCTGCAGCCGCAGACGATCCCAGCCGATGTCGTAACGTCCGTCGTACTTCTTGACGTCCTCCTCGGGAGCCTGCAGCGGATAGTGAGGTGCGTTGAAGGCCACGTAGAGCAGGAAGGGCTTCTTGCTGTCGGTCGCCTCGTCGAGGAACTGCAGGGCGAAGTCGCCGATGGCGTGTGTCGTGTAGAAGGGGCGGCCGCCCAGCATCTTGGGGATCTGCCACGGTTGACCGTTGAGCCGGAAGGTGCCGTCGCCGGTGAAGAAGTTGGTGGCTCCCGAGAGATGGCCCCAGTAGCGGTCGAATCCGAAATCGGTCGGCTGACGGTTCAGGTGCCACTTGCCAACCATGGCCGTGAAGTACCCCGCCTGGCCCAGTACCTCGGCGATTGTCGCCCCGCGACTCAGCTTCGCGCCACCCGCCTGGTCGCAGTACAGGCCGGTCAACAGCGAGACTCGCGACGAGTGGCACTTGGCGGTGTTGTAAAACTGGGTGAATCTCAGACCACGGCCTGCCAGTCGGTCCAGTCGTGGCGTGGCAATCTCGCTGCCGTAACAGCCCAGGTCGGCAAACCCGAGATCATCGGCCATGATCATCACGATGTTGGGACGCTCGGCGGCCGACACCGGATGGGCCACGGCAGACAGTGACAACGTGACGAGCAGCGGAATCGTGCGCATCAGGGAATTGTAACCGATTTCAGTGCGCTGGCATCACGTGGCCCCACCCATGTAAAAACAACCTCATGAATGACACAAATGACACATCGATCCCGCTGCTGAATGTCTCGGGCACTCCCACGGCCATCGGCGAAGCCCACGGCGAGAGGTTTCGTGAACTGGTGCAGGAACATGTCGCCGTCCACCGCGACTGGATACTCGAGCACTCGGCCGTGCCGATGGACTCCGAGAGTCTCGACGCGACTTGGCAGCCATGGATCGAAGCCAACCAGCAGGCGGCTCCGGAACTGGTCGAGGAGATGCGGGGGATCGCTCGCGGGGCCGATGTCCCCTTCGAGCACCTCTTCGAGGTCAACTCGCTGCTGGACGTCGGCAACTTTCGCTGGATGGAATGCGTGCAGCAGACAGTCGGCTGCACCTGTTTCGTGGTGCCTCACGAATCGGGCAGCGGCCAGACACTGCTCGGGCAGACCTATGACCTCTCGGCCTTCCGCCGTCGCTTCAACATCATGCTGAGAATCCAGCCCGATGATGGCCCGGCCCAGCTGGTCTATTCGCTGGCCGGCATGGTCGGGCTGGCCGGTCTCAACGAGCACGGCCTGGGCATCAATATCAATTATCTCTCGAGCAACGATTGCCAGCCGGGCAAGTTGCACGCGGTGATCGTGCGGCAGGTGCTGGCGGCATCGAACCTGGCCGACGCCGTCGCGGCTCCCACCGCCGGGACCCGAGCCGGCGGGTCGCACTACCTGGTCGCCGACGACGCCGGGCACGTGGTGAGTGTCGAGACCACAGCCGAGGCGTTCGCGTTGCTGTATCCCGACGGGAAGCCCTATGGGCACACCAATCACTACCTCTCCGAGTGGCTGCAGCCTCGACAGGTGATCCGATCGACGGCCATCGGCAGCTCGATTGCCCGCTACACGGCGCTGCGACGGTTCCTGCAGCGAGACGACCTGGACCGCGAGTCGCTGATGAAGATGACCGCCGACCACAGCTCCTACCCCCGCTCGATCTGTGCTCACGGGGGGCCCGACGAGCCCGAGCACCTGCGTGGCAGCACGATCGCGGCGATGGTGCAGGTGCTGGGCGAGCGGACCATGCACATCTGCGGCGGATGTGCCTGCGAGGGCGAGTACCAGGCGATATCGCTTGAGGGCTGACCTCTAGGCGAGCAATTCGTGGACGACGTTGCCGTGCACGTCGGTCAGCCGGAAGTCTCGGCCCGCGTAGCGATAGGTCAGCCGCTCGTGATCCAGACCCATCTGGTGCAGGATCGTGGCGTGCAGGTCGTGCACGTGGACCGTGTCGGTGACGGCCTGGAATCCGAAGTCGTCGGTCGCCCCGTGGGCCACGCCACCCTTCATCCCGCCTCCGGCCAGCCACATCGTGAAGCCGTAGTGGTTGTGGTCTCGCCCGTCGGTGCCCTTGCCTTCCGA
>CAUZJR010000588.1:0-3069 GCA_963580005.1 Planctomycetota bacterium
GGAGTTCGAGATCATCCGCAGGACGACGGCCGAGGAGTCGGGGGTCGCCTCGCCCGTGCTCGACCACGACGATGTCGTCGCCCTGCAACAGCTGGTCCGAAGAATCCCCGTCGCCGATCACGTCATCCGCTACGCCATCGATCTCTGCCGACTCTCAAGACCCACCCGATCCTCCGGATCCGAACCCGAAGGGTTCATCGATCGGTACGTGCAGTGGGGTGCCGGGCCGCGAGCCGGGCAATCGCTGGTCCTGGGTGGTAAGGCTCGAGCGGTTCTCGCAGGACGGACGTTCGTCGGTATCGACGACATCCGCGCGGTCGCCTACCCCGTACTGCGGCACCGGATCATCACCAGTTTTCATGCCGAGGCCGACCGGGTGATTGCCAACGATGTCGTCGACTGGCTGCTCGAAGAGACTCCCGCTGTCGAGTCGATCGACAACCCGGCCGTGGCACGCATCTTCCGGGGATCCGATCAGTGACCGGTGACGGCCACCCAGCCGCCGACCCAGCCGCCGACCCAGCCCCCTCGGCGAACAAGCCCAGCCTGGTCGACTCGACACTCCAATCCCGACTCGACGGACTCACGCTCGAGACCCGTCGGCGGCTCGAGGGTTCGGTGACTGGGCGTCATCGGAGTCGGTTGAGAGGGTTTTCGGCCGAGTTTGCCGAGCACCGCGAGTATGTTGCCGGAGACGACCTGCGGTACGTCGACTGGAAAGTCTACGGCCGCAGCGACCGGTACCACCTGAAACAGTTCGAGGACGAAACCAACTTCTCGTGCTGGCTGGTCCTGGACACCAGCGAGTCGATGTCGTACCGCTCGGCCAACGCACCACTCTCGAAACTCGACCACGCCCGCCGTGCTGCAGCAGCCCTGGCCTGGCTGGTCCTGCGACAGTCCGATGCCGTCGGGATGGTCACCGTCGCCGGACGGCTCGGACAACTCCTGCCACCCTCCACCCAACCCTCGCACCTCGGACAACTCAACCAGGCCCTGCTGGCGAGCACCGCCGAGGGTCCGACGGGGCTGGGTTCCGCCTTCGCCGACCTCGCCTCCCGACTGCCCCGACCCGCCATCGTCATCTGCTTCAGCGACCTCTTCGATGACCTCGATCAGACCTTCGTGGGGCTCGAGCAACTCGCCTGGCGAGGCCACGACGTGGTGGTGCTGCAGGTCATCGACCCGGCCGAGCAGGACTTCCCCTTCGAAGACCCCACCCGCTTCGTGGGGATGGAAGGTGAAGCCGACCAGGTGGTCGAGCCCCGGGCACTGGCCGATGCCTACCGAGGCGAATTCCGCCGGTTCCTCGACGACGTCTCGACACGCTGCCGCTCGATGCAAATGGACCACCTGCTGCTGCGAACCGACGTGCCGCTCGATGATGTGCTCCCCGGCTTCCTGCAAGCCCGCCGACGCCGCGGACGAGAGGCCAGGCCATGATCTCCAGCTCACTGCTCGCACTGAGCTTCGGTAGCCCCTGGCTGCTGCTGGGAATAGCACTGGCGGCGATTCCGGCGATCCTGCACCTGCTGTTTCGACGCGAACACCGGGCCGAACCGTTCGCCGCCAACCGATTCCTGGCCGAGGCAACTCGGAAGCACTCGCGACGACTCCGCTTTCAGCACTGGGTCCTGCTGGCGGTCCGGATGGCGATCCTGATGCTGATCGCCATCGCGCTGGCACGACCCACTCTCCAGGACAGTGTCACCCAGACCCCCGCTGGCCGGGCACCCATCCACCACCTCTTCGTCCTCGACGCCACGCTCAGCATGAGACACCGCGACCGCGGACAACAACGGTTTGATCGGGGACGAGCCATCCTCCAAAAGACCGTCGAAACAGCCCACGATGGCGACACCTTTCGCCTGCTGGTCATTCGAGCCGCCGGGACACCGGTCGTGATCGCACAGGCCGCCGGTCGACGAGGCGATGTGCTCGAGGAACTTGCTCGGCTGGAACCGACCTGGGAATCAGGACGCGAACTCGAAACTCTCGAAACCACCCTGGCACTGCTCAATACGCCTGTCCCCTCGGGCCGACTCCGAGTCTCACTCGTTACCGACCTCCAACGCTCCGCCTGGCAACCTCCCGAACAGGATCGCCGTAAGCGGATCCGGGATCTGCTCAACTCGATCCGACAGCAATCCGAACTGGTCGTCTACGACGTCTCGGGACCGGCCGCCTCAAATACCGCCGTCGTCGAACTGAAGTCCGAGACGGCGGTGGCGATCGTCGGAGAACCAGTGACACTTCGCGCCACCGTCTCCCACTTCGGACCTCCCGAACCGACAGCAGACCTCGTCACAACACCGGTCAAGACACAGGTCGAATGGCACATCGATGGCCGAATGGTCGCTCGCCGTGAACTCAAGCTCGTGCCTCGTGGCAGTACCACCGCCGTGTGGTCTCACCGGTTCGCCGTAGCCGGAGAACACCACGCCGAAGTCAGGCTCAGCGGCGATGGACTCCCCGACGACGATCACCGGCACATCGCACTGCCGGTTCGTGACCGGCTGAAAGTGCTATTGGCGGGAGGCCGCTTTGGTGCGGGTCCAGACCAGCTGGCCACGTTCTATGTCGAAGCCGCTCTCGATCCGGGACTCGGTACCGCGGATCGATCCGCCGAGACCAGCGACTCGCCACGAGTCGCAACCACCGTGATCCCCGAAAGCCGCCTCGTGGGCCAGGACCTCGATCGACACGACTGCATCGTGCTGTGCGATGTCCCTCGACTTGACCGGCTCGAAGCGTCCCGGCTGGCACGGTTTGTCTCCGCCGGAGGAGGCCTGGTGATCGGGATGGGCAACTCGGTTCACACCGAGTCCTGGAACCGGTTGCTCGGCCAGGCCGGATCCGGACTGCTGCCAGGCCGGATCGGCGAACTCGTCTCCGCTGATGACCCCAACCAGCAGGCCGTGGTCTTTGATCCGGGCAACTACGCTCATCCACTGCTCGAGGTCTTCCGAGGCCTCGACGGGAATGGCCTGGGCACCACTGTCACGCTCAGATACCTCGGCACAACCCCGCTGCCGGGCAGCCAGGTCGCCCTGGCCTTCGATTCCGGTG
>CAUZJR010000589.1:0-3064 GCA_963580005.1 Planctomycetota bacterium
GGCTCATCTGATGGGCGCCCGCACCGAGCACCGACCAGACCCAATCGGAACCGAAGAGGCGCTTGGCGGTTCGCCGCATGTGCATCAGGTCCTCGGGATCGGGGCCAATTCCTCCAAGGATCCCGACAACGGTCTGCACGAAGAGTGGAGGTTGGACAAGGCCCCGTTCGAGAAAGTGGGCCAGGGTGTAGAGGTGTGACACGTCGTAGCATTCGAATTCGAAGCGGGTCCCCATGTCGGTACAGGTCGAGAGGATTCGTTCGATGTCGGCAAAGGTGTTCTTGAAGACGAGGTCACGGCTATTGGCGAGATGCTCACGCTCCCACGGGTGATTGAACTCGGAAAACCTCTGGAGCATGGGGAAGAGCCCGAAGTTCATCGATCCCATGTTGAGCGAGGCGATCTCGGGCGCGAACTCCAACACCGGTTGCAGTCGCTCGTCGAGTGACATGTGGGGACTGCCGCCCGTCGTGATGTTCACGACCACGTCGCTCGCCTCGGAGATGATGGGCAGGAACTTGGCGAATACAGCGGGGTCCTGGGTCGGCTTCCCGGTTACGGCGTCACGTGCATGAAGATGAACAATCGCCGCTCCCGCTTCAACCGCCTGGATCGCGGCTTCCGCAATCTCTTCAGGTGTCACCGGTAGGTAGGGAGACATCGACGGAGTGTGGATCGAGCCGGTCGGTGCGCAGGTGATGATGACATTGGCCATATCGGGCTCGCCTTTCAGCCGAGTTTGGGCAACACGTCGCCTGCGAGACGGCCGAGTTGTTCCTCGATGTCCTCGTACCTGTCACCCGGCATGCCCGGAAACAGCAGGAGGTTCTCGATGCCGATCTGCTCGTCGTACCAGGCGATCTGTTCGGCCACGTCCTCGGCCGTGCCGATCGCTAAGATCTTCTGATCGAGTGTCTCCTCGAGGGTCGGCACCAACCCCATGGGCGCCGGTTTGCCGTCGTCGCCCATGTAGCCCTTGCTCCAACCGTAGGGCCCGAGAAACTTCCAGAACTCGTCGTGGCCTGGTCGGATCGCCTCGACGGCCTTCTCGTGGGTGTCCTCGACCCGTGTGCTCAGAACCAGCATTCGGTTCTCACCCCGCTCGAGCGTGCGACCGTGGGTCTCCTCGTAGATCTCCGCATAGCGCTCCCAGAACATCTTCAGGAACTTGGGATTGATGTTCCACCAGACACCACCCCAGCCCCACCTGGGTACCATCTCGAGAGTCGGCGGTGAGGTGATGGCCTGCCACGTCTCGTACGGATACAGCGGTTGGGGCACCAGGGTCAGCTCCTCGACCTCGCCGCCCCGATCGGGGATCCCCGGCGGCGGGAAGTCGTAGTGCTTGCCGTGGAACGAGAACGTCTCCTGGTCGAGGGCCATTTTGATGACCTGCATGGCCTCCTCGAACTGTTCGCGATTCACCTGATCGGCCGCGGCCTTATCCGGGTTGTCGAAGCTGCCGATAGTCGCTCCCAGCGTCTCGGCCTCGCGTGGCACGGTGCCCCGTCCCACCCCCAGGATCCCCCGGCCTCCCGAGATGTTGTGAAGTGTGGCAAAGTCCTCCGCCAGTCGTAGTGGATGCCACTGCGGAACGACGTTGAACGCCATGCCGATCTTGATCCGTTCGGTGCGCTCGGCGAGGATTGCCCCGATGAGGATCCCGTTGGGGATCACCTCGTACCCCTCGTGCTGGAAGTGATGCTCGGTCAGCCAGTACGAGTCGAACCCGAGTTGCTCCGACACGACCCCCATGTCGATGATCCGTTCGGTGGTCTCCCAGATCTTCCGGGCGTCGGAGCGACGATCAGTCGGAGCCGGCGGGCCCGACCCGGCGTCCTCCATCTCGACGCCCCCGAAAAGAAACACTCCTGTGTGCATGCTTATACCATCCAACCTTAACTAGAGATATACAGGAAAGTCTCGGCCTCCCGCCGAACTCGTTCACTCTTTGCGATGAACCGCTGTCTGCTGATCGGTCGACGCCACCAGCACGCCCCTCCGGTAGACCCGACGGGACATCGGTGCATCGGCGATGGCCTCGCGCGGCGAAGCAGCATCAATTACCACCAGGTCAGCCGGCGACCCGATTTCGATATTCAGTCGCGGCATGCCGATCCCTTCCCGAGCGTCGTTGCTGACCATTCGGTAGGCGTCGTCAGGGGTCTGGTGACCCGCCATCACCAACAGCGCCGCCGTCTCGAGCGGATCACTGCGGCCAACAGGATTGAACGGATCCTGCACATTGTCGGCCCCCGCGGCGACTAGCACCCCGGCGTCTTGGAGCGCGCGCACGGCGGTCAATCCCCGAGGTGTGGCCGTGGGATGATCCCGGCCCTGAAGAAACAGGTTGGTCTGGGGGAGGCAGAACACGCTCACGCCGGCCTCAGCGACCTCCTTTGCCACCTCGGCCTGGACCTCGGGAGTCTGCATTCCCAGACTCACGCAGTGACTGGCCGCGACCGGGTGCTCGAACCCGCTGTCCTGCACCAGACGTGCCAGGTCCCGCAGCGTGAGAACTGCGGGGTCGAGCGTCTCGTCGACGTGGAGGTCGATACCGAGGCCCGCCTCAGTGGCCACCCGGATGGCAGTCTTTATCAGGCCGGGCCCATCGGGATCGAGGTGTGGACACCCGCCGATCAGGTCCACGCCGGCTTCGACGGCCGCCGCCAACGCGGCCCGATTGCCGGCACCCTCGGGCCCGGTCATCGGAGAGATCGCAAGCGCAACGAGCTGGATGTCGATCAACCCCTTGAAATGCGACTTGGCCTCCTGCATCGCCACCACGTTTCGAGCGCCGAAGTCCCCGCCCACGGCCACGTGGCTTCGGACGGCCGTGACGCCATGGATCAGCAGCAACTCGATGGCCTGGATGGCTCTGGCGACCGTGCCGCGGTGGGTGATCTTTCCGGCCGCAGTGGCCGCGTCCCCCGCCTCAAACGCCCCCTGAAGATCGCCGCGGAGGTTCGGCACCATCTCGGCGATCAAGGCATTGTCGAGATGCGCGTGTGGTTCGGCCAGCGCGGGCAGAACGAGCCAGCACGCCAGGTCGTCGACCGGAGCC
>CAUZJR010000590.1:0-3046 GCA_963580005.1 Planctomycetota bacterium
TGATGGCTGGTCGAGTTCAGATCACCCGTACCATCCATGATCCGCACTGCAGCCGGAATTCTGGACACGATTCTACAGGATTCCTCGACGAGACATCCCCGGCCATCGTCCATTTCCCGAGTAAACCCGTTTCAAGGCAGAGAAATCGTTCGATTCCCGGTTCGGGACACCGCAGCCACCACCTCCGGAAACAACCCGGCCGAAGGCTCAGTGAAACAGGACCTGTTTCGCCGCGGCCGAGTTGAACATCTGTCGTCCCGAGTGACCGATACCGGGAACCGGCCGGAACACCGCGTTCCTGGACCACTCGGGAAACAACTTCACGTACATCCGGTAATTCCGCCATCGCTCGAATCGATGCTGACCCTGGGCCATCGCCGGAGGGCTCGTGGCGAGGTTCTTCGAGCCCATGTCAGTGGTACCGCCCAGGTAATGGACTCGCCGAGCCTGCATCTGCTTGAGGATGGCCTCGCGGCCACGAGTCTTCATGTAGACGTTCAGGTTCTCCAGCCCATACTTGTACCGGTTGAAGTCCTTGACGCCGTTCGGCTCGGCAAACTTCCCCGCCTGGCCCGGAACCGGTCGCCGCTTGTCGAGATAGACGTACGACGACGGGTTCATCACCAGGAACTTCAGGCGAACCCCCTCGTTGACCCTCGCCAGGCCGCCTGCGGCGTAGCGATTAACGAACTGGCCGCCGGCCGAGTGACCGGCCAGCACGACCTGGGACAGGTTGGGAAACCGCTTTCGATCCCTGAGTCGGTCGAACACCTCGTCGATCACCCGGAAGGAACTGATCCGCTTCGGCGCCAGCGAGCGATGCCCGATGGCCCAACCGCCCGACCAGGTGTGCAGCCCGGTCCTGGGCTTGTCGGCGGCAATGGGGAATCGAGGTGCCACGATCGCGGTGCCGATGCCACGATGATCGGCCCGGGCACTCTCGAACACCGCGCGAAAGTACCCGTTGGCCGTCCGGCCCAAGCCGTGCACCACGATCACAACCCGACGCACCGACGGGTGGCTTTTGTTGAAGGGATGAGTGCGATAGTAGACAACGCCGCCACCCTGGCTGGTGGTCAACGTCCCTCGAAATTTCTCGGGATCGATCTTCTCGGCCGCGTTGATCGGCGGGGCAGGCGTAGCCAGCAGAAACAACAGGCCGTAACACACTCCACGCATCCGATCGCTCCAACGATTCATGGCCGAGGGGATTTCCAGCCATCACCACTAACACAGTCGAATATCACCATTCAATCGACGATCATCGTCTGTCGAGTCGTGGTCCTCATTTCCGGAGAACCACGCGGACTCAATCCGGTGACCTTCAGACAAGACAACGGACCCATCATGACACGCCCACTTCAATGTCTCACCACCCTGGTCCTGTTTCTGTGCCTGTCAGCCACGGTAGCCGCCGCCCGTCCGCTACACGAACGGGTGAAGCACGCCGAGGCCGACAGCAGCGGAGTGAAAATCCATTACGTCACAATCGGCAAGGGTCCACTGGTCGTGATGATCCACGGGTTCCCCGATTACTGGTACACGTGGCGGCATCAGATGGAAGCCCTGGCAAAGGACTACCAGGTCGTGGCCATCGACATGCGCGGCTACAACCGCAGTGACAAACCGAAGGGAGTCGAGCAGTACAGCATCAAGTTACTGGTCGGCGACGTGGCAGCGGTGATCAATCACGCCGGTGCCAAACAGGCCACCATCGTCGGGCACGACTGGGGTGGCATGGTCGCGTGGCAGTTCGCCATGGCACTGCCCGGGCAATGCAGCCGCCTGGTCATCCTCAACCTGCCGCACCCCCGAGGCCTCTCGCGAGAACTGGCCAACAACCCCCAACAGCAGAAGAACAGTGCTTACGCCCGGGCCTTCCAGCTGCCCGGAGCCCACGAGACGCTTTCCGCCGAGGGGCTCTCGAGATGGGTGCGGGACAAGGCGGCCCGGGCCAGGTACGTCGAAGCATTCAAGCGATCCGACTTCGAAGCGATGCTCAACTACTACAAGCGGAACTACCCGCGGCTGCCCTACACCGAAGACAAGTCGCCGGTCGTGAAGGTCAAGGCCCCCGTGCTGATGTTCCACGGGCTCAACGATCGAGCCCTGCTGCCGGGGGCACTCAACGACACCTGGCAATGGGTCGAGAAAGACCTGACGCTGGTTACGGTTCCCGGCTCGGGCCACTTCGTGCAACAGGACGCCGCCGAACTCGTCTCGCGAACGATGAAAATGTGGCTCGACCTGAAGACCCGCCCCGCGTCGACGCCCGCTCGCTGAACCGTGCCCAGGTCAATTCAAGAGCCGGGAGACATCATGGGATCAACCGCCCGCACCACGCTCGTCACTCGAACCGCCCTGGCACTGCTGGCCGGGTGCATCGTGGCCAGCGCTTCGTCAGCCGAGGAGGCTCGCTACTTCGAAATCCACGTCGTCGACCAGGCGACAGGGCGAGGCGTACCGCTGGTCCAACTGAAGACCGTCAACAACATCAGCCACTACACCGACTCGGCCGGCCGTGTCGCCTTTCACGAACCCGGGTTGATGAACCAGCGGGTCTTCTTCCACGTCAGCAGCCATGGCTACGAATTCGCCAAGGACGGATTCGGTTACCGGGGAGCCCGGCTGCAAGTCTCCGCCGGCGGCAAGGCCACGCTGAAGATCCGACGCCTGAACATCGCCGAACGGATCTACCGGGTGACCGGGGCGGGCATTTACGGCGACAGCCAGTTGCTGGGACACCGTTCACCGATCCGCCAACCGGTCCTCAACGCCCAGGTCTTCGGTTCCGACAGCGTCGTCACCGCCCTGTTCCGGGACCGCATCTACTGGTTCTGGGGCGACACGAACCGGCCGTCCTATCCGCTGGGCAACTTCCATGTCCCCGGAGCCACCGCGAAACGACCTGGCCACGGCGGCCTGGATCCCGAGACGGGAGTCGATCTCGAGTACTTCCTGGCAACGACCGAGAAGCCCGGCCAGGCCGGCTTCGCAAAGCCGACCGCCCAGTTGCCCGGCAAAGGCCCCACCTGGATCAATGGCC
>CAUZJR010000591.1:0-3036 GCA_963580005.1 Planctomycetota bacterium
ACAAAGCCCAGCGATGCCATGATCCGCCGAGCCTCCTCGGCCACCAGGAACAGGTAGTTGACCACGTGCTCGGGCTTGCCGGTGAACTTCTTCCGCAACTCAGGATCCTGCGTCGCAATTCCGACCGGGCAGGTGTTCAGGTGACACTTCCGCATCATGATGCAGCCCAGGGTGATCAACGGTGCCGTGGCAAATCCGAACTCCTCGGCACCCAGCAGAGTCGCGATCACCACGTCCCGACCCGTCTTCAACTGACCGTCGGTCTGCAGCCGCACGCGGCTGCGGAGGTCATTCATCACCAGCGTCTGATGCGTCTCGGCAATCCCCAGCTCCCAGGGCAGCCCCGCGTGCTTGATGCTGGTCAACGGACTGGCCCCGGTCCCCCCCTCGGACCCAGAAATCAAAATGTTGTCGGCATGCCCCTTGGCGACTCCAGCAGCGATCGTGCCCACACCGACTTCCGAAACCAACTTGACGCTGATCCTCGCGGTGGGGTTGGCGTTCTTCAGGTCGTAGATCAACTGGGCGAGGTCTTCAATCGAGTAGATATCGTGGTGAGGCGGAGGGCTGATCAGGCCGACTCCCGGAGTCGAGTGCCGGGTGGCTGCGATCACCCTGTCGACCTTGCTCCCTGGCAATTCACCTCCCTCGCCCGGCTTGGCACCCTGGGCGATCTTGATCTGCAACTCGTCCGCGTTGGTCAGGTACCACGCGGTGACACCGAAGCGTCCCGAGGCAACCTGCTTGATCGCCGACCGCTTCGAATCACCGTTCTCCAGAGGCTCGAACCTGCGGTAGTCCTCACCCCCCTCGCCGGTGTTGCTCTTGCCACCCATCCGGTTCATCGCCACCGCCAACGCCTCGTGCGACTCGATCGAAATCGACCCGTAACTCATCGCCCCGGTGCAGAATCGCTTGACGATCTCCGAGGCCGGCTCGACCTCCTCGATCGGCACCCCCGGTCGATCGGCAAATCGCAACAGGCCTCTCAGATGACACTCGCGAGTGGTGTGCTCGTTGACCAGCGTGGAGAACCGGTCGTAGGCAGTCTGGTCGCCGGTGCGAGCCGCTTCCTGGATCTCGGAAATCGTAAACGGGTTCCAGGCATGCTTTTCACCCGTCTTCCGCCAGTGGAACAGGCCCGGGTTGGGCAGGCTGCCCGAAGAACTCGAAGAGCCCTCTCGAGTGGGATACCCCAGCTCGTGACGCCGCAGCGCCTCGTCGGCCACCATGTCGAACCCCACCCCCTTGATCCGGCTGGCCGTGCCGGAAAAGCAACGGGAGACGACGTCGTCATCCAGGCCCACCGCCTCGAAGATCTGTGCCCCCTTGTAGCTCTGCAGGGTCGAGATCCCCATCTTGCCCATCACCTTCAGCATCCCCTTGGCGACGCCCTTGCGGTACACCGACACGATCTTCTCGTCGGTCCACGACGCCTCAAGCAGCCCGTCACGACGTGCCTGGACAATCGCTTCGAAGGTCAGGTAGGGGTTGATCGCATCGGCGCCGTAGCCGACCAGCAGGCAGTGATGGTGAACCTCCCGCGCTTCACCGCTCTCAAGCACCAACCCGATGCGAGTCCGCAACTCGTTGCGGACCAGGTGGTGATGAACCGCTCCGCAGGCCAACAGCGAACTGACCGCCACGCGGTCCGGGCCGGCGTTGCGGTCGCTGAGCACCACGAAGCTGTCACCAGCCTCGATCGCCTGCTCCACCTCGGCACAGATCCTCTCCAGGGCCGGCTGCAATCCTCCGATCGCCTCGCCGCGGGCATAGGTGATGTCGACGGTCCGAGTCGTCCAGCCGGCAGAGCTGAGCGAACGGATCGAGGCGAGTTCTTCGTTGGTCAGGATCGGGTGAGGCACCGACAGGCGATGAGCCTGAGCCTCGCTCGTCTCCAGCAGGTTGCCCTCCGGTCCGATGTAACACTCCAGTGACATGATCACCTCCTCGCGGATCGAATCGATCGCGGGGTTGGTCACCTGGGCGAAGAGCTGCTTGAAGTAGTCGTAGATCATCCGCGGATGATCCGACAGACACGCCAGCGCGGCGTCGTTGCCCATCGAACCGATCGGATCCTTCTGCTGGTCGAGCAACGGCAGCAACATGAACTGCAAGGTCTCGGTCGTGTAGCCGAAGGCCTGCATCCGCTTGATCAGGTCCGCTGACGAATAGGCCTCGGGAACTGCGGCCGGCGGGAGCTCACTGAGCTGGACACGTTGCGATGCAAGCCACTCGCCGTAGGGCCGACGCGTGGCGACCTCGCTCTTGAGCTCCTCGTCGGCAATGATCCGGCCCTGCTCGAAATCGACCAGGAACATCTTGCCCGGCTGCAATCGCCCCTTCTCACGCACGTTGGACGGCTCGACTTCCAGCACGCCCACCTCGCTGGCCATGATCACGCGGTCATCGTGGGTCACGTAGAAACGGCTGGGCCGCAGGCCGTTGCGATCCAGCACCGCGCCGATGTAACTGCCGTCGGTAAATGAAATCGACGCCGGCCCGTCCCACGGCTCCTGCAAAGCTGAATGAAACTCGTAGAACGATCGCTTCTCCTGCGACATCGAGTGGTGGTTCTGCCACGCCTCGGGGATCATCATCATCACCGCCTCGGGCAAACTGCGGCCGGCGTGATAGAGGAATTCCAGGGCGTTGTCGTAGTTCCCCGAATCAGAACACTCGGGCTCGATGATCGGAAACAGACGCGACAGATCCTCGCCGAACAGCTCACTGTGCAACACGCCCTGACGTGCGTGCATCCAGTTGGCGTTGCCGCGCAGCGTATTGATCTCACCGTTGTGACTCATGAACCGGTTCGGCTGCGCCCGGTCCCAACTCGGAAATGTGTTGGTCGAGAACCGCGAGTGAACCATCGCGAGATGGCTGGTGTAGTCGGGGTCGGCCAGGTCGAGGAAGTAGCGGGGGACCTGCTCGGAGGTGAGCATGCCCTTGTAGATCAGGACCTTGGTCGAGAGTGAACAGATGTAAAACTGCAGCGCCTCGGTCAGATCACTGCTCCGCAGCAGGTGGCTGGAC
>CAUZJR010000592.1:0-3034 GCA_963580005.1 Planctomycetota bacterium
ATTCCTGCTTCATGTCGAACGCCTTCTGAACCTTGCCCGAGACAACCATCTGGTAGGCCCGCCGCTGGTTCTGGTCCAGACGCTCCAGCGTGTTGCGCTGATCGAGATCACGGCGGAATCGATCGAAGTCCTGACGCAATCCCGTCCGGTCGGCCAGGCGTGAGGCGGCGATGCCCTTGGGCAAAGCAAACTTGCCGGTCAGTTCCAGGCCCTTGACCGGTTCGTGAGTCGGACCCATCTCGCCGGCACCGTAGACATCGCTCCCCCAGCTGCGGGCCAGGCCCACAAAACCGGGCATGTCCGCATCGTTGCCGCCCTTGAACTTGTTGACGACCGAACCCATCGACGGATACCCGCCGCCGTCCTTGCCGTCGTTGGTCCGCCGGGCCAGCGGATTGCCCGCCTGCATCGTGATCGGTGTGTGGTTACTGGCACTGCAGTCGACCGCTCGCAGAATCGAGAGCCGGTCGGCCATCGCCGCCTGCATCGGCAGGTGCTCGCCAAATCGTACGCCCGGGATCGCCGTCGGGATCGTCCCGAACGGGCCGCGGACCTCCAGAGGTGCATCAGGCTTGGGGTCCCAGAGATCCAACTGGCTGGGTCCTCCGGAAAGCCAAAACAGGATCACCGCTTTCTTCTTTGTAGGAGCCGCCGCCGTTGGGGCCGCAATCGCCTGCTGGGCCAGCAACTCCGCAAGCGAAACACCGCCCAGTCCGGCAACGCCCGTCTGCAGGAACCAACGCCGCGAGCCGACTCGGATCGTGTCCTGGGCCGGGGGCTGGAATGGCGAAGCAGCCACCTGCGAGGCATGATGGGCGTCGTGCTGCTGACCGCGGCTGGATGTACTCACTCGTTCTCTCCCTGGTTCCGCACCAACAGATCCTGTCTCTTCAAATCGGCCCGGAACGATTGATCCTCAAGTCAGCCTTCAAGATTATATAAGCCTGCACTGATTCGACGCAATCACGACCTTCCCTCACAGGAGACCCATCGTGTTCCGCCTCTGCCTCTTCGCCACCTCTCTCATACTCGCTTTCGCTGCTCACCAGGCCGCCGCGGCCCCGGTGAAAGTCCCCGCCGGACTCTTCAAGGACGTCAACGACACGACCGTCGGAGGGGCCCGGCTGGTTCGAGGCACACAGCTGTTCATCGATGACTGGTTGATCGAGTCTCTCGAGGGTGTCCGTCGGCAGCTGAATCAGCCCACCAAGCACGAGCGGAACCCGGTGCTGGTCAAGGACAAGCCGTGGGAGGAGGACGCACCGGGTTACGGCACCGTGCACTACGATCCGAAAGCCAAGCTGTTCAAGATGTGGTACCAGACTTGGAAGAAGGTCCCCGAGGGAAGCCGCTCCGAAGGAGAACTCTGCCTGGCAACCTCCCGCGACGGCGTCACCTGGGCCAAGCCGATCATCGACAAACAGGGCAAGACCAACCGGGTCAAGGTCCCGAATGTGACCGGGTTCCAGTGTGCGGGGATCTTCCGCGACCCGGTCGAAAAGGACCCCGCCCGCCGCTACAAGATGCTCTTCAGCTGCGCCCCCGACGGCACCGTGAAGACCTGGATGACCAGCGTGGGCTTTTCACCCGATGGCATCCAATGGACCGCGGCGAAGAAACTGCCCCTGATCCCCTTCAGCGATACCCAGATCTGTCCGTTCTGGGACCACCGCAGTCGTCGCTACATCGCGATCCTTCGCTTCGGCCCGCCCAATACGCGGCTGGTCAGCCGAACCGAGAGCGAAGACTTTCTGAACTGGTCGCCCAAGATCACGGTCTTTCGCCAGACCCGCCGCGATGAGGTCCAGGCCACACAGTTCTACCAGATGGCTCCCATGCCCTACGCCAACGGTTACATCGGGCTGATCGGGGCCTACCACAACGAATCGCTGAAGCCGATCCCGCCCGACAAGCCCTGGACCGATCGACAGGACCTGCAGCTGGCCTACAGCCGCGACTCGGTGACCTGGTTCCGCGTCGGTGGCAGCGGAGCCGCCACCAACGCGTCGCTGAACCGCGAACAGGACTGGAGCCGCCAGGCCCGGGCAGCCACCTTCCTGCCCTACGGAAAGATGAACAAGGAATGGGACTGGGGCTACATCACGCCCTACTACACCCCCGAACCGATCATCGTCAACGACCTGATCCACTTCTTCTACGCCGGTTCCAACGCCAAGCACTGGTGGACCTGGACCGGTGATCCTCCCAAGAAAGACCCCAACGCCAAGGCCCCGACAAAAGGCGTCGGACTGGCCACGCTGAGACGCGATGGATTCGTGTCCATCAATGCCGATGAGAAGGGAGGCACGATGACCACTCGAGCCTTCCTGTTCCTGGGCGACGGCCTGGCTCTCAACGCAGACGCCAAGGGCGGACAGATTACCGTCGAAGCACTCGATGCCAAAGGCAAACCCATCCCCGGCTTCACACGAGAGACCAGCCAGCCCCTGACCACTGACAACATCCGACACTCCCTGGCCTGGAAAGGACACAAGGACCTGCACCAGCTGCAGGGCAAGCCGATCCGACTGAGGTTCCACATGAAGAATGCCCGGCTGTTCTCGCTGACTCCCCGTACCAAGAGCTCGCATTACATCCAGTCGTACAACTGATCTTCCCCACCCATCAGCCGCCCATCAGCCTGCCATCACTTCGCCAGCCCTCAGGAGGCTCTCATGCAACGCCTCGTCATCCCGTTGTTGATCGCCCTCATCGCGTCGCCGTTCGACTCGGCCCCGGCCCAGGACCGGAAACCGGTCAAACGCTACCGCGTCATCTTCAACTGCGACGGTCACGCGGTGTTCAAGGACGCCAAGGGAGACCTCGGCCAGTGGATCGAGAACCTCTTCGAGCCGCTGGAACGCAGCCACGTCGACGCGCTGTTCTGGTGCGACGGGGCTGGTGGCAACACGGCCAACTACGACAGCAAGGTGCTGGAACGCAACGGGCTCCGGGCCGGAACAGCCGACCCGGCGCTCCAGAAACTCATCGACCAGGGAAACGACCCGCCCAGGGTTGTCGTCCGCGAAGCCCA
>CAUZJR010000593.1:0-3032 GCA_963580005.1 Planctomycetota bacterium
GCCCTCGCGGCGGTCGCAGCAATCGCCCCGGCGGCTTTCCCGGTCGTGGCGGGCCCGGCGGTTTTCCTGGTCCCGGTGGCGGGCATGGCGGCGTCGATCTCGAACCACTTGTCGGGATCGACAACCCGCGGATGCCGCTGCGGAGCAAGGTGCTGGCGGTGCCGGCCCTGAGGCGTCGCTACCTCGAACACCTCAGGACCATCGCCACCACCTCACTCGACTGGAACGCTCTCGGACCGGTCGTCGCCGGATGTCGGAGATTGATCGAAAAGCATGTGCGGGCGGACACGCGGAAGCTGGACTCGTTCGAGGCCTTCCAGGCCGCGACCTCCGGCGAGCCGCCCCGAGAGGGCCAACAGGCGGGGCCATCGTTGCGGAGCTTTGTCGAGCAGCGACGGCGATTCCTGCTGGAACACGATGACCTCTCGAGGTTGCCTCGCCGCTGAGCCCCGGCGGCCACTCGACTCACTTCACGGCCTGCCAAGTCGCTCGCGACAGCTCGTGCACTTTCCCCACGATGCGGTCTTCGATCGATAGCGCAAAGGGACCTGGCTGAAGTGTCCCGGTGAAGTAGTTCATCGATCGTCGCGGCTCGTAGCCGCCTTCTCGCAGCAACCGTCGACTGGGGATGTAGGCGAACACATCATTGTTGTACCCCGACACCCACACGACGGCTTCGCCCTTGAGTTCCCGCTTCAGTCTCAGCGAGTAGTCAACCACGACCTCGCCCGCCAGGGCGACCAGCAGAAGTTGACGACCCAGGCGAATCGTCTGAACCGGGTAGTCGTAGCTGGTTCGCAACTTGCGGCCTCGTTTGAGTTCCCCGAGCAATCGGGCCGCATGCGTCTTGGTCAGTTCGAACGACTTGAACGGTGCCGGACGACCTGAGACGTAGTCCTGGAGTTGACGCCGCGTGGGTGCGGGCTGGTACGCGATCTCCACCCGCTCCAGAGCCACCGCCAGCGGCCCGTTGATCTCGAGCTGCCGGTTCCCGATCGCAGCCTCGACGGCCGTCGCCAGGGTCCGTCCATGACGTCGCGACAGTTCCATCGTCCCGCGAGGAAACCCGTTCTGGTCGCCGCCGCAGCCATTGAGAAACATTGCCGTGGTTCCCTGGTGATCACGCTCCAGAAACGACTGGGCAAAACCCGCGTAGTCTCCCGCGTACTGATTGACCCACAGCGTGGTGTTGTGGCACGAGTACCCAAACAGCAGCACGCGGCGATTGGATCGGGCCCATCGAACCTGCAGCACGGGCACGTCATGATCCACCACGCCATCGGGATTGGGGTGGTTCAGGTAGGGGTCGCCATCGGGATCGGGATTCTTGAGCCGTCGATTCATGGCAAACCCGGCCCGGGCATGGCTGTAGGTCAACGTGGCCTCGCGGCAGTCCTTCAGGGCAGCGCCGATCAGGCTCACCAGGATCCGCTCGAGTCGCTGGCAATAGCGGGCGTTGAGACCGCGGCGTTTGGGATCCAGGCCCTCGACGTCCGACTCCGTCATCCTCAGCTCCGGACCACAGTGCGTGTGCGAGGCATTGATCAGCAACGAAGCGGCTTTCAGACCAAATCGCTTGCGGGCCTGCCGCTCAACCTTCTCTCGCATCGGCCTGGGGATCCCGATCAGATCCGTCGTGATCATCACCAGCTTCCGGCCGCCGGCATCCTCGAGCGCCAGGGCCTTGGCGTGCAGTTCGGTCGTCGTCCCTTCCGAGGGGTTCTTGCGGCTGCCAAACCCGGCCAGCATCATCGCGTGCTGAGGCGTGATCACAGCAACCGACATCCCGGCCCGCCAGCGGCTGGCCACAGCCTGCTCATCAGCGCGGACTCCCGGCACCAGCAGCGTCAGGACCAACGACAGCGACAGCAAACTGAAGATCCTTCGCTTCACGTCCCGCTCTGCGTCGCCAGCCGGCTCAATCGGCCATGTCGGCAGCAGGCATCCGCGGCGCACGCCGGTGTCATCAGGCAAACAGACGATGCACCACCTCTCCCTCGACATCGGTCAGCCGAAAATCGCGGCCGGCGTAACGGTAGGTCAGCACTTCGTGGTCCAGCCCCATCGCGTGCAGCAGCGTGGCGTGGAAGTCGTGGATGTGAACCTTGTCCTCGGCGGCGTAGTAGCCGTAGTCGTCGGTGGCCCCGTAGCGGAAGCCGCCCTTCACACCACCTCCGGCCAGCCACATCGTGAAGCCCTCGGGATTGTGATCCCGTCCATCGGACGTCTCGGCCGTCGGCGTCCGACCAAACTCGCTGCCCCACCAGATCAGCGTGTCTTCGAGCAGTCCACGCTGCTTCAAGTCGGTCAGCAGCCCGGCAATCGGCTGATCCACCTCGCGAGCGTTTTTCTCGTGATCGCGTTTCAGGTTGGCATGCTGGTCCCACTGCACCTTGTCATCGTTATGAGTCACCTGGATAAAGCGGACTCCCGCCTCGGCAAACCGCCGGGCCATCAGGCACATGCGACCGAAATTGGCGGTCACCTTGTCGTCCATTCCGTAAAGCGACATCGTGGCCTGGGTCTCATCGCCCAGGTCCTCGATCTCGGGAATCGACGACTGCATGCGAAAGGCCAGCTCGAAGGAATCGATCCGAGCCTCCAGGGCCGCCTCGGCACCGGTCCGCTTCAGGTAGTCGCGGTTCAGCGACTTCAGTCGATCCAGTTGCAACCGCTGGATCGCCGGTGAGAGTGTGCTGTTCTTGATGTACTTCACGCGGGCACGAGCCGAGGGGACGCTGGCATCTCCGATTGCAGTCCCATTGTGAATGGCCGGCAAGAACGACGAGCTCCAGTTGTTGACACCGCCGAAGGCCAGCGTCGGGCAGATGGTCACAAACGCCGGCAGATTCTGGTTTTCCGTCCCCAGGCCATAACTGAGCCACGACCCGATGCTCGGCCGGATGAAACGGTCGGTGCCGGTGTGCAGCTTCATCATGGCCCCGCCGTGAGCCGGATTCGTGCCGTAGCACGAATGGACCATGCAGAGATCATCCATGCGGGTGGCGATCCGCGGGAACAGCTCGCTGGCC
>CAUZJR010000594.1:0-3030 GCA_963580005.1 Planctomycetota bacterium
TCGTCACCCACTACGAGCAGGGTAGGTGTCGACCAGAGAGCGGTTACCACGGTTTCACCGATGAGTTCGGTCTTGCTCGTTTCGAGTTCGAAGACCCGACGAGCCTCGTCGTTCGATCCGGCAATCGTGTCCGCGGTGTACAGGACCGTGTCGGCAACCGTGTCTCCATCCAGTTGGCTCACGAGGCAGACAGGCTCTCGGTCCAGAAGGCACTGCCAGAGGTTCTCGGGCATCTCCGAAGCCTGAACCAGCACACACTTGACTTGGCGTCTCGACCCGGGTCCCGATTCCAGAGAGTCGACTGGTCCGGCGTCCAGACTGACCAGCCGGCCGCGACTTCTATGAATCCCAGCCAACTCGATGAGTTGACTTTCCAGGGATTCGGACCCGAGCGACCCGAGACGTCCCCCGCCGGGCGTGATTGCGACCGCCTGGGTCGGGTCGGGGGCTGTGGAGTTGCCATGTTCGACGATCCACGCGAGGTCAACGCGGGTTCCGGAGCGAAGGCACGCTGAGATGCTTAGCGCCAAGTTGAACATGGATGGAATATACCGATCATTGGATTGGTGCTCGATCTTGATGACGAACGAACGAGGCCCGCGGCGCAGTCAGATGATTGCCAATCCAGGTGCTCTCCAATCCCACGGTCTCGAGGAGAAACGCGTTACAAGGCAGCTGTGCGTTCCGCCGGTGAAAAGCCAAATGCGGCACAGACGGCGTTGTAGTCATCCCACGTGTCGATATCTCGAGGCAGGGGTCTGTCAACAGCGAGGCGGGCAACCCTGGTATGGGGCTCGGAATCGACAATCTTCCATACCGCCTTGTCGCCGTGGAGTTCTCGTAGATCCGAGAAGGCGGAGGCGCTGAACAGGAAGGGGTGACCGAGTTGGCCGCGGTAGTCGGTCACGGCAGCCCATGAAGGCGTCTGCCGCCAGGCCCCGGTCACGGCGTCGATGACCTCAGCGGTCACGCCTGGCATATCGCCGAGCAGCATCACGACGCCATCGCACTCACCGGCGGCATCCAGACCTGCCAGCAGAGACGACGCACATCCCGTTCCGTAGCCATCGTTGTATACCGTCTGGGCGCGTTGCAGGGAGAGGGAATCCTCAGCCTCCTCGCAGCTGCCTCCAAGTATCAGGTACACGCGTGTCAGTGATTGTGCTTCTTCGATGTCTCGCATGACATGCGAAAGCAGGGTCTGTCCGCCAAAGGCAAGGGTCTGCTTCGGGCGCCCTAGCCGACGTGACGAGCCAGCACCCAGTACTACGCCAACGAGGTCTCCCATGCCATCGAACCTAGTTCCTCCCCCTCTGGGCCGACCGCTGTATCTGTCTTGTTGATCGTGACTCGTCTACGGTGGCCGGGCAGCGAACCATCAGCCATCGCAATCGACAGAACACAACCATGGCCACTTCTCACAGAGTCCAGGTCGTTATCGTCGGTGGGTCGTTCGGCGGGCTGACTACCGCTCACCGACTTCGCCGTCTACTCCCCCGAGGACGAGCCGACATCACCGTGGTGTCCATGGACGACCGGTTCTACTTCATCCCGGCCCTGCCCTGGGTCACGATGGGAAGGAGCACGCTGGACCAGATCTCCTTCCCGATCCAGCGTTCACTGCAAGCCAGGAAGATCGACTGCATCATCGGTGAGGTCGAACGAATCGACCCTCAGGCACAAGAGGTCACGGTCGCGGGTGAAAATATCGGGTACGACATCCTCGTCATCGCTACAGGCCATCGGAGCGCCAACGAGGCTGTGCCGGGTCTTGGTCCATTCGACGGACCCGGTCATTCGCTCATGTCCCCTCGAGAGGCGGTGGAGGCCGGTGAGGCGTGGAGGCAGTTCCTGAACGATCCGGGCCCGATGGTCATCGGCTGCGCGCCCGGGGCGAGTTGCCTCGGACCTGCCTACGAGTTCGCCCTCGAGGTGGACCATGCACTCAAGCAGCAGAAGCGCCGTAGCAGCGTCCCCATCACTTTTCTCACGCCAGAACCGTTCCTTGGACATTTCGGCGTCGGCGGGATGGGCCGCGCCCGCCAATTTCTTGAAGGCGAGTTTGAGCACAGGGACATCTCCTACCGGACATCTGCCGCTATCTCGAAGATCGGTGACACGGCAGTAGAGCTGGCTGATGGCGCAGTTGTCGAGTCTCGGTACTCCATGGTCATCCCTCCTCTCGCTGGCGTTCCGGCCATCCTTCGTTCACCAGGTGTGGGCAATCCCAAGGGTTTCATCCCCACCGACGAGGGGTTCAGGCACAAGGAGTTCGGAAACGTCTATGCCGTCGGCGTAGCGGTCGGCTATCCGCCGGTAGACGAGACTCCGGTCCCCGTCAACTTCCCCAAGACCGGTCACATGACCGTTCAGATGGGAAAGACCGCAGCACACAACATCGCCGCCGACATCCTGGGTGGTGCTAGGGGTGGCAGCCCGCTTTTCCTGGAGTGCATCCTGGACATGGGTGACAGGGCGGTGAGGATGTCGGCGTACCCGGCTCGCCCTCCGCGCAACCGGGTAGAGATGAGCGTTGGTCGCCGCTGGCTCTGGGTCAAGAAGGTCCACGCACCGTTGTTCACCTGGAAAATGAGAATGGGACGAGTTTGACTAATCCATGGTGGCGGATTCCAGCTCATTGTGGCTGATCGCGACGGACGGCCTGTTGGAACTCGATGGTCGTGTGGTCCGGACCTTCGACTTCGATGGTGACGGCGGGACCGTCGTTTCGGATCCATACCACTTGGTCAAGTGATGTTGCCGCCTGGAAAACGAACGGTCGGACGTCGATGCCCTGAAACTTGCCGCGCACGCTCTCTCAGAGCCGACGGATGGTCTGCTCGTCGACTGACCACGACCCATCGCGGGACCAGGTTGCCGATCCCGGGCCCACGGTGGTGACCGACCCGGTCGTGGGCCTGCTCACGACGTGAAGGCACCGCCGTTCAGGCCGATCGTCTGGCCGGTGATCCAGCCAGCCTCGTCCGATGCCAGCCACAGGCAGGCTGCACCGACATCGTCGGGTGATCC
>CAUZJR010000595.1:0-3028 GCA_963580005.1 Planctomycetota bacterium
CTGAAGGCGTCCATGACCCGTGCATTCTCGCACAAATCGTGGACTGGATTTCAGGGGGCAGGTCAGACGGCGTCCTCGATTTTCAAATGAAAGCTGAGCAGGAAGTACTGAAAGCGACAGCCGAGGCCCGCCAGGTCGTCCTTGCCGCCGAAGCGGCCTCCCAACAGGTGGAGCTTGCAGCGGGGTGTGGTTCTGCCCCTCCGGCGAGAACCAGACCTCCAGCTACGACAAGCACTGGCCCAGGCTGGGTGACTCCGGCTTCTACCTGGGCTACTGCATCCAGATGTGGCGACGCAAGCTCGAGACGCCCGCAGAAGGAATGTTCACGCACCTTGGCGCGCGCAAGGTATTCATGTTCGACGCGGTCATTTACAATCCGTCCTGGTCGTGGAAACCGAATCACCTCGGGGGGATCAACAGTTCAGCGGCGAGGGCGGACAGGGCGGTGAAGTCGGCAGGCCAGAATCAGTTCTGGACCGACGGGTCGGTCGTCTGGGCCGAAGGGTGGGTGACGTTCATCGCCGGCTACAGCTATGATTTTGTCGGCAGCGAGTATTTCACGACCGAACGGGATTACAACGGGGTCTGGACCGCGAGCGGCAACTGGTGGAAGTGACCTCGCGGGTCCTCGGTCACGTCAGGTCATGCCGTCGATCCACATCATGTCACGTCAATCCTGGATTTCCCAGATAGATTTCCGCAGTTGGTAGAACCGTAATGTGTTTGGCCGCGTAATACAAGTGTGTTCTGCACTTCAACCCCGGCCAAGCAGGAGCATCCAATGGGTGACGCACGCAAGGACGCGTTACGGGTCGAATTTGACAGTCGAATCAAGCTGGAGTTCCACGGCGCAGCCGTCACGAGCGATGCGGGTCTGGTCGCCTATCGCGAACTCGACGAAGCGCTGGGACTAACGGAAATGGGCGAAGTCTTTCGCGATTCGCGCCGAGGCAAGAACACGCAACATGAGTTGGTCGGATTGTTGCGGCAATCGGTGTACAGTCGGCTCGCAGGCTACGAGGATACGAACGACGCGGAACGGCTTGCGGTTGATCCTGCCATGCGTCAGGTGATCGGAGGTCGGGCCAGAGATCGCCAGGCCGCATCGACCAGTCAGATGGGTCGCTTCGAGACGGAGATTCTGGCGACCCGGAAGAACCTGAAGTCATTGATGGACCTGCCAGGGATGTGGATTGATCGCGTCCGTCAACACCGATCACTGGACAAGCTGATCCTCGACCTGGACAGTTCGGTGAGCGAGACCTACGGTCGGCAGGAAGGTTCGGCGTACAACGGCCATTTCACGTGCAACTGCTACCACCCGCTGTTCTGTTTCAACCACTTGGGCGATTTGGAGCGGGCGTTGCTGCGAAATGGGAATGTGGCCAGTGCCGACAACTGGCGTTCGGTGCTGGAGCCTGTGGTTGCTCGTTACCGCGATTTGAAAATCTCGAAGTACTTTCGTGGTGACGCGGCATTTGCCATTCCAGAGTTGTACTCATTCCTCGAAGATGAGGATTACGAGTATGCGATTCGGCTGAAGTCGAACGCCGTGCTTGAGCGGAAAATTCAGCACTTGCTGACCCGCCCGGTTGGCCGCCCGCCAAAGAAGCCTGTGGTCCGGTATCACCAGTTCATGTATCAGGCCGGGACTTGGGAGCACGAGCGTCGTGTCGTGGCCAAAGTGGAATGGCACCAGGGCGAGTTGTTCCCCCGGGTCGGCTTCATCGTGACGAATCTGTCCTGGCAGTGCAAGCGGATCGTTCGATTTTACAATCAAAGAGGTACGGCAGAACAGTGGATTCGCGAGGGTAAGAACGCGGTGAAGTGGACGAAGCTTTCCTGTCACGACTTCATGGACAACCATGTGCGATTGCAATTGTTCGCCCTGGCGTACAACCTGGGCAACTTTTTGCGGCGGCTTGTCCTGCCGCGTCCCATGAAGACGTGGACGATGACGACCTTGCGGGAGAAGTTGATCAAGATCGGGGCCAAAGTGGTTCGGCATGCCAAGTATGTAACCTTCCAGATGGCGGAGGTGGCGGTCCCGTGTCGGCTGTACCGAGCGATCCTCGAACGGATTAGACGACTCGCCGCGCTGTCGCCGAGGGCAGCGCCGATATGACGGGTGCCAACCGTCTGCCAGCCCAACCAACGACGAGAGGCAAGAGATGTCAATGTGTCCCCACACCCGCCGAAGCGGCCCGATGGGCCTCGAAACTGCCCTTTTTTGCCACGACTCGCCTCTTCGAGCCCGTTGCCGGACGCAAATCCACCTGTGGAGTTTCCAATTCGACGGGGGAGCGTTATTATGGTGCTCGAATGGCCCGGCGGCGGAGTCGGGCGAACGGTATCTGGGAAATGTCGGTCAATGATAGGAAATGTGATTCCAGGTGGGGCTGCGTCGGGCCCCCGGGGAAGGGAGGGTTTTGGCTTCCTCCGACCCCGAACTACGCTATGATAGAGTTGATCGACTTGGAGGAGTCCATTGAGAGACTGAAATATGCAAACCCGCGCACGCAAAACTTTTCCGACGAATACTCACTTGGTCCATTTCGTGGACGCGTTTCGACACGCGCTTCGCCGCGCACGGGCGTTTCGTTTGTGGCGTGTGGGTGGAGTCTCTTTGTTGGCTACTTGGGCCTTGGGCCTTGGTGTTCAGTTAACGGTCCCACCGAAATCTGCCAGCGCAGACCAGTTGTCGGGAACGCTTTTACTATCCGATGTGGGCGGCGCGGTGGCTGGTGCCACGTTCAACGGCATCGTGGATTTTGACTATTTCGGCTACTCCGTCTCCAGCGCGGGTGATGTCAACGGAGATGGTTTGGATGATCTTCTGATTGGGGCATATAGGGCCAACGCGGGCGGCAGCGACCGTGGCGAGAGCTACCTGGTCTACGGACAATCCACGGGCAGCCTGCTGACTGGCAGCTTGAACCTATCCGATGTGGGCGGCGCGGTGGCTGGTGCCACGTTCAACGGCATCGCGAATATTGACAATTCCGGCCGTTCCGTCTCCAGCGCGGGT
>CAUZJR010000596.1:0-3024 GCA_963580005.1 Planctomycetota bacterium
CCGGCACCCGCTAGACTCCCCCAAGACTCCCCCAAGACTCCCCCAAGACTCCCCCAAGACTCCCGCGGACTGGAACCGGACGCCTGAACCGGTATCCTCCTCGAGATGAACCTCGCCACCGGTCGGGACGCGATCGTGCTCGAGGGGGTCCGGGTCCACAACCTCCAGGACCTCTCGCTCGAAATCCCGCTGCACAAGCTGGTCGTCGTCACCGGGGTCAGCGGCAGTGGCAAGAGCAGCCTGGCGTTTGAGACTCTGGCGGTCGAGGGCCAACGCCGCTACATCGAGACGCTCTCGCCCGCGGCACGAGGACTGCTCGATCGGCTCGATCGACCCGACGCCGATCACATCGAAAATGTGCCGCCCACGATCGCCATCCGACAGGGCAGCCGGTCAGCCACAGCTCGAGAAACCGTCGGTACGGCGACCGAGATCCACGACCACCTCACCCTGCTGCTGGCACGCGCGGGCACGATCGTCTGTCCCGAGTGCGAGACGGTGGTCGAGTCGTCGACGGCCGAGTCGATCGCCGAGACTCTGTGGCACCTCGAGGACGGTCTCAGGTTTCAGGTCGCATTCGAAGCCTCCGCCTACGAACCCGACGGCAGCCAGAGGCGGCCGCGGCTGGCCGAGGATGGGTTCCGCCGCCTGGCCATCCTCGAGAAGAACTCCCAGGCTCGCACACTCGTTGACCTCGACGATGCCCGAGACGAGGACCTCGAATCCGCCTGGGTGATCCTCGACCGACTCGTCACCGGACAGGCCGATCGCAGCCGGATCGAGGAGAGCATCCAGCAGGCACAGGGCTGCGGAGAAGGCCGCTGCCTGCTGCTGACCCAGCACACCGCCGGCGCGCAACCACACGTCTCGCTCGATGGAGACTCATGGATCGTCTCACCCTTCTCGACCGGGACCACCTGCAATACCTGCCAAAGACGATTCGCCAGGCCCGAACCTCGACTGTTCAGCTTCCACAGCCCGCTGGGAGCCTGCCCCGCATGCCGTGGCTTCGGCAGCAACCCGGTCGTCTCGCTCAAGAAGCTCGTCCCCGACAACCGGCTCAGTCTCCGCGAAGGAGCCATCGCCGCCTGGAAGACCCCGGCCTACTCTCACGAACTCACTGAACTGCTCGAACTGGCTCCCGATTACGGCATCCCCGTCGACGTTCCCTTCTCCGAACTGTCACCACAACACCTGGAATTGATCACTCGAGGCGTCCCCGAACGCGACTTCGGAGGTCTCGACGGGTTCTTCGACTGGCTCAAGCGACATCGCTACAAGCTCGCCGTCCGAGTCTTCCTCAATCGATGGCGTGACTACGAGACCTGCACCAGTTGCCAGGGAGCACGGCTGCAACAGGATGCCCTGGCGGTGCAACTGCCCACAGAAATCGACCCCGAGACCCGCTCGATCGACCGGCTGCTGGCCCTGACTGTCTCGGAGTTGGCAACAGCACTGGCCCACTGCAAAAAGGCCTCCGATCAGCTCCCCGGAGACCTCGGGCACACCGTGCTCGATCCCCTCCTCACCCGACTCGACTGCCTGAAACGCGTCGGCCTCGACTACCTCACGCTCGATCGCCCACTGAGAACTCTCTCGAGTGGAGAAACTCGCCGGGTACGACTGACTCAGGCACTGGGGTCGCACCTCGTCGATACGCTCTACGTCCTCGACGAACCCACCGCCGGGCTGCACGCCGAAGACATCGCCCGCATGCTCGAGGTGATCGGCGAGTTGGTCGAGCGAGGCAACAGCGTGCTGATGGTCGAACACGACGCTGCGGTCGTCGATGCGGCCGACGAGGTCATCGACATCGGGCCGGGTGCCGGCCGGCAGGGAGGTCGGCTCGTCTTCCAGGGAACCCCCGCCCAACTGGTCTCGTGTGCCGAGTCGCTGACCGGCGGGTTTCTCGGGGGACGGCTCCCGGAAACGACCCCGCCCGAGAACTCATCCAGGCCGGCAGAGCTCCCCGACATGGGCACCATCCAGCTCACAGGGGCCACTCGCCACAATCTCGATCAACTCGACGTCCAGTTCCCCCTGGGTCAACTCGTCGTTGTCGCCGGGGTCAGCGGCAGCGGCAAGAGCAGCCTGGTCCAGGAAACTCTCTACCCCACCCTCTGCCAGGCCCTCGGCCAACCGGTCCCGCCGGAACTGGCTTCCAGCGATTGCCTGGCGTCGGTCTCGGGGCATCACTCGATCGAGCAGGTGATGCTGGTCGATGCGTCACCCCTGGGCCGCTCGGCCCGGTCGATCCCCGCCACGATGCTCAAGGCCTTTGACGACATCCGACGCCTGTTCGCTGCAACCGCCGAGTCGCGACAGAGGGGCTACACCGCTCGCCAGTTCAGCTTCAACACGGCAGGAGGAGGTCGTTGCGAGATGTGTGGGGGCAGTGGCGAGATTGAAGTCGACATGCAGTTCCTGGCCGACATCCACACCACGTGTCCCGAGTGCGAGGGTCGCCGGTTTGGCCGCGAGGTCCTCGAGGTGACTCACCGGGGCCGCTCGATCGCCGACGTGCTCGAGATGACCGTCGAAGAGGCGTTCGGCTACTTTCGCGGCGAGCACGCGATCAGGCGGCGACTGCAACCGCTTTGCGATGTCGGGCTGGAATACCTCCCCTTGGGCCAGCCCACCACGACGCTTTCCGGAGGCGAGTCCCAGAGGCTGAAGCTCGCCTCATTCCTCTCGGCCAGAGCCAACCGCCGCACGCTGTTCCTGCTCGAGGAACCCACGACGGGGCTGCATCCTGCCGACGTCGAGAGACTGCTGGAGTGCCTGAGGACACTGCTCGACGTTGGTCACTCGGTCGTCGTCGTCGAGCACCATCTCGGGCTGATCGCTCGATCCGATCACGTGATCGAGCTGGGTCCCGGCGGTGGTCCGGCCGGCGGCCGGCTGGTCACCGAGGGATCTCCTTCCGAAATCGCCTCCAGCGACCATTCGCTGACGGGCCGACACCTCGCGTGCTACAATCACCGCCCCCAGCTCTCAACCGGTGGCGGGGACCGTTGCCGTTAA
>CAUZJR010000597.1:0-3024 GCA_963580005.1 Planctomycetota bacterium
CAGTCTAGCAATTCGGGGGCTACCGGTGTGGCACCGAGTTCCCCGAAATTGTCAGGGGTTTCAACCAGCCCGACCCCGAAGTGCCATTGCCAGATGCGGTTGACGACCACCCGGCTGGTGAGCGGGTTTCCGGCATCGGTGATCCACCGGGCCAGTTGCAACCTGCCGCTTTCAGTCGGCCCAATGGCGGCCGCCGGATGACGGCGAGTCAGGACGGCCGGAAAGCCTCGCCGGACTTCCGCCCCCAGGTCGAGGTGGCTGCCGCGGCGGTGCACTCGCAGGTTCGCCATCGCCCCCTCTTCGACACACATCACCGAAACCTTCGCCGGGGCAGACGCATCGAGAACGACGGCCCGCTCCATCCAGAAACCGTTCCCCTTGCCTCGCTTGTCAACGATCTGGCTCATCGTCCGGGTGCTCTTGAAGATGCCGGCCAGCGCGTAATAGTCCGCCGTGGTGATCGGGTCGAACTTGTGGTCGTGACACCTTGCACATTCCAGTGTCAGGCCCAGCAGGGCCTTACCCACCGTCGAAATCTGATCGTCGATGATGTCCATCTCCATCTTCACCGGATCGACTTCACGCAGCCCCTTGGGACCCAGCGAAAGAAATCCCGTGGCGCGAATGCGATCGGCAGTCAGCGACGCCAGGTGCCCCTGCCAGTCCCCGTCGCTGAACCCTGGGGGTCGCCGTGGCTCGGGAAGCAGGTCCCCGGCAATCAGAGACCGAATGAACTCGTCGAAGGGGATGTCACTGTTGAACGCGTCGATGACGTAATCACGAAAGTGAAACGCATTCACATACGCCCGGTTCTCATCGAGGCCGTTCGAATCGGCATAGCGAGAGATGTCCAGCCAGTGCCGCCCCCAACGTTCCCCGTAACGTGCCGACGACAGCAGGCGATCGACGACCCGGTCGAAAGCGACCGGCGAACGATCCGCCTCAAAATCCCTGAGTTCAGCCGGCGTCGGCGGTAACCCGGTGAGATTGAATGTCAGCCGCCGCAGGAACGACCGACGATCAGCGGCGGGAGCCACTTGACCACGCTGGTTCTCCAGACGCGACAGCAGGAAGCGGTCGACCGGTGTCCGGGGCCACGTCCGGTTCCTGGTCTCGGGAACCGGGGGCCGCAGGACCGGCCGGAACGCCCAGTGATCTTCCGTCGCGGCCGGTTCGTCCGCGATGACCGTGCCACACAGTACTGCCAGCCCCGCACACACCACCTTCCACCAAGGTGACAATGGACTGCGGCACAGTTCGGAACACCGGTTTCGGTTGGACATTGAGCTGGATTTGCCGTGACAGGCGAAACACCCGGACACAGATCCCGACATCCCGGTGGTGACTGGATCACCGCGATGATGACAAGAACCTGCCGACGTGCAAAGTGGCAACCCGTTCCCGCCGTGGAGCCACGTTTTCACCTCCCCCCATTCATCATCTCCGCGACAAGGAGGCCGACGACGCCGTGATCCTGCAACACAGGGCATTGGCCAGTCACCCGGTCTACGGGCAGCCTTGAGGTTTCTATTTTGGCGGCCGCACGAGCCGAACACACGAGGACCACTTTGCGTTTCTTCTACGGATGGTGGCTGGTCGGTTTCGCGTGGATCCTCTACGGCTTTGGAGCCGCCCCCGGTTACTACAGCTGGTCGTTTTTCTCGCCCGAGATCATCGACGAGCTGGATCTCACTCGTGCCCAGACCGGGGCCGTGTTTGGGCTGTTCACCTTCATGTTCAACAGCATCGCTCCGGTCACCGGTCTCGCGATCGCCCGCTGGGGCACGCGGCGGGTGATGGTCGTCGGCAACCTGTTTACGGCCCCCGGTTGCTGGCTTCTCAGCGGTGCCGGCTCGTTGTGGGAGTGCCTCGTTTATTTCGGCATTCTCGTGGGTGCCGGGATCGGCCTGAGCACCATCGTCCCCTGCCAGGCCCTGGCCACCAGCTGGTTCACGAAATACCGTGCCCGCGCCGTGGCAGCGGTCCTGACAGCCGGGGAATGGTTGGGGTCCTGGTCACCTGGTTTGACAGGGTCATGGTGCAGGAGTACTCCTGGCGAACGGGCTGGCAAATCATCGCCGTCCTGTCCCTGGCCCGCACGGCCACCAATATCAAGTGCGGTGGCATGACCCCGCTGGCCGGCATCCTCAAGTGCTGGCTGAAACTCGCCATGGCCTTCTTCCTGGCCGCCTATCTCGACCTCGTTCCGATGGCCTGCATCGCAGGCATTCTCGCCTACGTGGCACTCAACATGGTCAAGTGGGACGAGATCAAACAGGTTCACAAGATGAACCGATTCCATATCTTCCTGATGTACCAGACCGCGGTCGTCGTGCTCCTCAAGGATTTCCTCTCCGGGGTCCTCCTGGCTATCATCCTCTACGCACTACTGAACCGGTTCTTTGACAAGCCCGAGTCGCCTGAGACCGCTCAGCCGGAGGCCAGTACCACTTAGCCTGGCTCCCTGAAATCACCAATCGCTCGCTCCCCGGCTGCGAGAACAGTACGAGTTGACACTTCTCCGAGAGATCCCCATGTCCGGTATCCCTGCTCTGCTCGAAAACAACCGAAGATGGTCAGAGGGGATCACCGAACAGAACCCCCAGTTCTTCGAGCAACTTTCCCGTGGCCAATCTCCCCAGGTGCTCTGGATCGGCTGCGCCGACAGCCGGGTCCCGGCCAACCAGGTGATCGGCCTGGATCCCGGCGAGGTGTTTGTCCACCGCAACATCGCCAACGTTGTCGTCCACAGCGATTTCAATTGCCTGAGCGTGATCGAGTACGCCGTCGCCATGCTGAAGGTGGACCACGTGATTGTGTGCGGGCACTACGGCTGCGGTGGCGTCCAGGCGGCCAGCCAGAACCACCAGCTCGGGCTGATCGACAACTGGTTGCGGCACATCCGTGATGTCCGACGGCAGCACGAGGCTCTGCTCGAGAACATCGAAGACGACGACGAACGGTTCGACCGCCTGTGTGAACTGAACGTCGTCCAACAGGTCCACAACGTCTGCAGTACGACGA
>CAUZJR010000598.1:0-3009 GCA_963580005.1 Planctomycetota bacterium
CGCGGGGGTCCCCAGCGGCCCGGTCGCCGGCAGGGACAGCGCCGCGCAGCCGGAGGCCACCGAGTTGATCGCGGCCAGGAGCACAAGACTGGCGGTTCTTCGGTTCACGCGGGCGGGGTCGGGTTGAGGTCGGGTTGAGGTCGGGTTGAGGTCGGGTTGAGGTCGGGTTGAGGTCGGGGCGCGCGGTAGTGTCAGCAAACCGGCCACGTGGAGCAAGCCCAGATCGCTGCCACCGGGCGGCTTTCCCGCCGGATGCTCGAGCGGTACATTACGGCATCGACGTCGCTCAATTCACCATCCCGGACCCAGCACCATGTCTCATTTTCCCGACATCGAGGCGATTGCCTACGAGGGGCCTTCGAGCCGCAATCCTCTGGCCTTCCATCATTACAACGCAGAGGAGTTGGTTGAGGGGAAGACGCTGGAGGAGCACTTGCGGTTCAGCGTCTGTTACTGGCACACGTTTCGAGCCACCGGCGCCGACCCCTTTGGTGCTCCCACGCTCGAGCGTCCCTGGGACGACGGCAGCGAGTCGGTGGACAATGCGATCAAGCGGGTCGAGGTGGCATTTGAGTTCATCGAGAAGCTCGGGGCTCCTTTCTACTGCTTCCACGACCGGGACGTTTCGCCCGAGGGTTCAACGCTCGCTGAGGCCAACGACAATCTCGATCGGGTCGCCGACGCGTTGGCCGAAGCACAGCAGCGGACCGGCATCAAGCTGCTCTGGGGCACCGCCAATCTCTTCAGCCATCCTCGTTACCTGCACGGAGCGGCGACCAGTTGCAACTCGGACGTTTTTGCCTACGCCGCGGCCCAGGTCAAGAAGTGCATCGAGGTGACTCATCGGCTCGGCGGCCAGAACTACGTGTTCTGGGGAGGCCGCGAGGGGTACATGAATCTCTTCAACACCGACATGAAGCGAGAGCTGGACCACCTGGGCCGGTTCATGCACATGGCGGCCGAGCACGCCGATTCGATTGGTTTCGACGGCATGTTTCTGTTTGAGCCCAAGCCGAAGGAGCCGACCAAGCACCAGTACGACTTCGACGCGGCGGCCTGTCTGAACTTCATCCGGGCTTATGGACTCGAGGACCGCGTGAAGCTGAATATCGAGACCAACCACGCGACCTTGGCCGGCCACACGATGATGCACGAGTTGACGTATGCTTCGCACCAGGGCTTCCTGGGCAGCATCGACGCCAACACCGGCGACCTGTTGCTGGGCTGGGACACCGACCAGTTCCCGACCGACATCTACCTGGCGACCCGTTGCATGCTGGTGATCCTGGCCCAGGGCGGTTTGGCCCCGGGTGGAGTCAACTTTGATGCGAAGGTCCGTCGCGAGAGTTTCGAGCCTGTGGACCTGTTCCACGCTCACATCGGCGGCATGGACGCATTCGCTCGCGGCCTGAAGATCGCCGCGGCGATCCGTGCCGACGGGGTACTGTCCGACTTCGTCGCCAAGCGCTACCGCAGTTACGACGAGGGGATCGGAGCCGGGATCGAGTCGGGCGAGGCGAGTTTTGCATCGCTGGAATCCTACATGCTGCAAAAGGGCAACTCGGACGCCAACGAGAGTGGTCGCCAGGAGATGCTCGAGAACATCATCAACGACTTCATCTAGGCTGCTTGGGCCTGCGGGCTACGCTGGGTTCAGCACGCTAGTGGGTTTCGGAGGTCAGAACCGGTCGGGGTTGGCGTGAGGTCATTGTGGGCAGTTCGGCCTCGACACGCCCGCGGGTCGGCTCGTCGAGCTCTTCGAGCCACTCGAGTTCCCCGCCGGTGACCGCAGCCACGGGGCGTCCGTCGAGCAGTGCGACCCGGTTCTGTGCAGTCGAGGGAACTCGGCCCGAGTCGGTGATGATGCCGACGAGGTTGAGCGGATCGGCGGCCGAGAGCACCAGGACTTCCGGTTCCGCCGCACTCCCCTCAGACTCTTCGCGCAACTGCCTGAGCCGCCTGACGGTTTCTCCCAGCGCAAACTGCTCGCCACCAGGCCCCTCGACAAACCGCCCCCCCCGGATTTCTCCTCGCGCCTCCAGTCGCCGGAAGACTCCCAGCAACTGCCACCACTTCGGGGCTCCCGGTTCGCGAGCCAGCAGGTCGCGGAAGACGACTCCCCACCTCCTGAGCAGTTGCCAGGCCCATTGTTCCAGGGCCTCGGTCTCGGCCGCCCGCAGCACTCTGGCGGCTTCAGCCTCATCATCGCCCACCCGCCCGGCCTGGTCCTCTTCGCCCCGTCGCCACACGCTCCAGCGACCAGCCCCTCCCACGGGCCGTCGGCTCCTGTTCCGGCGACCTCTTCGTCCTCGACGAGACGCCGTCCCGGCAACGATCTGCCTGATGCCGGCGAACGTATCGCAGGTGACCAGGCCTCGCCGTACCAGTTCCCCGAGCGTGTTGTTGAGTTGATCGGGGAGCATGCCGGTGGGTTCCAGCAGGTCGGCGGCGAACTGTGCTCCCCCGTCGGCCAGGCGATCGAACAGGTCTCTTGCAGTCGCCCCCAGTGCTTCGGGATCGGGCAGGCGACCCCAGCGAGAGAGCCAGCCCAGGTCCTCGCGGAGGAACATCCCCAGCGGCGTGGTTCTCGAGAGTGACGACATGGGCCGGGCCCGTTCGATCGCCCCGGCACTGGGATACAGTCGACCCCAGCCGACTTCGCCCGAGAGTGTCAGTTCATCGAGCCAGCTCTCGCGGTACCCGGTGAGTCGACTCGAGAGCAGGTCGGATTCCCAGCTCCCGGCGGCAACATCGAGTCCCTGCAGCATGCCAAGGACTTCGAAGAGTCCTCCGGTCCCGGTCCGCTGAGTGCCCGGATGCAGCCCGTGATGACGGGCGAGGAATCTCTGGAACGTCGCCACATCGACGGGCCGAATTTGCCGCCTCAGGCCCTCGATGGTCAACCTGTGGATCCGGGCCAGGAGCCGGCGATGGCACCATTCGACCGTGTCAGGCTTCTCGAGGCCTTCGCCTGGTCCTGCCACAGTTCGGAACCGTCCTCTGAGCACG
>CAUZJR010000599.1:0-3005 GCA_963580005.1 Planctomycetota bacterium
GGAGGCCAGGTGCCGTTGGGTGAAGTCGCCGAGATCTCGATTCAGCCGGCCGCCAATGCCATCCAGCGCGAAGGCACCTCCCGCAAACTCGATGTCGTCTGCAACGTCGACGGCCGCGACCTGGGCAGCGTGGCTCAGGAAATCGAACGACGTGTCCTGGCTGAAGTGACCTTCCCCGAAGGCTACCACCCGAAGTTCCTCGGCGAGTACGCCGAAGCACAGGCGTCACGGCAGCGGCTGCTGAGCCTGAGTGGTCTCTCGCTGCTCAGCATCCTGCTGCTGCTGCATTCGGACTTCGGATCGATGCGGCTGGTGTGGCTGGTGTTTCTGACACTCCCGTTCGCACTGATCGGTGGCGTCGCCGGCGCGTTCCTCGGAGGCGGCATCATCTCGCTCGGATCGCTGATCGGGTTCATCACCGTGCTCGGAGTCGCCGCTCGAAACGGCATCATGCTGGTGGATCACTACAGGCACCTGCAGCGCGAAGAAGGTGTCCCCTTCGGTGTGGAACTGGTCATGCGCGGGGCCGCCGAACGACTCGCGCCCATCCTCATGACCGCCCTGACAACAGGACTCGCACTGGTGCCGCTGGTCTTCACCGGGAATACACCCGGTCAGGAAATCGAGTACCCGATGGCGTTTGTCATCCTCGGAGGACTCGTGACCTCAACCCTGCTCAACCTCTTCGTGCTCCCACCCCTGTTCGCACGCCTCGGAAACGTCGACCCATCTGAAGGACAGTCGGACCCGCAATCGCACGCCGACCCGGCCGACCCGGCCCCGTGACGACACGCCCTCTCCCTCCTCACCAACCTCCGACGCCCTGCTGAATGGGTCGGGTCTGTCGGGTTGAACGCCATGGCTGGGGTGGAGAGACTGGAGACGGTGTTCGAGTCGGGGGGAAACGTGATGCGAGTTCTTCTGGTGTTGCTGTTGATCGGGTTCGCTGGGTGTGGTGGCAATGCTTCGCCGCCTGGTGAAGGTGAGGGTCCGCCGACACCACGGGACACTCCCGCGAACATCGACGAGCCAACTGTTGAAGCTGCTGAGGCTGACCTGAAGCAGAAGGCCGTGCCGAAGTCGGGACCAGCATCCGAGGTCGCTACAAGCAAGAGTCCCTCGTCCCAGTCAGAGCCGGACTCTGGGTCGCAACCCGACAGCAACCGCGATCCCTCCACCGCAGCTTCGGAGAAGCCTACCCAGACCGGGGTGGAAACGAGTTTCCGTGGGCTGGCCGATTCCACACCACCGGAACTCGCCTGGAAGGCCACCACGATCGAAGAGCACAACGCATGGCACACGGCGTTTCAGACGAAAATGATCGAGGTTCTGGGGCGGATGCCTGATCGGGTGCCTCTGAAGGTGAAGTGGATCGAAAAGAAGCGGTTCGAGACGTTCACGCGGCACAAGATCTACATTCAAACCGAACGGACCTACTGGTGCCCGGTCTACTACCTGGTGCCGCACGAGCTCAAGGAGCGCGCACCAGCGATCGTCTGTCTCCACGGACACGACGGCGTCGTCCCGTACCTGGGAGAGGGAAGAAAGTCTGGCGAGCCGCGGCCGGTGCTCGCCCGCGATTTCGCCCGCTTTTTTGCCGAACACGGATACGTGACGGCGGTGCCGATCGTCCGCGGATGGAACGAGACGGCTGGATACCAGGACCCCCAGGGAGGATCTGTCAAACGCAGCTGCCAACACGTCACCATGAACAGCGTGCTGTTGGGCATGTCGCCGGCCGGACTGCGGTGCTGGGATGCCATGCGGGTGATCGACTTTCTCGAGACCCAGGACATGGTCGATTCGAAGCGAATTGGCCTGGCCGGCCTCTCCGGCGGCGGCACCCTGTCACTCTACCTGCCGATTCTCGACCAGCGCGTGAAACTGGTCATGCTGGCAGGCATCTTCTCATCCTACCGCAACTCGTTTTTCGCCATGAATCACTGCATCTGCAATTGCCTGCCCGGCGTCATGCAGTACGGCGAGATGTCCGACGTGGTCTCGCTGCACGCCCCTCGGCCCGTCCTGCTCATCAATGGCATGCGAGATGAGAGTGCCCCGATTGCCGACGCTCGCCAGGGACTCGAACAGCTGAAACGCGTCTATACCCTGCTGGGCGTGCCCGAGAGAATCGAAGCGGACTTCTTCGACGGCCCGCACGAGTGGTCAAACGGAAAAACGCTGGAATTCCTTGCCAAGCACTTTGGGAAGTAGCCCCGAGGACATCGCGACACGTCTCCCGGCCCCCCCCAACAGGGCACCCGACATGAAGAGCTCATCGTTTGCCATTGTGATCGCCGTGTTCCTCATGGCGATCACCCCGGTCGGGATCTTCGCACCGAAGGCCTACGTCGAGGGCTGGCAGGCGTTCGCCCAGTTGACTCCGCTGTGCCACGCGACTGCCCTCATCTGGGTCGTGATGGGCGTGTTGGTACTGACAAGGCCGGCGGACAGGAAGTCGCTCACCGAGCGGTTTGTGCGAGTGCTCGCCTGCCTGGGCCTCATCAAGTCACTGGCGATTCTCTGGGTTCCCGGATTCCTGCCCACGGCAATCGACTGGGTGACATCGCTGCCGGATTGGGCCATGAGACTGGGCAGCCTCTGCGACTTCAGCTTCGGAGTGCTGATGCTCTGGACGGCACGACTGCTGATTCGGGCAGAATCCCGCTCCGAAGACGACTCCGCCGACTGAACCGTTGGCCGAGAGCCGATGCCGGTACGCCTCTCGGTCATTTCCGCGGGCGGCTTCCCCCATTTCGCACCACGCACGACGGCGTCTCGGCAGCGGCTGAATCCTGCAGCGGCCACTTCCGTTCTCAGCGACGCGAGTCGATAATCGACCGGCACGCATGAGCGAGTGAATGCTGTCAACGCGGACGAGGTTGCCGATGTCGAAGACTCTGATGCTGTCGGGATGGCTGCTGCTGCTGGGTGTCTCGGCCGCACCAGCCACCGCACCAGCCACCGCACCAGCCACCGCACCAGCCACCGCACCGGCACCCGCG
>CAUZJR010000600.1:0-3002 GCA_963580005.1 Planctomycetota bacterium
GCCAGGAAACTCAGCGACGACGGCAAGGTGTTTCGCTACTTCCCGGTCCCCAGTCCCGACGGCAAGTTCGTGGCCTACCGTGACAAGAACTACAGGTTGTTTCTGCTGGAGGTGGCCAGCGGGAAGTCGAGGCGGATTGCCCGGTCCGAGAACTACAACTTCTCGTGGCTGTCGTGGTCGCCGGACAGCCGCTGGCTGGCCTTCGTCGTGGCTGCCGAGAACAGCAACGACCAGGTTCACCTCTACAACGTCGCAAAGAAGTCGGACACCGCCGTCACCTCGGATCGCTACGACAGCTATTCGCCGACCTGGAGCCCCGACGGACGCTTCCTGTATTTCCTCTCGGATCGCAACTTCGAGTCGCTGGTGACCAGCCCCTGGGGACCTCGACAACCCGAACCGTTCTTCGACAACACCACCCAGGTCTTTGAACTCTCGCTCCGCAAGAAACAGAGGTCGGTGTTCCAGGCAGCCGACGATCTCGGTGATGACAAGCCGGTCGAAAAGGAGAAGCCGAAGTCCGAGGAGAAGCCGAAGGCCGACAGCGCCGAGGCCGTCTCGATCGATCTCGACGGGATCAAGGCCCGGATCACCCGGGTCCCGGTTTCTGCGGGCAACTACACGACACTGGCGGCCACCGACAAGCACCTGTACTTCGTGTCGAGGTCGACGACGAGGAAACGGACTCTGACGCTGCGGGCGATCAAGCGCGAGGCGGATGCGGAGCCGGCGACGGTACTGTCGGACATCAAGTCGTTCCGCGTTTCGGGCAATCGCAAAAAGGTCCTGGTGCACAAGGACGACGACCTGCTGGTCTTTGCCGCGTCCGGTGCGGCTCCCAAGTCGTTGTCCAAGTCGCGTGTCAGCCTAGGGGGCTGGCGAGTGTCGGTCGATCCGACCTCCGAGTGGCGACAGATGTTCGTCGACGCGTGGCGAATGGAACGCGACTACTTTTACGACCCCAACCTGCACGGTGTCGACTGGAAAGAAGTGCTCGCCCGTCACCTGCCACTGGTGGATCGAGTGACCGATCGGGCGGAGTTGAACGACCTGATCGAGCAGATGGTCGGTGAACTCGAGACCCTGCACATTTATGTCCGCGGTGGTGACCACCGGGAGGCCGAGGGCGGCGTGTCGATCGGTCAACTTGGTGCGGTGCTCCGACGCGATGCAATGCGGGGTGGTTACGTGGTCGAGCACGTGTACCGCGCCGACCCCGACCTGCCCGAGCAGGTCTCGCCGTTGTCCAAGCCGGGTGTCGAGTTGGAAGCGGGTGCCGTGATCGAGTCGATCAACGGGGTGCCGACGCTGTCGGTCGATCACATCAACGTGCTGTTGAGAAACACGTCGGGCCGAAAGGTGCTGTGTTCGGTTCGCGACCCGCAGGCGAAGGCATCGCGGCGAGTGATTGTCGAACCGATCTCCTCCACCCGCGCCACGGATCTCCGCTACGACCAGTGGGAGTACACTCGACGCCTGGCGGTCGAAGAGTCGGGCAAGGGCAAGGTCGGCTACGTTCACCTGCGAGCGATGGGGCGGACGAACATCGCCGAGTGGGCCAGGCACTACTACCCGGTCTTCCAGCGACAGGGCCTGATCATCGATGTCCGACACAACCGCGGTGGCAACATCGACAGCTGGATCCTCGAGAAGCTGCTCCGCAAGGCCTGGTTCTACTGGAAGCCTCGAGTCGGCAAGCCGTACTGGAACATGCAGTACGCCTTCCGAGGGCACATGGTGGTGTTGTGCAACGAAAAGACCGCGTCGGATGGTGAAGCATTCACCGAGGGATTCCGGCGGCTGGGGATGGGACGCGTGATCGGAACGCGGACCTGGGGAGGCGAGATCTGGTTGAGCATCAACAACCGGCTGGTCGATCGCGGGTTCGCCTCAGCCGCTCAGACGGGTGTGTACGGTCCCGAGCGGGAGTGGTTGATCGAGGGTCACGGGGTCGATCCGGACGTGGTCGTCGACAACCTGCCACATGCGACCTTCGGCGGCCGGGACGCTCAACTCGACGCCGCCGTCGAGCACCTGCTCGAGAAGATCAAGAAAGACCCGCGGCCGGTGCCCAAGCCGCCGAAATATCGGAAGCGGTGACCAGTCCCCCGACTGTCACTTCCCTTCCCCCGCTCACTGGGAATACCCAACCCGGTCGTGTTAGCCTGAGCCGCTTCCCAGAGACACTTCCCGGACAGCCGAATCGCGATGGACACGCTCGAACACGGTTCCGGCCGGCTCTTTACCGACCCCTCCTCGATCGCCGCTCGAGCCGACTTCCAGCAGAAGTCGCGGGCGATGACCGACAAGGTCATGAGCGTCACCGAGGCGGTCAGCGGGTTGCTCTCTGATGGCGACTACCTCGCCATCGGCGGATTCGGCGGCGATCGGATTCCCGCGGCTGTCTTGCACGAGATCGTTCGCCAGAACCGCCAGGATCTCGGATTTGCCGGGCACACCTCGACTCACGACTTCCAGATCATCTGTGCCGGAAACCTGACCGGACGCGGCCAGATGCTGGCTCGGGTCGACAACGCCTACGTTGTGGGCCTCGAGGCACGAGGCATGTCGCGGCAGGCACGCCGGGTGATGGAATCGGGCGAGGTCGAGTTCACCGAATGGTCCAATTACACGTTGGCATTGAGATTCCGGGCGGCGGCGATGGGGGTCCCCTACCTGCCGGCTCACAGTATGCTCGGCACCGACACCATGCGGCACAGTGCTGCCAGGAAGATCGAGTGCCCGTTCACCGGCGAAGAACTGGTCGCCGTGCCGGCACTCTATCCCGACCTGGCCGTGATCCACGTCCACGAGTCCGATCCGTTCGGGAACTGTCGGATCGAGGGGATCAGCGTGGCCGACCTGGACGTGGCCCGCGCGGCCAAGCGATTGATCATCAGCTGCGAGCGGTTGATCACCAACGACGAAATCCGATCCAACCCAACTCGAACCGCCATTCCTTATTACTGCGTCGATGCCGTCTGCGAAGTGCCCCTGGGCAG
>CAUZJR010000601.1:0-2993 GCA_963580005.1 Planctomycetota bacterium
TGCCTGTCCCGAGTGTGCAGGGTTGCTGTGGCGAATTGTGGAGGTGTCCGGTAAATCGGGGACAGGCACCTTCTCGGCTGCGCTTCGTACGGAGCCAGTCCCCGAGTCGGGCACAGGTCTAGAACGGGTCGCTGGCGAGGATGGCCGGGAGTTCGGCCGGGTCGAGATTGCCTCCGGAGACGATCCCGACGACCGTCTGTCCGGCAAAGCGTTCGCCGTGGACCACCGCAGCAGCCAGCGAGGCCGCTCCCGCTCCCTCGACCAGGTTGTGCGTGACGTCCAGATACGAGCGACAGGCTCGGCGAAGGTCCTGATCTGAGACGAGCAGCACGTCGTCGACCACACGGGCCATGATCTCGAGAGTCATTTCGGCCGGCACTCGCGTCGCCATCCCCTCGGCCCAGGTGTCCGCCCGTTCGCTGGAGGTCCATTGGCCGCTGTGCCATGTGCGGGCCACGGCTGATGCGCCTTCGGCCTGCACTCCGATGACCTGCGTTTCGGGTCGAACCTCGCGTGCGACCAATCCGGTGCCGCAGATGCCGCTGCCCAGCCCGATCGGCACCAGGATCACATCCGGTGCGGGGCATGCCTGAAAAATCTCAACCGCCATCGTTCCCACTCCGGCGATCAACGCGGGTTCGTTGGCCGAGTGGATGTAGCGGGCCGGGCTGTCGGCGAGTTCTCGTTCGATGAACTCGCGGGCCTGGTCGAAGTCGGCCCCGTGTTCGATGACGGTCGCTCCCAGTCGCCGCATCGCGTCGGTCTTGCCGGGGTTGTTCCCTTCGGGGACCACGATCGTGCATTCGATGCCGGCGCGTCCGGCGGCCATCGCCAGCGACTGGCCGTGGTTACCGGTCGAGCAGCCCAACAGGCCAGCCTGGCGTTCTTCGTTGTCGAGCGTGGCGACCAAGTTGATGCCGCCCCGCACCTTGAAGGCACCCACCGGCTGGTGGTTTTCATGCTTGGCCAGGAAGCGGCCGCCGAAGAGTTGTCCCAGCCCCGGCCATTCGAACAGAGGCGTGGGGGCAAGCACGTCACCGACCAGGGGAACCGCGTCCAGGACATCCTGGTAACCGACTGGCAGGGAGGGTGCTTGAGTGTCCATCGGGTTCACTGGGCCTGGAGCCGGATCCGCACCTGGTCGATTGTGACGGCGGCGATGATGATCAAACCGATCAGGATGTCCTGGTAGTGGTCTGGCACTCCGATCAGCACGCAGCCGTGCTGGATCACGGTGATGATGCAGGCTCCCGAGAGTGTGCCGAGAATGCTGCCGCGTCCGCCGCTGAGACTTCCGCCGCCGATGACCACCGCGGCGATCACCTTCAGTTCCAGCCCCAGTCCCGAGACCGGGTCACCCTCACCACCGAGCACAGTGAACTGGTACAGCCCGGCGACACCGACAAAGACGCCCGCGAGCGTGTAGACCAGGATCCGCGTGCGGATCACGTTGATGCCACACAGTCTGGCGGTCGATTCGTTGGAGCCGATCGCGAACACGTGGCGTCCGAAGACGGTGTAGCGGAGTATCAGCGACACGATCAGTGCCAGGATCAGCATAATCCAGACGCCCGGCGAGACGAGTAGCCACTCGGGGTCGGGATACGGTTTTTGCAGCGAGGCGATGATGTCGGGGACCTTGCCGTAGGCCCTCACGGGGGTTTCTCCGGAGATGGTGCGGCCGATGCCCTGGAAAGCGGTCATGGTGCCCAGGGTCACGATGAAGGGCACCAGCCTGAGCAGGCTGATCAGGCCGCCGTTGATCAGTCCGCACAGGCAGCCGGTCAGCAGGCCTCCAGCGATGGCGATGCTCGAGAGAACGACGGTGGCCATTATCGGCGAGGTCTCTCGCCAGTCGGCCATGCCGTCGAAGCCTTCGCGGTAGAGCCAGGCGATCGAGGTGGCGGTCAGCGCGATGGCGGTGCCGGCCGAGAGATCGATGCCTCCGGCGATGATGATCAGTGTCATGCCCAGGGCGGCGACACCGAACAGCGAGGCGTGATTGAGTACCACCTGCAGGCTTGCGGGGGTGAAGAACTGCGGCTGGCGCCCCTCGCCGCTGGCGACGCTGTATTCGATGGCCCCGAAGACCAGCGTCACCACAACCAGGCCCAGCAGTGGGCCCATCGACCAGGCGAGATTCGAGAGTCGGCTGCGGTCGCTGCTCATGCCACGGCCCCCTCGGACCCGATCGCGCAATTGATCAACGATTCCTCGGACCACTCCGACGCCACACGCACCTCCTGCAATCTCCCGCGGGCGAGGACGGCGATCCGATCGCAGACGGCGAGGAGTTCGGGGGTGTAGGAGCTGACAAACAGTACCGCTTTTCCGGCGGCGGCCTGTTCTCCAATCAGCCGATAGACCTCGGCCTTGGTCCCCACGTCGATGCCGCGGGTCGGTTCATCGAGCAGCAGCACGTCGGCGTCCTGGTGCAGCACCCGGGCCAGGGCCACTTTTTGCTGGTTGCCGCCAGAGAGTTCTGCGACGGGCTGTTCGGGTGAGACCGCCTTGATTTCCAGGTCACTCATGCAGCGGGCCACCGCGTCGCGTCGGCGTTGGAGATTGAGCCACCCGAAGCGGGTGTAGGGTTCAAGGCGGCTGTAGGTGATGTTGTCGACAAGCGACCGGTCCTGGGCCAGGCCCTCGTCCTTGCGGTCTTCGGAGACCAGGGCCAGTCCCGAGCCGATCATGGTTTCGGGCAGAGGGCGTCGGATGATGCCGGCGACCCGGACAGTGCCCGAGACGATCGGATCGAGACCGAACAGGCAGCGGAGCAACTCGGTCCGACCCGCTCCCACCAGACCGGCGATCCCCAGGATCTCGCCCCGGTGCAATTCCAGGTCGATGTCCCGGGGCACGGGTTGTCCGCTGAGTCCCTGGAGATCGAGTATCTTTTCTCCGCAGGTGTGCGGGACCGTGGGGAACAGCTCCTCGACCCGTCGACCGACCATCATCGAGACGATTTCGGCCTCGGTGGTATCGGTCAGTGT
>CAUZJR010000602.1:0-2983 GCA_963580005.1 Planctomycetota bacterium
AGACGGCTGAAGAGACGGCTGAAGAGACCGCTGAAGAGACCGCTGAAGAGACCGCTGAAGAGACGGCTGAAGAGACGGCTGAAGAGACCGCTGAAGAGACGGCTGAAGAGACGGCTGAAGAGACCGCTGAAGAGACGGCTGAAGAGACGGCTGAAGAGACGGCTGAAGAGACCGCTGAAGAGACGGCTGAAGAAGAAGCTTCAAGCGATGACGACTCCGAGAGCGCCGGAGACGATGCAGAATCCGGTGATGAGGGGCCCGAAACGGCCGAAGCGAGCGAAACGACCTGAGCCCCCGGTCGTCCGGCGGGCATTCCATTGAGTTGCGGGCAGGGGACACGCCGGTCGGACCGGCAATGGAGATTCAAGGATGGCGAATTACAACAAAGTAGTCCTGGTGGGTAACCTCACGAGAGATCCGGAATTGCGACACATTCCTTCGGGAACGGCGGTCACCGACCTCGGTCTGGCCATCAACCGCAACTGGACCGATCGCAACACGAATCAGCGAAACGAAGAAACGACTTTTGTCGACGTCACCTGCTGGGGACGTACCGCGGAGATTGCCTGCGAGTACCTCAGCAAGGGACGACCGGTGCTCATCGAAGGGCGTCTGCAGATGGACGAGTGGAATGACCGCGAAACCGGGGAGAAACGCACCAAGCTCAAGGTCGTCTGCGACAACATGCAAATGCTCGGCTCGCGAAACGAATCCGGTGGCGAATCCGGTGGCGGAGGCGGTGGTGGTGGCGGACAAGGAGGCGGACAAGGTGGCGGACAAGGTGGCGGACAAGGAGGCGGACAAGGTGGCGGAGGACAAGCAGGCGGTGGAGGAGATTCCTACTCGTCGGAGCCGCCAAGAGAGGACCCCGCCCCTGCCCCTGCCAGCAATCCCGCTGCCGACCCGCCCGACGATGAGGTCCCGTTCTAAGCCCTGCCGCCACCTCGCCAGCCCATCGACCCAATTTCCTGACCGCTGATCAGTACTCCATCATCCGGAGCCCGGCTCCGGCCCATCCCATGAGTCGCAAAATCCCAGCTCCTCACGTCGCCGGCAGCACCAATTCGTCGGTCGAATTGCTGCTGGCCGAATCGGTCCCCTCGCTCGGTCTCCCTGGAGACCTCGTCAGGGTCAAGCCCGGCTTCGCACGCAACTACCTGATCCCGCAGGGACTGGCGACTGTGGCGACCGAGGAGAATCGGCAGGCGGTCGAGAAGCACCGGGCCCGGCTGCTTGAGCTTCAGGCGGCCACGACCAAGCAGTTGCAGGGATTGGCCGACGAGATCGCCGCACACAGCATCACGATCGAAGCCAATGCCAACGAAGAAGGTCAGCTGTACGGGTCGGTCAACCAGGTCGACATCAGCAAGTCGCTGACCGAGGCCGGCTTCGCCATCGAAGCCGACCAGGTCATCCTCACCGGGGTGCTCAAGGAACTGGGCATGTACACCGTCGGTGTGAAGCTGCACGAGCAAGTCGAGGCGGAGATGAAGGTGTGGGTGGTGCCGTCGGCTGAAGAGCCGGCCGAGGACCAGGAGTAACGGCAGGCACAGAGGTGTGCCGGCCCGTGTCACCCATGGGGGGCCGGTTGCAGGGGCTGGTTGTAGGTTCAGGGAGGGGCAGGCGATGGCTGTCGCGGCGACCACCTCCGGGTTCGATCGGCTCCCGCCACAGAACCTCGAAGCCGAACGCGGAGTGCTCGGCAGCGTGCTGCTGATGAACGACGTGCTCGACGAAGTCGCCGAAGTCCTCTCCCCGGACCACTTCTATACCGACGCCCACCGCAAGATCTTCTCGGCCATCCGCCGGCTCTACGACAACGGAGCCCAGGCCATCGACCCCCTGACCCTCGCCGAAGAACTCGACCGGCACAGCGAACTCGAAGACATCGGCGGCACCGCCTACCTCGAACAGGTCCTCGAGAGTGTCCCGCACGCCGGACATGCTCGCTACTACGCGGGCATCGTCCGAGAGAAATGGGTGCAGCGGCAGCTGATCTTCGCCTGCAACGAGATCCTCTCGGAATGCTACGACGGATCCCACGACCCCAACGATGTGCTCTCGTCGGCCGAACAACGCATCTTCCGGATCCTCGATGACCAGGGCGAACCCCGCAAGATCCTGATCAAGGACATCCTGCTCGATGCCTTCGACCGCATCAACGAGCGGATGGAGAACGACGAGGTGATCAGCGGGATCCCCACCGGGTTCTCCGACCTCGACCAGAAACTCAACGGACTCCAACCCTCAGAACTCGTCGTGATCGCCGCCCGACCCAGCATGGGCAAGACCGCGCTGGTGTGTAACATCGCCGAGGGTGTGGCGATGGAGGCCGGTCAAGGAGTGCTGCTGTTCAGCCTCGAACAGTCCAACCTCGAACTCGCCGAACGACTGCTCTGTATCCGCTCACAGGTCAACAGCCACCGGCTGCGGTCCGGAACCCTCGACGACGACGAACGAAAACTGCTGGTCCACGCCTCCGGAGAACTCTCCGAAGCACCCCTGTTCCTCGATGACCACCCCGGACGGACCATCGCTCAAATCACCGCCGTCGCCAGGCGGCTGCAACGACGCAACGGCATCGCCGTGGTCATCATCGACTACCTGCAACTGATCGAACCCGAAGACAAGTCGGCCCCGCGAGAACAACAGATCGCTCTGATCACTCGCCGACTCAAGGCACTCGCCAAGGAACTCAATGTCCCGGTCATCGCCCTGGCTCAACTCAACCGGGGCGTCGAACACCGCGAAGACAAGCGGCCGCGGTTGAGTGATCTGCGCGAGAGTGGGGCGATCGAGCAGGACGCCGACGTCGTGATGTTTCTGCACCGACCCGAACACTACAACCCCGAGGATCGACCGGGTGAGGCCGACGTGATCGTCGCCAAGAACCGGAATGGACCCACCGACAGCGTCACGATGACCTGGATCAAGGAATCCATGAGATTCGCCAACTTCAGCCAGCTCGATGAACCCGATGGGG
>CAUZJR010000603.1:0-2983 GCA_963580005.1 Planctomycetota bacterium
TGTCGCCGGACTTGCTGTCGCACTGGCTGGGTGTACGGTGGGATTTCTTCGACTGAACTTCCACCCAGCTCGCATCTATATGGGTGATGGTGGATCATTGTTTATTGGATTTCTTGTTGCTTACCTTGGCATCAAACTCCGATTTGAAGGCGGCCGATTGGTCAGTGCTCTAGTGCCCATATTTGCCTGCTCTGCTGCGGTGTTCGATACATCACTTGTCGTCATATCTCGTATTAGAGCCGGACGAAATCCGTTCCAGGGGGGGCAGGACCATGTCAGTCACCGGCTGGTAAAACTTGGCCTTTCGGTCCCGGCCGCCGTCTGTACTATCTACCTGGGAGCAATAGGTATTGGCATTTTGAGTTTCGCGATTAGTCGCCTTGAGCCAGTTTCGGCGTTTTTGCTTGCTGGTCTGGTGGGGGCCACCCTGACGATCCTGGGCGGGTTCCTTCTGACCGTTCCCGTCTATATGGGCGATGCCGAATAAGGCACCCAATACGGAATGTTCCCGAGAGGTATGAGCAGTGTTTCAGATTCAGTGAACATCGCTTAGCTGTTGTCCCGCTCCCACGGCTGAGTTGACTTGAACCAGCGGGCTGTAGTCCGGAGCCCTTCAGAGAAGTCGGATGGAGCAATGTCTGGGAACAATCGTCCGAGAGTCGAGGCGTCCGCCTGCGATTGTGCAACATCCCCTACTCGGATTGGCTGGAACTCGATCGAGAGTTTGCGATCGAGGATGCGTTCCAGTTCAGAGATCACCTCCAGAAGAGTGATCTTTTGCCCGAACGCAAGATTCACCGGTTCTAGGTGACTCACCCGACGAGAAATGGCGTCACAGATCACAGCGACAACAGTGTCAACGTAAGTGAAGTCTCGACACTGCGAACCGTCTCCATGGACTGGGAGTGGTCTGTTCTGCATCGCGGCTGAGAGGAACGCTGGAATCACGGCGGCATAGGTATGTAACGGAGGTTGTAATGGCCCAAACACATTAAAGAGTCTGAGAGCCAGTACGGGCATGCCGTAGCTATGTCCCCACGCCAGCGTGTAGGACTCTGTGGCGAGTTTGGTCGCCGCGTAGGGACTTACCGGCCGCGGCGCGAGACCTTCATGCTTGGGCAGTGTCTCGTTGGCGCCGTAGACAGAGGACGAAGACGCCACGATCACTTGGATGTTTCCCTCAGCGCGTGCTGCCTCAAGGATGGTCGCCGTTCCAGTTGTATTGTCCTCGTGCGCTGCCATCGGATGGGCTATGGACCGGGGAACAGATGACCTTGCTGCGAGGTGGACCACAGATGAGGCGCCATCCATCGCCTCGGCAACCAGGTGCTTGTCAAGAATTGAGCCCTTGAGGAACGTGACATCTAGGTCATCGAGATTGGACCGGAATCCAAATGAGAGATCATCGACAACGACTACATCCTTGACATCAGGACGATTACACAACGATCGAACCAGATTGGCTCCGATGAATCCGGCCCCACCAGTTACTACAACCTTCATCGCGACTCGTTGGGCGTGGGCGGAGTGGATTGGCGTGGTTTGTTCAAGCCGGAAACGATACTGCCTGATGGGGCACCATCTCGTCGCAACCTATACTTATGTGCTCTCGCGAGAGGATCCCATCGGCGGTGACGAGTGTTGCTTTCGCCTCAGGGATGGCGAGGCCTGAAGTTTTGAGCATGAGATTTGCCTCTCCAGATTGTGAGTTGACTGAGTGATGGGTTCTTTGACCGTTGTTGGCCTTGGTTACGTCGGTCTACCTCTGGCGTACGAGGCCAGCCGAAGTGGGATGAGGGTTTTCGGTTTTGATACCGACCCGTCCGTGGTGGAGCGCCTTTCCAAAGGTGAGTCACACATTGACGATATTGATTCAGATCAGTTGAGCTTGATGATTAACGCCGGGTTCAGCCCCACCGTCGAACCGGATTGCATCAGCGACTCGGAAGTAGTGTTGATCTGTGTTCCGACCCCTTTGGATGACGACGGAACTCCTGACATCGGGCATATAGAGGCTGCTGCGAAAGTCATTTCCCAGCATCTTCGACCGGGTTCGCTCGTTGTCCTAGAGTCAACTACTTATCCTGGGACGACTGAGGACATAGTCCGGCCGATTCTTGAATCGGGCAGTGGCCTTACGGCCGGTACTGATTTCTGCCTGTCGTATTCTCCCGAGCGGATAGACCCCGGGAATGCCGAGTGGGGCCTGCGAAATACTCCAAAGGTCGTTGGAGGGCTGACACCGGCCTGTACAGAACGGGCCGTGCGCTTCTACACCCAGATCGTCGACACCGTCGTGCCCACTGTGGGACTCCGAGAGGCTGAATTCGCCAAGTTGCTAGAAAACACATACCGGCACGTCAACATCGCGCTGATGAACGAGATGGCGGTGTTCTGCCACGAACTTGGGATCGACTTGTGGGACGCGATCGAGGCCGCCAAGAGTAAGCCGTTCGGGTTTGAGGCCTTCTACCCGGGCCCTGGAGTCGGCGGTCATTGCATCCCGATTGACCCCAATTACCTCTCGTGGTTGGTGAGATCAGTCGGATACCGGTTCCGGTTCGTCGAACTGGCCGAGGAAATCTCTGATCGGATGCCGGCGTACGTTGCAAAGCGGGCCCAGGACGCGCTGAACTTCGCCCGGAAGTCAGTGAACGGCTCGGTCATTCTCTTGCTTGGCGTCACCTACAAGGCGAACGTCAGCGACCAGCGCGAGACACCCGCTCGCCCGTTGGCCGCGCTACTGCGAAAGATGGGTGCCGAAGTCCGCTTCTTCGATCCGTTCGTCGACGTTTTCATGGTCAATGGAGAAGAGTTGACTGGTGAGCCGAATCTTGGGGAGGCAATTGCTGCTGCCGATCTCGTGGTGCTTCTGCAGGCCCATGACGAGATCCTCGAATCTGAGATCCTTGGTACTGCCGAACACATTCTCGATACCCGCGGGGTGTTGACCGGTGGCAACGTCGAGCGTCTCTAGGCAGGT
>CAUZJR010000604.1:0-2980 GCA_963580005.1 Planctomycetota bacterium
CGGCGGCAACTTCTCCAACGGACGCCGGGTCCTGCCGTTGCTCGACCAGGGACTCGCGGCTCTGATCAACGACCTGAAACGTCGTGGCCTGCAGGACGATGTCACGCTGGTGGTCTGGGGAGAATTTGGACGCACACCCAAGATCAACAAGAGTGCAGGGCGGGACCACTGGAGTCGCGTGGCCTGTGGGTTGCTGGCCGGCGGCGGCATGCCGATGGGCCAGGTGATCGGACGCACCAACCGCTACGCCGAAGAACCGGTCGATCGACCGGTGCACTTCCAGGACGTCTTCGCCACCATCTATCGCAACCTGGGTCTCGACCCGGCCCGTACCACGATCACCGACCTCAACGGCCGGCCGCGGCACCTGGTCGATGGTCACCAGCCGGTGCCCGAGTTGATCTGAGCCGCGTGCCTGATCGCCAACTCGAACAGCTTGCTGGCGAGTTCAACGAGGCCGGGTTCCTGGCCATCGAACAGGCCCTGGGTCCCGACCAGGTGGCCGGCTTCAACGAGTCGATCGATCGGCATCGCGCCGATCACCCTCATCGCTGGATCGAGTTGAGCGATTCGTTCTGCGAAGGGACCAACGTGCTGCCCGATACCGGGGACTTCGACGAGGCGATCGAGAACCCCGTGGTGCTGGATGTGCTGAGACGGATCATCGGCGAGGAGATCACCTTCGAGGAGTTCGCCGTCATGCTCCGCGAACCCACCTCCCGCCTCGACGAGGTCAAGGGATGGCACCGCGACATCGTCCGCGAATACGACCGCCGCATGGAAATCGACGCGGTCTCGGTGATGTACTACCTCAGCGACGTCACCGAGTCGGACCACTGCTTTTCCATCGTGCCCGAAACTCACAACCGACTGGTCGACCTGAACCCGCTTGACGTGCCTGCCGATGCCGGCATCGACGTGCTGGGCCCTTCGGGCACGGCGGTCATCTTTCACGCCCGAGCCATCCACGGCGGCCGCCTCAAGGCACACAGCACGCAACGCCGGACCCTACAGGCGTATTATTCGAGATGGCGAGACCAGCGGACCGCCGAGTGGTCCGAGATCCCCGAGCGACTCTACAGCAAGACCGACTCGCGGCTGCCGCAGAAGTTCTACGACAAGTGGAACGTGACCAACATTCTCGAGGGCGTCGGCAAACGGCCCTCGGACCTCTCGCCAGACATGCCCATCAGCGATGTGATCCAGGAAGTTCAACGCCGGGGCCGCGCAAAAATGTGATGCCCCTCTCGATCGACTCACCTACACTGGTTCCCAGTCGGCCTGCCGCCCGGATCGCACACACCCAGAAGGACTCGACACCATGACCCACCCCTCAACGTCCCGCCGCAGCTTTCTCAAGGCCACCTCTTCGATGGCCCTGGTCGGATCGGCGCCGGCGATTCTCGGTGCCGAGGACAAGAGTGGGCGGAAGCGGCCGGTGATCGGTCCCGAAGGGCATCGCTACGAGGTGCATCACGACTGCATGCAGATCCCCAAGCACATCCGCTGGCAGGACACTCACGGAGTCGCCGTCGATGCCGAGGGGCTGGTCTACGTCAAGCACCGTACCATGTCCTCTCAGCCCCAGGATGCAGTGGTCGTGTTTGACCGCAAGGGCAAGTTCGTGCGGTCCTTTGGCAAGGAATTCCACGGGGGAGGGCACGGGGTCGACGTGCGACGGGACGGCAAACAGGAATTCCTCTACCTGTGCGACAACAAGGGTTACATCGCCAAGAGCACGCTCAAGGGCGAGATTGTCTGGAAGCAGGCTGCGCCCAGGATCGCTCCCTACCAGAAGGCGAAACCCTTCGAGGTGAAGACACCCGGCAAGTACGGCAAGGGACACCTGTTCAGCCCCACCAACATCGCCTTCGCCCCCGATGGCGGGTTCTGGGTGGGTGACGGATACGGATCGCACTTCATCATCAAGTACGACAGGAACGCGAAAGTGGTCGGCCACTTCGGTGGCGCCGGCGATGGGCCCGGACAACTCCGCACGCCGCACGGACTGTGGTGGGATGATCGGAAGGGCCGCGAACCCGCCCTGGTCGTCGCCGATCGGGCCAACGCCCGGCTGCAGTACTTTTCGGCGGCAGGCAAACACCTGGGATTTGTCCCGGACATGCTCTTCCCAGCCGACATCGACATCCGCGGTGACGTGATGTTGGTGCCCGATCTGCATGCCCGGATCACACTGCTGGACGCCAACAACACGGTGCTCGCACATCTCGGTCACGACCCCAGCTGGCTCAAGCAGGTCCTGGCCGACAACTTCAGCATGAGGAAGAGCCCCAACCGCTGGCAGCCCGGCCGCTTCATCCATCCCCATGACGCCTGCTTCGACCACGACGGAAACATCTACCTGGCCGAGTGGGTCGACATCGGGAGAGTTAGTTTCCTGAAGCACGTGGGATAGGCAACCCGTTGAAAAACTCCAGCAGCGATCCTTCTTGGTCACATCATGTCATCCGATCTCGACTTCCGCGCCATGACTCAGTCACCGACGCGTCGTGAGTTTCTGCAGACGACGCTAGCCGGCCTGGGGGGACTCGCGGCGACCACGGCGGCGACCACCGCACACGCCACGCCACTCTCAAGGCCCCGCAAGAAGCTCATTGGCTGGGGCTCGGATGTGGCCTACCCCGAGAAGGTCCAAAACAACATCCGCAAGATCGAGGAATTGCCGCTGGACGGCATCATCCTGAGCAACTTCACCGGCAAGAGAAACGGCAAGGAATTCACGTTCGACTGGGAGTGCTTTGGTCGGCAGGCGTATCTACGCAAGCACGTCGCCCCGATGATCAGCACGCTGGCCAATATCAAGTTCCGGCGGTTCACCGACAACTTCCTGAGGTTCAACGTTCAGCCGGGCGACTTCGACTGGTTCGACAGCTTTGATGCTCCGCTCCAAAACGCCGCACTCTGGGCCGGCGTCGCACGCGAGGTCGGAGCCAAGGGACTGAAGTTCGATGTCGAGGAC
>CAUZJR010000605.1:0-2979 GCA_963580005.1 Planctomycetota bacterium
CCGAAGAATACGGCAGCACGCGGCCCACCGTTCTCGAGGCCCACCAGCTCGAATGCGACAGCGACTACTACATCCTGCTGACAACCGGGTCGGGCCTGTATCGCTACGACATCTGCGACGTGGTCCGCTGCACCGGATTCTGTGGGACGACACCCCTGCTGAGATTCCTGCACAAGGGGGCACACATCTCGAACATCACCGGTGAGAAGATCTCCGAATCGCAGGTCGTCGAATCGGTTCGACTCGGCGCCAGCGAACTCCAATTCGAACTCGATCAATTCACCGCGATGCCCGTCTGGGGCGAACCGCCAGGGTACCGGCTGGTGATCGAAGAGGCCGACTCGCACACCGACGACTTCCTGCACAGACTGGCCGAACGGGTCGACCGGCGGCTGCAGGAGTTGAATATCGAGTACCACGAGAAACGACACTCGGGACGACTGGCCCCCCTGCAACTGACCACGATCCCGCAAGGCACCTGGTCGCGGTTCGCCTCGAGCCGACGCACGGCACGAGGCGGCGGCATCGAGCAGTACAAGCACCCCTGCCTGATTCCCGACCTCGAAGCCAGCCGGGTCTTCTTCCGCGACTTCGTCGCCCCCTAGCCGAACAGACCGCTCACCGATTCGTTGCGGTGAATCCGGCGAATCGCCTCGCCCAAAAGAGGCGCCACCGACACCACCGTCATGTCCGGCAGTTGTTTCTCGCCGCTGAGCGGCAGGCTGTTGGTGAACACGCACTGCTTGAGACCCGCCTCGCGGAGCCTGGTGGGAGCCGGTCCGCAGAGGACTGCGTGAGTGGCACCGACGTAGATCTCGCGAGCACCATGCTGTCGAGCCACCTCGGCTGCACCCACAATCGAACCGCCCGTGGAGATCATGTCGTCGAAGATCAACACCGTGCGGCCCTCGATCGGACCACCGATCAGGTTGGCCTGCTCGGTCTCGGTCGCACTGCTGCGACGCTTGTCGACGATCGCCAGCGAACCGCCCAGCTGGCGGACGTGCGAGAGACTCCGCTTGATGCTCCCCTCGTCGGGACTCAACACCACGATCTCCTCGGACGGCAATCCCAGCGACTGGAAGTACTCATCGAGGATCGGGGCGGCATAGAGGTGATCGACGGGGACGTCGAAGAAGCCCTGGATCTGAGCGGCATGCAGGTCCATGGTCAGCACGCGGTCCGCGCCGGCCTGCACGATCAGGTTGGCCACCAGCTTGGCCGTGATCGGCACCCGGCCAGCATCCTTGCGGTCCTGCCGCGCGTAGCCAAAGTAGGGAATCACCGCCGTGATTCTCGAGGCACTCGCACGACGACAGGCGTCGATCAGGATCAACAACTCCATCACGTTGTCGTTCGATGGAGGACCGGTCGGCTGGATCAGGAAGACGTCGCAGCCGCGGATGTTGTGGTCCAGCTGGACGCTGATCTCCCCGTCGGGGAAATCCGCCACCCGCACCGCACCCAGCGGCAGGCCGAGGTACTCGGAGATCTCAAGCGACAACTCGGGATGGCCCCGACCGCTGATCAGCGTCAGATGATCGTACATCCCACCCCTTCGCAAACCGACCCCCGGACCCGCCTCAACACGGCCCGGAAACCCTTCGGGGCACCAGTTCTGCCCGACCCCATCGCGATTGTCAAGCGCGCAACAGAGCCGCGTCGACCTCGGACAACTGCTCGAGAGTGTTCACGCCCATCGCCTCGCTGATCTCAAGAGAACACGAGGCCACCACGCGGCGACCCTCGGAAAGCAGGATCTGTGCACAATCGGTCAGGTAGTACTGCCCCTGCCGATTGTTCGGCTCGACACGCGAAAGCGACTCCCACAACAGCGGCCCGTCAAATGCATACAACCCCGTGTTGATCTCCTCGATCGCAGCCTCCGCCGGCGTCGCATCCACCTCCTCCACAATCCTCAGGAACTCGCCAGCCTCGTCACGCACGATGCGACCCAGCCCCGCATTCGACTGGGTCCGCGCCGTACCGACCACGCAGGCGGCCGATTCAGCCCGTCGAGCATCCAGCAGCGATCGGATCGACTCACCACGGATCAATGGCATGTCCCCGTTGAGTATCGCGATCGAGCCGTCGTGGTCCTTCAAGACGTCCTGGCACATCATGACAGCATGACCGGTGCCCAATTGCTCGGACTGCATCGCGAAGCTCACGTCGCCATGACCGCTCAAGACATCTCGTACCTGCTGTGCCTTGTGGCCCACCACCACCACCAGGCGACCGATCCCCGCAACACGGGCGGCATCCAACACCCACTCGACCAGCGGACGGCCGGCAGCGGAGTGCAGCACCTTGGGCAGGTCCGAGTCCATCCGCCGACCCTCGCCGGCGGCCAGTACGATCGCAACCGGCGAACTCACCCAGTCACCCCCCGCCGTGTGTTCAAGCGGTCTGCCCAAGGCTCATCAGAAACTGACACCCGAGCGAATGATGAAACCGTCGCCGATATCGAAACCCGGCGTCGATCCGGCAAACCTCGCTTGACGCGAAATGACCCAGCCGGCCTCGATGAAACTCGAGTACTGAAGCGTTTCGGACCGGAAGCCCATCATCAGGCGGTAGCCCTCGAACTCGATCTGGTCCCGCACCGCAGCAGCTCCATGAGTCCTCTGCAGCGTCACGTCGTACGCCTCGACATGGTACCCAGCCTTGGCGTACATCCAGCTCGAGTTGCCTCCATAGTTGCCCAGGAAGACGCTGATCCGTGACTGAGGAAACATCAACTGCCACTCCCAGATCGCGTCGGGCTTGAAGATGATCCCCGCGTAGGGAATCACCCGGTCCTTGACCCGATCCCAATACCCCGCACCCAAAGCCACCGTCATTCCCGGGTACTGGTAATAGAGCACGGCCCGGCCATCGAATTGCCACGCGTCGGAGTCGATCCCGCTGTCGAAATCGGTGGCCAGTGACGGGGTAAATGCCAACTGGGCGCTGTAACCGCCCTGGTTGATCGTGGCC
>CAUZJR010000606.1:0-2963 GCA_963580005.1 Planctomycetota bacterium
TTCCGTTGAAGAGCACCTCGGCGGGGCCGGCCGGGGCACGGGGAGTGGTCCAACTGCTGGGAGCCGCTACGGTGAACTCCAGGATTCCCGCGGCCAAAATCGGAGCAGCATCGCGGCCGTTGGCAACCACCACGACCCGCGTCCGCACCTCACCGTCTCTGGGGTTGCGAACGCTGAGATTCAGGAGCCCGTCGGGGACGGTTGTCGTGTCCACGGTGGCCGCAAACTCAGCACGATAGAACGGCCGAGCCGTCTCACGCATCTTCTGCCAATCCCGCCCGTTGATCGAAAACTCGAGTCGTTCGCCGTCTCGAGGTTGGACGAGATGAGCCCGGATCCTGGCTTGGCCCTTCAAGGCAGCACCCACCCGGTGCGAGAGAATCGCCACGCGTTGGCCCAGTCCTTTATAGAAGTGCTCGAACGTCTCACCCCGTACCCGGTACACCAGGTAGCCCTGCGGCTGAAGATCCGGGCACAACCGGTTGGTCCTGGGATTCCACCAGCAGCCGGCCAAGGCGCCCCCGGCACGGTAGGGCACGGGTCGTTTCTTGTAGGAGACGACGTGGATGTCGCCGACCAGTTGCAGCCGGACATCGTGCTTTCGGGCCATTTCAAGAAAACCCGGGCAGTGATTGGCCAGGTCCGCTTCGGCCGTTGTGACCACGAATGTGCCTCGCGATCGATGACCCAGGTCCTGCCGCAGCCACTTCACGTGCATGGGCTGGACCTGGTTGGTCGGGTAGTCCAGTTCCTTGCCGTTGACCACGATTTTTCGCTTCCCGAGGTGGTAGCCGAAGTCCACCGAGACGAAGTGGACCTTGCCGTACTCGAACGAAAAGAAGTGCGGACCCAGGTACTCCCAGTACAACGCCTTGCCGCAGCGGTGATCACCTCGAGGAAACTGATCGAGCCGATACGACGAATCGGTGTGGTCTCCGGCGACGTTGTAGTGAGGCATCCTGAGGTGATTCATGATGCCGGTGTACTTGCGAAAATCGGCATGCCCCGACTCGGGCTTGCTCGTCAGAGCCTTGTTCAGATTCAGCAGGTCACCGCTGTTGACGACGAAGCGGGGCCGAGGCGACAGGCCGTTGGCTTCTCTGACAAATCGGCTCAGCCCAACCAGCGAACGGCGGTTTTGCGAGACATGCGTGTCGGTGACATGGATGAACGTGAATTCGTTCTCGTCACGTTCGGCCGGCCTGATCGCGAAATCGACTTCCGCCGCCAGGGGCTTGTACCAGCCGCCGATGACGTCGTGTCCGGTTGGTCGGGTGATGTAGAGAAAAACGGCACTCGGGTCGGGCACAATCGCAAACCGCCCCTGTCGGTCCGTCTTGACCACCGAGTAGCCGTCGGTGATCGAAACCTCAGCGGCACCGGTGACCGAGCCGTTTGACTTGAGCTGGACACGACCGGAAATCCGCCTGGGAACCGCAACACCATAACGCGGCCTGGGAGTCTCTTTGAGCAGTGGCCTGAGCACCTCGGCTTGGGGAACCGGTTCGTCCGCTCTCAGGTCGACACATGCCACGGCCGTCATCGCCAGGGCCAGGGCGCCGGAGAGAACATCTCGATGAAACGCTGAGGCGAAGGGCAACATGACGGGCGAGGTTTCCGGTCGGCACGGCCAGCGAGAAGTCGCCACGGTTGTACCACTTCGCGAGACCGGATGTGTAACATCGGGCCTGCCCAGCAGCAGGACACACCGGGGACATTGCGGCATGCCGTCCACTTCATCACCGTGCCGCGGTGCGATCCTGGCGACCGGCATCGTGCTGGCCACCCTCGCTCAATCGACGCCCGGGTCGGCCGGCGAATACTGGGTGGCGCCCGATGGAGACGATCGTCTCGACGGCACATCCAGACGCACCGCCTGGGCCTCGCCCTCTCGTGGACAGCCCACCCGGACTCACGAACCGGGCAAACGAGGCACCATGCGGTTGGGGGTCTATTCCACCAGGGGATTCCTGGACAGCGGTCGACTGCGGGTCGGCAAGCTGATCGTGAACTACGTGGCCAAAACCGAACGTGAATTCGTGCTGGCGGCTCCGTGGCCGGAAGACACCGCGGCCTATGCCCGAGTCTATGACGCGGACCTGCTGGAGGGCCGGTCATTCGCACCGGGTGACGTGATCCTGCTGGCGGGTGGAGAATGGGTGGACCGACCGTTGCACTTCTGCCAGCCGGGAACGCCCGGCCACCCGATCACCTACCGTTCTGCTCCCGGTCATCGACCGCGGCTGGTCTCCACACGGTACGACCGATCACCGGTTCGACACCTGGGATCCCGTCGGTCGCCACTAACGACTCATGTCGTGTTGTCCGGGCTGGACATCCGCAATGCCGCCGACGGCAACCACGGAGCAGCAGGACTGGACCTCATCGGATTGGGCCATGCCCTGGTTTCGGACTGCCGGATCCACGTCTCCGGTCGCGACATCAACGGCGACAACAACGCGATCCGATTGCTTCAGTGCGACCACGTCACCATCACGAACTGCCGCTTGCACAGCCGGTTCGCAAATGCCGTGGCGGCCTGGAACACGACTGCCACCAGGATCGACCACTGCGTGATCTACGAATGCTTCCAGGGCATCTCGGCCAACGGAGCTCCCTACGTGTCTGATCTCGACGTGGATCACTGCACCATCTACGCCTCGCACCGCTACGGCGCACTCGGATCCGAATCGTCGGGCCGGGTCCGCCTGACCAATTCGATCGTGGCCCAGATGGGGTCACTCCGCATTCCAGCACTGACCGGACACGCCGGCGGCGACCACAACTGCCTGTGGCACGTCGCGGTGGCCTACGGCAAGGGGTACAACGGCGACGACGCAGGTCGACCCGGTCCGCACGACATCCAGGTTGATCCGCAGTTCCTCTCACGTGACCCCCGGCACCCACTCTTCTTGAGAATCCCAACGACGTCTCCCGCGGCGACCGCCGCCGCGGATGGCGGG
>CAUZJR010000607.1:0-2961 GCA_963580005.1 Planctomycetota bacterium
TGTCGAACAGCTTCTGCAGCCCCGGCTTGTGATCCAGCGTATCCAGTTGCGACGGTGCACCGGCCATGAACAGCCAGATCACTCGTCTGGCTCGCGGCGAGAAGTGCGTCGACCGGTCGGCCAGGGCATCCTCGGTCAACATCGTCGACAACGCCGCGGTCCCCAGGCCGGCTCCGGCCAGAAAAGTCCGCCTGGAACTATCGACGTTGTCACAAAACGACCCGGACATGGTTCATTCCACGTTGAGGAAATCGTCGCGGTTCATCAGCAGATTGGCCACCATCGTCCAACTGGCACACTCTATCGCATCGAGTCCGTCGGGTTTCGGGCTGGCTCCTACCCCCAGCAGCTTGTCGGCGGCCTTCGGATCCCCGGTGAACTGCTTGCGGAACACCCCGGCGGCGGCCACCAATTGCTCGACATCGACATCGGAGGCCGCGCGGGCCAGTGCCCGCCGGAACATCCACCTGGCCCGCTCGGCATCCACATCGGCCCGCTTCACCGCTTGCTGTGCCAACCCGCGGGCCGCCTCGACATACTGCGGGTCGTTCATCAACACCAGCGCCTGCAACGGCGTGTTGGTCCGCTCACGACGCACCGTACATTGCTCACGGGTCGGAGCATCGAATACGGCCATCGACGGGGGTGGTGACGTCCGTTTCCAGAACGTGTACAGCGTGCGGCGATACAACGCCGTACCGCTGTCGGCCTGGTACTCGCGGGTGTTGCTGCCGGCAAATGCCACGTCCTTCCAGACTCCCTTGGGCTGGTAGGGACGCACCCCGGGACCTCCGATCCGACGTTGCAGCAGACCGCCCACGACCAGCGCCTGGTCACGCAACACTTCGGCATCCAGCCGATGCCGGGGCCCCCGAGACAACAGGCGGTTGTCCGGATCGGCGGCCCGCTTCGCTGCGGTCGCCCGGCTGTCCTGGCGGTAGGCGGCCGAGTTGACCATCAGCTTGAGCATGTGACGCACGTCCCAATCCGATTCGACGAACTCGACGGCCAACCAGTCGAGCAACTCGGGATGAGTCGGCCGATCGCCCATCGCTCCGAAGTCCTCGGTCGTCTTGACCAGCCCGACCCCGAAGACGGATTGCCAGAGCCGGTTGACGGTGACCCGGGCGGTCAGAGGATGGCGGCGGTCGACCAACCAGCGGGCCAGACCCAGCCGATTGGCCGGTACCCCGGGAGCCAGACCCACGAACATCGCCGGCACCCCCGGAGTCACCTCCTCGCGACGTTGATCGTATTCCCCACGCTCCAGCACCCACGCCCGGGGCCTGCGATCGGTGCGCTCCTGCATCACCAGGGTGGTGATCGACCGGGAGTAGATGAAATCACGTCGACGTTCGGTCGTGCCCAACTCGGCGGCCACCTGCTGCTGCTGCTTGTCGACGGCCGACCAGTACCAGGCCGACACCAGGTCCCGGTCGGCGTTCCGGAGTGACTTCCAGTCCGGCTTGTCGGACACCAGGCCGCGGATCCGGAATTCCGCGGACAACAACCGAGCCTCGTCGTCGCTCAACCACCGCGACCAGACGCGGACATCACTGATCCCGCCGGTCGGCAGGCTGCTGCCGATCACCAGCGGTCCATCGTGCAAACCGGTCGCCTCGACCAGGCTTTCGTTGGCATTCCGCAGTCGCCGCACCCGGCCGTCGACCAGCATGCTGATCGACGAGTTCGACCGGCCACCCGAGTACCTCACGCAGACGTGCTGCCACGCCGATGGCGCCAGGGCCTGATCGCCGGGCAACAGTCCCTTGATCGAACCTCCCTTGCCATCGGCAAGCTCGAACGACAGCGACCCGCGAGGATTGCTGGTGATCTTCCAACCCGACGTCTTCTTGTCGTCAGCGGTGTGGCGATGCTCGAGGATCGTCGTGCTGACCAGCTTTTCGGGGGTCCTCAGCCAGAAGCTGATCGAGATCGCCCGATCGGTGGTCAGCCCCTTCAACGGTCGCTGCAACCCCTTCGCCTCATCGGCGAACCGCACTCCCCGCGCGCCACCGGGATGCGACCTGGCCGGTCGGATTCCCTCGGGCCAGTCGGCCGCTTCGGCATCCCTGTCCAGGGGCCGAACGAGTGAATCCGAGAAGATCAGTTCGGATGCGGAGACAACGTCGGCGGACGGCTCGGCAGTGGTCTTCCACCACGTGCGGACATCGGCGGTGGGGCGTTGCTTCCGCTGGGCCAACAGACTGCCCCGGCGCAACCGCAGCCTGTTCCACTCGTCCTCGTATTCGCCGGACGGCAGGACGGCAACCGGGGGCGAGTCCTTCTGGTTGCCGTCGTTGGGTGGCTGGGTGGTGTTGTTGAAGAACGCGGCCAGGCGATAGAAATCACGTTGCTTCAGAGGGTCGTACTTGTGGTCGTGACACCCGGCACATCGGGCGGTCAACCCCATGAAGACCGTCGAGACGGTCTCGACCCGATCGACCATGTACCGGACATTCATCTCCTCGGGAATCAACCCACCCTCGGCGGTCGAGACATTGCAGCGGCCAAACCCGGTGGCGATCCGTTGATCGAGTGTGGCCCGGGGAAGCAGGTCACCGGCGATCTGCTCGACCACAAACCGATCAAAGGGCATGTTCGAGGCGAACGCGCCGATCACCCAGTCCCGGTAGGGCCAGATCTCGCGGTAATTGTCCAGGTGCATGCCGTGGGTGTCGCCGTAACGGGCGGCATCGAGCCAGAACCGGGTCCGGTGCTCAGCGGCAGCCGGCGAGGCCAGCAACCGATCGACCAGCCGCTGGAAAGCGCCGGGCCGCTTGTCGGCCAGGAACTCGACCGACGTTTCCGGGTGCGGTGGCAGGCCGGTCAGATGCAAGGCGACACGACGGGCCAACGTCGAGCGATCGGCTGTCGGATTGGGCTGCAGTCGACGGCGGTCCAGGCCGCGTCCCACGAAAAAGTCGATCGGTGTCCGGGCCCAGGCCGCATGACCGAGGT
>CAUZJR010000608.1:0-2952 GCA_963580005.1 Planctomycetota bacterium
GGGCGATCTCCCCGTGGGGGTCTCGGGTGGCGTTCCCACCCGTGGTGGGGAAGGTTGACGCCCTTGGTGGCCACTCTCTACGATCGTCGCTTTCCATCAAATCAAACAGATCATCACCCCCGTTCCTCCACCATCCAGCCCCCCCCCTCACCACGGCTCACCGGTTGTGGCCGAACGTGTCGTGTTTGCGGTCGGAGGTGTGTGTTGGCGACCGAGGTTTTTTGGGGTGTGGACGTTACGAGGCGACGATGGCAGTCCCCAAGCGTAAGATATCGAAGGCGCGAGGCCGCAAGCGTCGGACTCACATCCGTGCCCGCTCGATCCAGGTGGTCCTCTGTAAGGAGTGCCACATGAATATTTTGCCGCACGCGGTTTGCCCTCGATGCGGACATTACGCTCGATTCAGCAGCCCGGTGATGCCGGCCGACGACTGAGTGTCCCGTGGGCTTTGAGCGGATCGCAGGAGGAGGAATCGGGGCGATGCGGATCGCATTGGACGCGATGGGAGGAGACGAGGCTCCGGCGGTGACCGTCGAGGGCGCCTTGACGGCTCTTGCTGCGGACTCGAGCCTGGCTATCGACCTGGTGGGCGACCCCGCCCGGCTGGATCCTCTGTTGTCTCGAGCCTCCTATGATGGCTCGCGACTGTCGGTGGTTGCGGCGGCTGACGTGGTGGGGATGGACGAGAAGCCGACCGAGGCCTTGCGGCAGAAGCCAGACAGTTCGATCGCCGTGGCCTGGCGTCTGATGGCCTCACGCGAGGTCGACGCGGTGGTCAGTGCGGGGAACACCGGTGCGGTGGTGGCTGCGGGGCTGCGGACCCGCCTGTTTCTGCCCGGGGTCCGTCGTCCGGGGATCGCGGTGACGTTGCCGACGATGCGTGGCCGCAGCGTGCTGGTTGACGTGGGAGCCAATCCCGCCGCACGCCCCGAGCACCTGTTGCAGTACGCGGTGATGGGGGTGATTTACGCACGTGAGGTGCTGGGCGTTGAGTCTCCGACGGTGGGCTTGATGAACATTGGCAGCGAGGACAGCAAGGGGAACGAGTTGTACCGCGAGACTCATGCGTTGCTGCAGGGTTCGACTCTGGCCGCGCGTTACGTGGGCAACATCGAGGGCCGTGGCCTGTACCAGGGCGAAGCCGACGTCCTGGTTTGCGAGGGTTTCGTGGGCAACGTGGTGCTGAAGGTCAGCGAGGGGATGGCCGAGTTCCTGATCCGGGCCCTGGCCCACGACGTGATCGGGCAACTCGACGCCGAGCGTGACGTGGCCCTGGCCGCCCTGGAAACCGCCTCGAGGCAGTATCACTACCGGGAACACGGCGGCGCCCCGTTGTTGGGGATCGACGGCGTCTGCATGATCTGCCACGGCTCAAGCGACGGCCGTGCCATCGCCAACGCCTTGCGGGCCGCCGCCACGCTGCAGTCGCGGCAGGTCAACGCACAGATCGTGGATGAGTTGGGCAAGGCGATCGCGGACCGACCCGCCGAAGACTCAACCGGCTCCTCCCCGCAGTCGCCCGAGCCGCACCTGGCCCGGGAGGCGGAGGAGGCAGAGGGGGCCCGGCCGTCATGAGCGGGATCGGGTTCCTGTTCCCCGGACAGGGGGCTCAGCATCTGGGCATGGGCCGCAGGATCTCAGAGGAGTCTCCGGCGGCCGCCCGGCTGTATGCTCGGGCCCAGGAGGTGCTGGGCTACGATTTGAGGGCCAGGTGCTTGGACGGTCCCGAGGACGAGCTCAATTCGACGGTGATCAGCCAGCCGGCTCTCTTCGTCACCAGCCTCGCGGCGTTGGAATGGCTAAAAGGAGACCGCCCCGAGCTGGTCGAAGGGTGTCAACAGGCGGCAGGATTGAGCCTGGGCGAATACACGGCGCTGGTGTTTGCCGGGGTGATGGAATTCGAGGATGCCCTGGCTGTGGTTCAGAAGCGGGGCGAGGCGATGCAGGCTGCATCGGACCGCACGCCCTCGGGCATGGTCAGCCTGCTGCTGATCGAGCCCGAGATTGTGCAGGAGATTTGTGACACCGCGGTCCAGCCCGGCGAGGTGCTGCGGATCGCCAACCGGCTCGGGCCCGGCAACCTGGTCGTCTCGGGGCACCGCGCCGCCTGCGAACGGGCGGTGGAATTGGCCGAGGAGGCTGGAGGGCGGGCGGTCAGGCTGGCCGTGGCCGGGGCCTTTCATACCTCGCTGATGGAACCGGCCGACTTGCAGGTGGCTCGAGCACTGGAACACTGCCCGATGACGGCTCCCAGGATCCCGGTCATCAGCAACGTCGACGCCGCTGCTCACGATGACCCCGAGCAGATCCGGGATCTCCTGGTGCGGCAGGTCAAGAGTCCCGTGCTGTGGGCCGACTCGATAGGAAAACTGATCGCCTCGGGGATCGAGGAATTCTACGAGATCGGGCCTGGTCGAGTGCTCACCGGACTGCTCAAGCGAATCGACCGCAAGATCCCCTGCCAGCCGATCAACGATTCCTAGCTCCACCCGGCAGCCCACCTTTCGGGATGGCCCGGGCCGATCGTGGCCGGTGCCTTCGGCGAGGCGTCCACGGGCGTGTCGTTTACGGTTTACAGTTGCCGGGTCGAGTGGTATATCTTCGCCGGGGAGAAAGGGCCTTGGAGGCGGTTGGCGGGAGGAGTGTCCTGCTGGGAACACCACGGTCCTTGGACGGCCGGAGCGGCGACCCGGGAAAGCCCGGGTGATACCGGTTGCGATGGGATGGAACAGTTCACCGGGAAGCGAGAGACCCAAAGATGATCTTCGACGACGACAGTCCGGAAACTTCCGATCCGAGCCAGGACGCGGTTTCCGAAGAGCCCTCCGGTGAGATGGCTGCTGCGGCCCCGAGTGATGACACGGCGTCGGACCCCGCCGCCGCTGCCGCGCCCGAACTAGCCTCGGAACCAGCCTCGGAACCAGCCTCGGAACCGGCCTCGGAACCGGCCTC
>CAUZJR010000609.1:0-2945 GCA_963580005.1 Planctomycetota bacterium
GAGCCAGGGCGGCGGCGACCTGGCCCTTGAGTATCAGTTCCGAATTGGAAAAGAAGCCCAGCACCTCGAGAACTTCCTTGTCCTGGACCGCGTCCCTGAGATCCAGCACGAGCAGCTCCAGCCGCTCCCTCTCGGTCACGATCCGCCGTTCCAGTTCCCAGGTACCGCCGGCCAGCAGGATCACGGCCAGGGCAACCCCCAGCAGGCGATGGTCTCGTCGCGTGTTCCAGGCCAACAGCAGGCCGACCGCGACGACCGACAATGAGATGACCACGGGCCACGGGTTTTCGGTCAGCAACCACATCGTACGGGCCACTCCGCGGGGACACTCGACACGACGCTCCTCATGTCGGAAGTCTAGGCGCGTGGGTGGTCAGTTGGCAACAGGCGCCCCTGAGGGCGAGTCCACCGCGGGCTTCAGGATGATCCGACGGCGGGCCACGTCATGGCCGCCGCATCGCACCACAAGCGAGTATTCCCCGGGCACCAGGGCGTCGTGGAGTACATAAAGGAAGTTGGCCCGGAAGGCCTCACGAGACACCACCTGGTGGACTCGATCCAGCAACCGGTTCTCGCTGTCGTGCAGGTTGCATTCGATCACCAGGTCGGGATGCGGCGGATTGAGCGTGCACTGGGCAAACAGCCGCTCGCCCTGCCGGAACGTCGACTTGTGACCGACCACGTAGCCGCCGATCAGCATTTCACCCATCTCGAGCGAATGCACTAGGTCCTCGGGACGAATCGTCGGATTGCTCTCCAGCATCGCCTCCACCACACCCGGGTCCAGCTCGACCAGCTCATGCGGACCGTCGGGGCGCCGGATCCCGTAGGGGTCGAGCTGGTGTTCGAGTTCGACGCCCAAGACCGACGTGACCAGCAGCAGGGCCGGAAACGCAAGAGCCAACCGGCCCCGCCATTCAGGGGCCAGGGGAACGACCCGTGATGCGTCAGCCGTCCGCGGACCTCGGTACTTCGACAACCAGCCTCGCCAGCGGACCACGTCGACGCTGTTGATGAATGCCAGGTAGGTCACCATCGAGACCCACGGAAAGACGTGCAGGCCCAGAGTCTGGCGTGTGCCGAGATGGAAGCCGGCACCCATCAGCAGCATGACCCAGCGGCCGTGGCCACGCCAACACATGAATACGAACAGGATCTCCCAGACGATGCTGATGTAGGCCATCGTGACCACCAGCACCGGGTACAACGTCAACTGCTCGCCCATCGGGTTCGCATTGTTCACGTCGGTCATCAGCCAGAACCTGAGCTGGTCGCCGGAGAAGAAGGTCGGGGTGTGGATCTTGGTGATCGCGGCACCCAGGTAGACCATCCCGATGAACAACTGCATCAATCGACGAGGCCAGGCCGGGAAGCGAGGCGGATCGAGCCGAACCGGTGGCGTCCGCCGGGCCAGCCAGGCGTCGACACTCCACACCGCTCCGCACCTCGAGAAACTCAACAGCAACAGCACGTGAGAAGCGATCGCCGAGTACTTGGTGAAGGTGCTCAGGCAATCGAGCAGGTTGAGGTAGGTGTAGATCAGCAGGCAGCAGACGACCGAGATCCGCGTCCGCCAACCGATCATCGTGGTCACCAGGCAGGCGACCAGCAGGGTCATCAGGATCACCGCCATCGTGCCCGAAGGCACCGGCAGCATGTTTAGGTAGCCGTAGTTGTCCGCCAGGGGGGCGAATCCGCCATCGTTGGAAAAGAACTCGCGGGCATGGATCCAGCGACGCAGGACCACGTAGAGCAGGATCACCGGCAACGCCATCCGGCACAACGCCAGGCCATATGGCACCTCCTCGGCAAAAAAGAATTCTCGCAGCGAGGCACGCAGGCCCGGCCGGCGGCCAGGGTCCATCCCTGCAGCAGAGATTTCCAGAGCGGGAGTCGGATCAGACATGGTGTGTTGGGCGAATGAGTCGGAGGGGACGGGTCGAAACTCGGATCACTACTGGGCCAGTGGAGCACGCTCGGGATCGGCTGCCGGGAACAACGACTGCGACTGAGTTCGCGTCAGCGCTGGCACCCGCGACGGACTCAGCCCGTCAAAGGGACGCATCGTCGCCCGCAGCTCTCGAGATACTCTGGAGCTTCCCGAATCGGGATGAGCGGGCAGGGGGCGGGCCGACACCACCAGGCTGTTTTGTCGAGACAGCCACGACGGAAACCTCCGCACCACCGTCCCGCACGGAGCCATCACCTGCCGGACCTGGAAGTAGCTGTGCTTCTCACGAGGCTCGTCGAAAAAGTGACTCCAGACCGAATCGGGCAGGTTGTACTTCTTGGCCCAGTACTCCTCGATCACCAGAATCCGCCTCATCGGTTTTGCTCGAGTGTGCTCGAGACAATTCTGGACCAGGCGACTCGAGTGGTTCAGGAAGGGGTCGTAGTGGTGCCGGGCCAGGTCGCCAAAGGGAGTGAACTCGGTCCACGGACCCGGCGCCAGTTCGTAGTACTTGTTGTCCTCACCCTCGCCGATGATGTGCAGGCGATTGGCGTAGGCCGACCAGCCGCAGAACATGTCCCAGACGACAAAGTACATGCCCGGATGGGAGGTCGTGTTGAAGTTCAGCGTATGGCAGACGATGCCGTAGCCGAGCGAGCCGAGGTAACCGACGATGACCAGCGACACGGCCCAGCGCTTGATGGCACCCAGCCAGGCCAGTCCGCGGCTTGCTTCGCCTATACCCATCCCTGGGACTCCACCTGGCTCGAGATTCCGGTCTGCGCCGGCGGACTATCGTCCCCAGCCGCCAACCCGTCAAGACGAGCCCACCCCAGGGACTGGCTCCGCAGCCGCCCCCGGCGGCGGAGGTGCCTGTCCCGAGCCCACCGGATGCTCACGCTTGCCGTAGATACACGCCGGGGACAGGCACCTCCGCCCCCAGGCGGGGCTACGGAGCCAGTCCCTCATGCAGATCCAGTCTCCTCGGCGGCCA
>CAUZJR010000610.1:0-2945 GCA_963580005.1 Planctomycetota bacterium
TCGAGCAGGTCGCCGAGTTCCGGTGATGGGTCAAAGTCGTGGTTGTGCAGGACGTCCTGACACAACCGGGGAATGTCGTCGAAACCGAGCCGTCCGTCAAGGAAGCGTTCGACGGCGACTTCGTTGGCCGCGTTGAGCACCGCACCGGCGGTCCCGCCCAAGGCAGCGACCTCGAAGCCCAGGCCCAGGGCGGGGAAGGCGTCGAGGTCGGGAGGTTCGAAGTCGAGCGAGAAGGGGATGCCGAAGTCGAGTGAGCCGGTGGGTGAGGGGACACGGTCGGGGTAGGTCAGGGCGTACTGGATCGGCAGTTTCATATCCGGGGGCGAGAGTTGAGCGATGACCGAGCCGTCGACGAATTCGACCATCGAATGGACGATCGACTGGGGGTGAACGGCGACCTCGATCTGGTCGACGTCGAGTCCAAACAGCCACTTCGCCTCGATCACTTCCAGCGCCTTGTTCATCATCGTGGCGCTGTCGATGGTGATCTTGGGCCCCATCTGCCAGGTCGGATGAGCCAGTGCGGTCTCGGGAGTCACCTCGGCCAGCTGATCTGCCGTGGCCCCTCGAAAGGGGCCTCCGCTGGAGGTCAGTACGACGCGTCGGATTTCCTGCGATTGCCCCGCCTGCATGGCCTGGAAGACGGCGCTGTGCTCGCTGTCGACCGGGATCACCTCGGCCTGGTGGGTCCGGGCCAGTTCCATCACCAGCGGCCCGGCCACCACCAGGGTCTCCTTGTTGGCCACCGCCACCCGTTTACCGCTCTCCAAAGCCGCCCACGTGCCTCTCAGGCCTGCGGCTCCGACGATGCCGGTCACGACCACGTCGGTTTCTTCATCGGTGACCAGTTTCTCGATGCCCTCTTCGCCAAAAAGCAACTCAGTGTGCTTGCCGAAGGCGGAGGTTTCGACGTGGCCCTCGAGCGACGTGTCGCAGAGCACTGCGTAGCGAGGCGAGAAGCTGGTGGCCTGGCGGCCGAGAAGTTCCCAACTGCTGTTGGCCGAGACTCCTGCCAGGACCATCTTCGACGGATGGGCCGCGATCACCTCGAGGCAACTGGTCCCGATCGAGCCGGTGGAACCGAGAACGGCGATGCGGTTCATTCGGAGTGGATTGCCGGGTGGGGGGTGGGTGGGGGGTTCGTGGAGGTCCCATTCATTCTAGGGGTGTGGTTACGGAGGCGACAAGCGGTGTGTCGGCGTCGTCGTCACGATGGTTGACCCCTCCCCCCCACCATTCCTACAGTGGAATTGCCTCACCTGGACAGCGACGCTGATGAGCAATCCGGACCCCTCCCAGTCTCCGCCTCCTGCTTCACCCGAGGAATCTCCCGGGGGTGGTGATCGTCGGGGCGACGCCAAGGGTTCAAGAGACGGGAAGCGGGGCGAGCAGAAGCCCTCGAGCAACCTGTTCTGGTTCCTGATGATTGTCGGAGCGATCGCGGCGATCGTCTTCAGCGTGTTCAACCAGAACCCATCGAGCGACGAGCTGACTTTCAGCGAGTTCGTCGAGGAGCTCGAGCGACGAGATGCCAACAGCGGTGAGCCGGTGGGCAAGTTCAACCGGAGCAACGTCTTCGAGTTGATCATTGGTGCCGATTACATCCGTTTCCAGGACAAGGCCAAGCCGAAGGACAAGCCGGACCCGCCGAACACGAAGTACTTCGAGGTGCCGTTTTTGAAGCCGGCCGAGACGGATGCCGAGCGGCTGACCGGTGCCTTGACGGCTCAGAAGATCGTCTACGGGTACGCGCGGCCGCCTTCGGAGTGGCAGTCGCTGTTGATCTTTTTACTGCCGATCGTCTTCCTGCTGTTCCTGTTCCTGATTCTGTTCCGACGAGTCGGCGGAACGGGTACGGCGATGTCGTTCGGTCGCAGCCGAGGTCGTCTGTATGCCCAGGAGGAGGTCGATTCGAGTTTCCAGCAGGCTGCGGGGATTGACGAGGCGGTCGAGGAGTTGCGAGAGGTGGTCGAGTTCTTGCAGAACCCGGGCAAGTACCAGGCCCTGGGCGGCCGGATTCCTCGAGGCGTGCTGCTGGTCGGTCCACCGGGAACGGGCAAGACGTTGCTGGCCAAGGCGGTGGCCGGCGAGGCGGGCGTGCCGTTTTACAGTCTCAGCGGCTCGGACTTCGTCGAGATGTTCGTGGGCGTGGGTGCGGCCCGGGTCCGCGACATGTTCCAGCAGGCCGCAGCCCGATCACCGGCGATCATTTTCATCGACGAGTTGGATGCATTGGGCAAGGTCCGGGGCAGCGGGATGCCCGGAGGTCACGACGAGCGGGAGCAGACGCTCAACGCGCTGCTGGTCGAGATGGACGGGTTTTCGACCGAACAGAGTGTGATCGTGATGGGAGCGACCAACCGCCCCGAGACGCTCGACCCGGCGCTGTTGCGGCCGGGTCGCTTCGACCGTCACGTGCTGGTCGACCGACCCGACATCAAGGGCCGCGAGGCGATACTCAAGGTTCACGCCGGCAAGATCAAGATGGACGACAGCGTCGATCTGGGTCGACTGGCGAGGATCACACCGGGGTTTGTGGGTGCCGACCTGGCCAACCTGGTCAACGAGGCGGCGTTGCTGGCGGCTCGAGGCGACAAGAAGCGGGTGACGATGGCTGAGTTCGAGGAGGGTGTCGAGCGGGTGATCGCGGGTCTCGAGAAGCAGACTCGGATCATTCACGAGGATGAGAAGTTGCGGGTGGCCTACCACGAGTGCGGGCATGCCCTGGTGGCGAGCGTCTTGCCCAACACCGACCCGGTCCACAAGATCTCGATCATCCCTCGAGGCTACGGGGCACTGGGCTACACGATGCACCGGCCCAACGACGAGAAGCAGTTGGTGATGCAGTCGGAGCTCGAGAACCAGATCTGCTGCCTGCTGGGCGGGATCATCGCCGAGGAGATCGTGTACCACGAGACTTCGACGGGGGCCCAGAACGACCTGCA
>CAUZJR010000611.1:0-2936 GCA_963580005.1 Planctomycetota bacterium
GAATCGCCCGGAATGGCCCGCCGTAGCGGGTGCCGGGTTTCGGGTCCCAGCTCTCGAGCTGGCTGACTCCACCCTGCAGGTAGACCTGCAGAACTCGCTTCTGATTCTTCCGCAGTTCGGTGGCCACTGTGGGGCTCGAGAGACTGGCGACTCCGGCCAGGGCGCCGCTGGCCAGGAAGCCTCGCCTCGAAAGCGTGTGATCGATGCGGTGGCATCCGTGATCGCGTTGCATGAGATCGTTCTCGTGAGTGTCGCGTATTCGGCTGTGGGAAGAGTCGGCCGCTGTGCTGTCAGTGATTGAACCGGAATTCCGCCGAGAGCAACAGGGCCCACGTCAGTTCGGTGATCGCTGCGGTGCGATCGGCAGTGGCTGCGAGATAGCCAATCACCTCGGCCTGTTCGGCTGGGGTGGGAGGTCGATTGAGGATCCCGATATAGAGTTCTTCGGCGATGGCGGGCTGATCGTCCAGCTTCGAGAGCCGTCCGGTGAGATTCGAGGTGGTCGGCTTCAGCCAGTCCCGGATCAGGGTTCCGTTGACCAGGAACAGGGCCTGGGGTGCGGTCGCAGAAAACGACGTCTTCTGCCCACCCTCTGCGGCAAATTGCGAGACAAAGGACTTGATGTGGACTGCCACGACCTCGTCGACGGCAGTCTCGAGGGCCGCTGCCGAGATGGTGCCGGCAACTTTGCTGGAGCCGTCTGGCTTTGTGGCGGGCTTTGTGGCCTTGGCGGCGTCGGCTTCGAGTTTCTTGCGAGCGGCGGAGCGGGTCGAAGCGAGCAGGCCGGTGGCTTCCATCGCCGCCCAGGCGTATTGCTCGGGAGAGAGTGGTTTGAGCAGTCCGACGGCGAAGTGCTTGAGAGCGACCTGGGCGGAGGCGTCGCGGGTGAGGCTGCTGCGCTGGTAGGTGCGGGTGCGAGCCAGTTGGCCCAGGAACCACTTCATGTCGTAGCCATGATCGTGCAACTGGTCGCCGAGCAGGTCAAGGAGTTCGGGGTGAGAGGGTGGGTTGGCGGCATGAGCCAGGTCGAGGGGTTCGACCAGGCCTCGGCCCATCATGGCAGCCCACAGCCGGTTGGCGATATTGAGGCGGAAGGCTCGATTCTGCTCGGCGGTGACCGCGATTCCCAGTTGCCTGCGGCGGCTGTAGCGGGGGACTCCGCCAGCAGACTTGCCGGGCTTGGTGACATACTGCTTGTTGGAACCGTCGGGATCGATGATCTCGGCGAGGTCGAGGATCCGCGGAGAGGTCTTACCCTTGGTGTCGTCGAAGGCCGAAGTGAACGTCACATCCCCCTCGGCCTTCTCGCCCAGAGACTTCTTCTTGGACTTCGGGTCTGTGAACACGTAGCTGCGATCCAGGAACGCCTTCAGCCCGTAGTAGTGCCGTTGCAGATAGGCGTCGACAACCGGGTGATTGTGACACTGGGCACACTCGAGATCCTTGCCCATGAAGATGCGGCCGACGTCACGGGTGACGACCGTGACGTCGAAATCTCGGTCGAGGTAGAAGCGGGCGCGGGGGCGGGTGTTCGAATCGCCGCCTCCCCCTTCGACGAGAATCTCGTGGGCCAACTGGTCCCACGGTCGATTCTCAACAGCGGCTTGCCTGAGATAGGCCTGCCAGGCGGCCGAGGGGACGTTTTCCGAGGCGCGACGCTCCATCAGGATCCAGTCGAGCAGGTACTGCATCCGACGTGCGTAGGCCGGGCTGGCCAGCAGGCGGTCGATCAGCCGGGCTCGCTTGGTGCCCGAGGCGGTCGTGTCGGCCAGGAAGCGACGAGTGGCTTCAGAGGAGGGGATAGTGGCGGTGAGGTCGAGGGTGACACGCCGCAGGAATTCGGCGTCGCTGCACAGGGGCGAGGCGTGCTTGGCGAAGTCCGGCAAGGCGGCTTCGATCAGCGTGTCGACCTGGTGCGGCAGAACGTTGCCCGGCACTTCGGCGGCCACGTCTGCTGCGGAAGCGAGCAGCATGAGGGCCATGAGGGCCAGGAGGGGGCGGAGGGGGTAGAGAAACACTCGCATGAAAGGCAACCGGTGGGCCAATGGCAGGCGGCCGCTGTGGCCGTGTCAGGAGGAACTGTAATTCTACCAGCCCGTCGACAACGCGGCAGCGCCTGATGTCGCTGCTCCTCCGCGTTGACAGCGTCTGAAACCGACCGAGAATTGGTGGACTTGCACATCCCACCATGAAATTGGGGCAGCGATGCGAAGACGGACCATGAAGCGGGCGACCGTACTGGCGGCGGTTGCCGTGATCACAGGATGGGCTGCGGGGACAGTTCTGGCTCAGGACGGTTTCAAGCTGACCCGTGCCCCCAGGCCTCGGGGAGACGTGCGGATCGTCTACACCTCCGATCACGCCAACATCGGCCACTACCTGATGACGAACAGCCCGACGGCAGACGAACTGCGGCGGGTGATCGACGTTCATGCGGGAAGCGGGATCGACATTTTTGCTCAGACCGTATTTCAGAAGCACGGCGTGGGGTGGTTCTGGCCGCAGCATCCCGACCACGAGCACTGGGGCGGGTTGAACGACGCGTTTGACAAGATCGCCGACGAGGGCGAACCGCCGATCAAGGTCGCCATTGATCAGTGCCACAAGCGAGGGATGAAATTCCTGGCCACGTTCCGCATGGCCGATCGCCATTCGGGTGCGGGAAAGGGCCTGGCCAACCGGCGGGACTTGCAGATTCCGGACGTGCAGGATGGAGGCATGGACTACACGCACCCGGAGGTCCGTGACTGGGTGTTTGCCCTGGCCGATGAGATCCTGCGGCGATTCGACGTGGACGGGATCGAGTTCGACTATTGCCGTTGGATGCACGTGTTTCCGAGGTCCAAGGCTCGGGCGAGTCACCCGCTGATGACACAGTTGCTGCGTCGGATGCGAAAGCGTCTGGATGCCGAGTCGAAGAAGCGGGGTCGCAGGCT
>CAUZJR010000612.1:0-2933 GCA_963580005.1 Planctomycetota bacterium
GTTCTTGAGGTTGCGGGTCAGGGGCAGTTCATTGAGGTCGGTGCCGTCGACGTCGTTGGCGTAGAGTTTCTTGAGGTCGGTGACGACGACCTTGATCACGCCCTCGCTGCCCGGGCGGAAGCCGAGGTTCACGTAGTCCTCACCGTAGGTGTACTCGGGATACTCACGATTGAGGATCGCGATGTTCTTCTGCAGCATCGGGACCGCTGCGGGCCAGAGCGTGATGAAGTAGAGCTTGTGCTTCTTCTGGGCACAGTGCCGCACGAACGCCGCGGCCATCGGTTCGAGTTCCCCCTTGCTGGCCGGGTCGTAGTCGTAGGCCATCAACACGCTCGACCCATCCTCGAGTCCTTCGACGGCCGCGAAGACGTCGAGGACTTCCTCGGAGGGTTCTTCGGGGAAGACGACTCCCATCAGCATGGGGATCGCGACCGCCAGTCCCATGGCCAGGAAGATCCAGCGCCGATCGAGATTGCGGAAATCGAATCCGGTCTCCGAGCCATCCTCGGCGGGCGGCATGTCGCTTGGGGGATCGTGTGCGGAGTCTCTGGGCGTGATGTCACTCATTGTGGCTTACTCCTCGGATCCCAGGTACGAGCGGTCGACACCGAGCAGGACTTTCAGCGACAGCGAGACGATGCCCAGGGCGATGCCGATGGTGATCGCTCGGTTGCCGGCGAGGACGAAGATCGAGGTAATGGTCGAGGTGATGCGATCGAGTCTCAGCCCGGCCAGGCTTCCGGCCTCGGCTCCACTGATGGCGGTCAGCCAGTCGACCACGGGCTGGCTGACATAGATGCCGGCGTGGGTTCGGCCGAAGAGCACTATGAAGGCGGTGCCCAGCAGGATCAGCGCCTCGGTGTTCTTGGCCCGGAAGGCGCGGAAGGCGGCCGAGGCGATGTAGAAGGCCAGCAGCGAGAACATCGTGGCGGCCAAGGGCAGGTAGATGTGGTGGTAGATCCACCCGAAGCCACCGCTCTCGGTCAGGTAGTCGCCCGACCAGGAGAACTCGGGGAACTTCTCGGCCGGGTTGACTCCCATCTTGGAGAACCCGATGTAGAGGGTGATCAGGAATGCGGAGATGGTGACGATCGAGAACCCCCAGCCGGCTCGACGGTTGGAGATCTTCTGCAGGTGTGTCTTCAGCAGGTTGCCTCCGCCGAGCACGAAGGCCACGGCGGCCAGGATGTCGAACCAGATCATCGCCTCCTCACCCCAACTCTGCGTGTAGGGGATGAAGTAGGAGACGATCAGCACGAAGCCGGTGACGGCTGCGATCGCCAGTGGGACCGTGCGTTTCATGGCAGGAACCCCTTGTCGCCGAGTACGTTGTCGGTCAGGAAGGAGACGATGGAGTGGGCCAGGTTGTCGTCGCCGCCGAGCAGGCCAGCGGCCGAGGCGACCAGGCAGCCGACAACGATCAGGACACCTCCAATCACCTTGCCGACGTCCTGTCCCTTGAGGCTGGCGAGCTGGTGGGGCTCGCCCGAGAGGTAGGCGCTGGCGGCGAAGAATTCTTCACCGATCAGCGTGTAGTCGCACGCGGCGACGAAGAACGGAAGCTGGCTGGGCATCGCGGTGCCGGCGATCTGGATGGCACCGATCGAGTTCCCCGTCTCGGCGAGAATCAGCGATTCGGCGAAGAACGCCCCCATGTAGAAGCAGGCGGCCGGCTTGTCGCGAACCATCGTGCCGGTGACGCCGGCGACGTAGCCGAACTGCTCATCGGTCAGGTAGTAGATGTTGTCCTCGTTGTACGCATCGGGACGTCCGGCTCCGAGGAAGGCGGCCTGGACGGTTTCCCGGGCAGTGGTCATCACCAGCGATCGCGATGTGGGCACTTCGAGCATTGCGTCGTACTCGGCCGCCAGCCCGGCCACCCGCGAAAGCACGGTGATCCCGGCGACCGTCTGCATGTCGTTGATGTCCAGGATCCCGGGTATGAACAGGCAGCTGCGGCCCATCTCCGTCGCCCGACCCACCGCTTCCTCGACCGCTTCGAGCCCCGCGATCTTGCGGACTTTCAGAGACACTCCACTCTTGGCCAGTTGAATGAACAGAATCACCGCTCCACAGATCAGCACCAGGATCACCAGGAACCAGGTCCGCCGCGTGTCCCAGTACTGCAGGATTGGAGTAATTGCCTCAGTTGACTGGACGGCCACGGACTTCGAGTCGGCGTGCTCGATGGCGACGACCTGGTAGAGGTAACTCTTGGTGCGGTCACAATCGGGGTCGACAAACGCGTCTTTCTGGAAGGTCGCTTCGCCGGCCAGCGTGAACTTCTCTTCGGCCGCTTCCTTGCGGAGGATCTCGTAGCGGACCACCTTGCGGGTCTTGCCCTCGGCGACCTCCTTGAGGTCGTCCTTCGAGAGCGTCCATTTGACAATGATCCCGTCTCCAGCATCGTCGGGCCGGTCGATGGCGGTGACGTTGGCGGGTGACTGGGGTGGCTGCGGTGCAGCGGTCTGGTCGGCTGTCTGGATGCCGGGTTCAGCCTCTGCCCGGGCCGGTTGCGGTACGAGCCCAGCCAGGGCGATGGTGATCGCCAGCAGGGGTAGCCTCCAGGAGACGCGATCGGTCATGTCTATTCCTCGATCAACTCCACGTTGGCACGCGGCACCGTGACGGTTTCACCCTCGCCTGTGTCGACATTCAGCACACGGGCACGGGATTCGGAACCCAGGGATTGGGGTTCCGAGGGCAGGCTGGCGACGGTACCCAGCACGCCAAAGTACGGGTCGCGGATCACTCGGACCGTTGTCCCCACCTCCAGGAGCCCTGCGATTCGGTCGGGGTGGGAGTCGGCAGCCGGAGGGTCATCGGATCGGGGGATCACGATCTCCGGCCTCATGACCCCGGCCCGAATCTGGGTCGTGCCATTGACCGAGGCCTCGCGGCCGGCCAACTCGCCGAGCAATTGGTGCGTCCGT
>CAUZJR010000613.1:0-2927 GCA_963580005.1 Planctomycetota bacterium
CTGCGTGACGTGCGAGCCTCACGGGGCGGGACTGCGGCTTACCTCGATTCGATCGACCTGCTCGAACAACTCCAGCCCGATATCTGGCTACCGAATCGATCGGTCAACGGCCAGAACGCCAACCTCTACGACGACCAGTGGCGGAAGGTGCTCGAGCGAAATCGAAACACGATCCAGGGTGGTTCAGGTCGCTAGTGTTGTGATCCCAGGGTTTCCACATCAAGACACCTCGACGTGTGTAACCCCTTCGGAGTTTTGTGGTGGCGGGGTGTGGAATCACAACGCCACACCCGCACCCCGCTAGCTTGCGGCTTCGACGTACCACCCCAGCAGAACCCGAAACGGCGGGTCGAACCGCTCGGGGCAATTTTCCAACTCCCGGTGCCACTCCTCCACCGTCGCCCACTGCAGGTCGGCCACCTCCGTGGGATCCGGAACCGGCTCCTCGTCGCAGACCGCGCGAAACAACGAGGTGTGCTCGCTGGACGTCTCGGGGCCGGCCGGGAACTTGACCAGGAACTCGACGTCGGCCACCAACCCGATCTCCTCCTTCAACTCGCGAACCGCCGCGACCTCGTAGGTCTCACCCGAATCAAGATGACCCGAGCACGACGAGGTCCAACACAACGGGTGAGCATCCTTCGTGGCCGATCGCTGCTGCAACAGCAGCTGCCCCTGAGAGTTGAACACGAACACGTGAGCCGCACGGTGCAGCAGGCCGCGGGCATGCACCTCGCCACGCGTCGCTTGACCGATCACCCGGTCCCCGGCATCAACCACGTCAAACAACTCGTTAGGATTGTCCTCTGGCACCGTCTCTTCACTCCAGGCTGACTCGTTCCCCAGTAGCGCAGCCGCGGCGCGACAGGGCAAGCCGAACTCGCCGAACTCGCCGAACTCGCCGATCTTGCCGATCTTGCCGATCTTGCCGATTCACAAATCCCAGCCGTATAATCAAGTCGTCAGACCAACCCGTCTGCACGCACTCTCACTCTTCACATCCTCTCCCGGGACAACCACGCATGCCCCGTCTGACGGTCCTGTTCGCCTGCGGTTTGTTCCTCCTGGCCTCCTCCAACGCCCCCGCACAGACGGGGAAATCGGCCGCGAGTCGCTCGGCAGCCAAGAAGAAGTCGGCCAAGAAGAAAGCCCCAAGAAAAGCCCGGAAGAAATCGGCTCGGAAAACGCCGAAGCTGCCGCCTCTGAAGACACCCGCCGACAAGCAGAAGTTCCTGGCCGCCATCCGAGCCTCGATGCCCGTTCGCCGAGCCGGCAGCAACCTCCGCTACACCTCCTACGACCTCGACCGATCGCTCGAATACCGTGTCGGCCGCGATCGACTGTTTGCTCCGACAATCGACGACGAACGCTTCGTCCGCCGTGTCTATCTCGACCTCGTCGGCCGACCACCCTCAGCACAGGAAGTCCGCCAGTTCGTCGCCGACACGATGAAGTCGAAACGCTCGAGACTCATCGACCGGCTGTTGACGACCGAGGCGTACGCCAGGAAGTGGGCCCGCTACTGGAAGAACGTGATCTTTTTCGAGTCGACCGCAAACCGGAACCGCACCAACCCCCGGGCACTCGAAGACTGGCTGACCGAGCAGTTCAAGAAGGGTGTGCCCTGGGACGGAATCGTGGCGGAGCTGGTTTCGGCGATGCCCGTCCGCGACAAGAAAAAGAAGAAGGACAAGAACGACTGGAGCCAGAAGACCGGGCAGAACAACTTCGTGCTGGCCTACGAGAACAAGGCTCCACTATTGGCCGCCCAGACCGCGCGGCTGTTCATGGGGATCAGCATCCAGTGTGCAGAATGCCACGACCACCCCTTCGATGCCTGGAAACGCGAACAGTTCCACGAACTCGCCGCGTTCTTCTCACGCGGCAAGTACTTCATGCCCAACCTCGACAGCCCCTCGAAAAAAACCGCGATGCAGCCCAAGTTCCTGCTCGGCGAAGAACCACCCATCAAGCTGACCGTACACCAGCGTCGCGTCGCCATCGCCGCCTACCTGGTCTACAACCAGGACAACTACTGGTTCGCACGCTCGTTCGTGAACCGGATCTGGAACGAACTCATCGGCGACGGCTTCTACGCCATCGACAGCCTCGGACCCGACCAGGAATGCCTGCACCCCTCGGTCGTCAACCGCATCGCCGCCGTCTTCCGCTACCGCAACTTCGATCCCAGGTGGGTCTTCCGCCTGCTGATGAATTCGCGGGCCTACCAACGTGAGATCCAGACGATCGACAACGACGAGGAACTGTTCACCGCCGTCCGACCCATGCGACTCAACTCCGGACAGGTCAAAGCCAGCGTGCTGCGGCTGACCGGTCCCGATCGCAATATCGGCCGGGCGCTGGACCGTGAGTTTCGATCCGACCCGTCGATCCCGCAACGGGATCTCGAGGGGACCATCCAGCAGGCACTGTTCCTGATGAACAACCCCACCCTGCAGAGCAAGCTCAACGCCAGCAAGCTCAAGAAACGACTCGTCACAGTCAAGCAGCCCCGCGCCGTGCTGACTCAACTCTATCTCGCCGTCCTCGCCCGAAAGCCGACCGACAAGGAATTCGCTCGCGGACTCAAACACCTCGGGCAGGTGCCCAACCGGACCGAGGCAATCGAGGACCTGTTGTGGGTGCTGGTCAATTCGACCGAGTTCCTCACGAAACGCTGAAACACTGATTCACCCCGGCCACCCGGACACTCACATGACCTCCATCCACGACCCCGGTCACCAGCAGATCCCCTTCACCCGTCGCCAGGCGATCGGTCTCTCGGCCGCCTCGCTGCTGGCACCCCTGAGCCTGTGTGCCGAACAGATCAAGCGGCAGCAGCGATCCTGCATCCTGGTCTGGCTGGCCGGAGCCCCCAGCCAGATGGAGACCTGGGACCCCAAGCCGGGGACCGCCAACGGAGGTCC
>CAUZJR010000614.1:0-2925 GCA_963580005.1 Planctomycetota bacterium
GCTTGTCGGGGTTGGTTGTTTCTTGGAGGGCTTCGACGCACCAGCGACCGCCTGCATTGTCATGGCGGCACCGACGAAGTCTGAGCTGCGGTACACGCAAGCCGTTGGACGTGGAACGAGGCCGCTCTCTGGGATCGTGGACGGGCTGGAGACGGCCAGCGAGCGACGTGCGGCCATCGCCGCCAGCGACAAGCCATATGTGACGGTGCTGGACTTCGTCGGCAACAGCGGGCGGCACCGGTTGGTCTCAACGGTTGACGTGCTGGCTGGCGATGCCAACGACGCTGACATAGCGGCAGCGGTGGAAGACCTCCGTGAGAGTGGTGACGCCGAGGAAGTGCAGGCGGTGATCGACCGGGCCAAGGATGTCCGCGAGCTACGCGAGGCCCAGGAAGCCCAACGCCGGGCCGAGGCCGAAGCACGCCGTGCCCGTCTCAGAGCGAACGCACAGTACAACGCCCGCACCGTCAACCCGTTCGGTCCGCAAGGCTCACCGGATTACGTGGAGCCCGCTTTCCGGGGCGGTGCCAGCGACAAGCAAGTGGCGTATCTGGTCCGGCTCGGCGTCGCCGAGGAGACGGCCAGCGGCTACACCCGCCGACAGGCAGGGGCGGTCATCGACAAGCTGTCGTCCCAGGAGGGTCGGGAGTACATCATGCGGTTCGGCAAGCACGGGGGGAAACGGCTGCGGGACATCCCTGAGCCATATCTGACGTGGGCACAAAAGAACATCGACAACGTGGAACTGGTGAGGCATATCAACGAGACGCTGGGAGAATGAGCGCGTCTGGTTTGACAACCTGGCGTGGATGGCATATCTTGCAGGTGCAAAAGCCGATTTCGGCACAGATGAAGCTGCGGCACGGCGGAACAGGCAATGACAATCACACGCCTCGAATCGGCGCGACCTCTGCTCCTCACGGGGCAGGTCGCTACGCCCGACCCTGCAAGGGGTCGCTCCGATTCGGGGCGTTTGTCGTTGCGGTCTCCGGTGTCGCCAAATTGGTTGGCCCTGTTGAGAGACAGCGAAGCCTAGACCGGGCAGGATCATCCCGTAGTGGCCGCGTCTCAGCGAGCCAACTTGATCGAGAGTGGGACGGACCCGAGAGGCTCATCCGTTCCCAACTCGGAGCCAGCCGGTTCGCCGTGGCATGAACAACTTCGAGCGGTCGCCTGACACATAGGGCGGCCCGTCGAAAGGCAGCGATGGTCGCGACGTAAAATATAGGACGGGACATGGGGACCGTTGTAGCAAGGGGCGTGATGATAAGGACGGTTGACGACATGGTAGATACGGTTGCGGTCGACAGTGTGAACTGGTGCGCAGGAATCATTGACAGGTTCGACGTGGTCAGCTCGGCGGGAGGTGACTGGCAGATCAGGTGCCCAGCCCACGAGGATCGGAGCCCGTCGATGGTCGCCGCGTTGAGTGACGACGGCAAGAAGCTGCTGCTACATTGTCGAGCCGGGTGCAGCGTGGACGACATCTGCGACGCGGTTGGGATCCGCAAATCGGATCTGTTTGCGTCTTCGTCGTCCCCTGCACCCAAGGCACGGGTGACACAGACCTACCCGTACCACGACGCCAGCGGTGAGCTGGTGTTCGAGGTGGTTCGCATGGAGCCGAAGTCGTTTCGACAGCGGCACAAGGTGGACGGCGAGTGGGTCTGGAACATGAAGGGCGTGCAGCGGGTGCTGTTCAACCTGGGCGGCATCGCCGAGAAACCTGACTGGCCGGTCGCCGTGGTCGAGGGCGAGAAGGACTGCCTGCGTCTGATTGCCAGCGGGGTGTCGCTTGTCCCGACGACCTGTGCCGGTGGTGCTGGGAAGTGGCGCGACGAATACAGTGCGGCTCTCGCCGGGCGACGGGTGGCGATCATCCCAGACAATGACGAGAAGGGGCAGCAGCACGCTCGGGATGTCGTCGGTTCGCTTATCATGTGGGGAGTTGAGAGCGTGCGGGTTGTCTACCTCCCGGTCAAGCACGGCGGCGACGTGAGCGACTACCTCGCTGAGCATGGACCTGACGAGTTGATAGCAGAACTGAAGTCGGCACAGGAATGGAGACCGGTCAATGGGTAGAGCGAGGACGTACTACGTCCGGAACCGGGTGGCGAGGATCGAGTGGCGGTTGTCGGTTCCCGAGGAGTGCATGGTGTGCGGGTGGGTGATGAATCAATGCGGCTTTCAGTGGCTGGAGACTCACGAGATCGAACGACGATCTGCCGCACCGACCCGGTGGGCGGATCCGTGCAACTACCTGCTCGTCTGTAATCAGTGCCACCAAGAGCGGATCACGTTGATGTCTCACGCCGAGCAGCTAGCCGTCAAATGGCAAAAGGACAAACAGAATTTTAACCTCGAACACTGGTTACGGCTCCGCGACCCAGAGCTACGTGCCCCGCACCGCGTGACATTGGAGGAGATCGGCGAGTACCTATGACACAGTCCATGACAGTGACGCTGTCGCTTCCGCCGAAGGCACTCACCCCCAACGCGCGGCCCCATTGGGCGGCGAAGGCCAGAGCAGTCCAGGCGTACCGGGGCGAGGCGTTCCTGATGGCCCGACGTGCCGTGGCGGGGGTGGGCAATGGTGGGCAATGGTGGGCAAAGGTGGGCACTGAGATCATGGTGCGGTCCACGTTCTGGTTCAGGGTGAACCGTCGCCGTGACCGGGACAACGCGCAGGCATCGCTCAAGTCTGCGTTGGACGGGATCGCCGAGGCAATGGGGGTGGACGACAGCCGCTTCATCATGGCCCCGGCCACGCTGCTGGTTGATGCCACCGGCCCGCGTGTGGAGGTCGTGTTGCACCCGACCCCAACACCGGCCCAGCCAATCGAAACGCCGTAGACGCCAAATGCGGGCGTCGTGGCTGGTGCTGCGTGGTCATCCTAGGCGGTGTGGACACCCTAATCCCTGTAT
>CAUZJR010000615.1:0-2918 GCA_963580005.1 Planctomycetota bacterium
TGGCTGCCAGTGAGGTGATGCCCGAGCCGGCCTTCTTGCCCGTCGTCTTGTCGGTCTTTTTCTTCTGCAACTTGCCGTCGGGTCCTGCGCTGATCAAGCAGATCGCGAGGCAGGCCAACAGCAGCGTGGCGGGGTAGGGGCGGAGTGGGGTGTGTTCGAAGTGGATCACGAGTCTTCGTCTCCGGTCGGGTCTGCGGCGGAGGGCGGGGGCGGAGGCAGATCGAGCAGTGCCACGGCGTTTTCGCGGAGGATGAGTTGTTTGTGCTGGTCGGTCAATTCGGCGTGGTCGATACGGGCCCGCTGCATTTCGGACTGGTACAGCGGCGTGTCGGTGCCATACAGGATCCGGTCGGCGCCGATTTCGCCGACGGCCCATTCGACGAGCCGGGGCATGATCGAGCGGGCGCTGGAGGTGTCGACGTAGAGGTTGCCGCATGTGGAGGCCTGGATGGCGCGGACCTGGGTGGTCGGGTCGCCGGAGGCTCCTCCGCCGTTGCCCAGGTGGGCCAGGATCACTCTCGATTCGGGGTAACGCTCGGCAAACGGCAGAAAGTCCTCGGGCAGGCTGTTCTCATCTCCGCTGTGGACCAGTACGACGGCACGGTGCTCGGCCGCAAACGCGAACAGTGCGTCTCCGTGTTCGGTGATCGGGTAGCAGTGTTCTTCGGGGTGCAGCTTGATCCCCATGCAGTGCGGCTCACCGAGCATCTGCTCGGCCTGGTGATAGGTCTCCTTGCGGCCCGGATCGATGATGACCCACTGCAAGAGTCCGTCGGTCTCGGGGACGATGCGAGCGGCTTCGAGATTGCCGGCGACCGCATCGGCACGTCCTCGTGGCAGAAGCCCCGAGAGCGGCGAGACGACGGTCCACTGCGTGTTGGCTCGCCGCGCACGTGCGACGACGGTCCCCGCATCGCCACTGGCCATCTCGTTCTGCAGGTCCGAGCAGCCTTCGCGGTGGTAGTCGCCGTAGTGTGCGTGGACGTCGATTGCCGGGTAGTCGCGGATGTCCATCGATCGAGTCTGCTCCTTGGGCCCGGGCGAGGTGGGCAACGTGTGCGAGGTGGGTTCAGAGGGTGTCGAGGATAACGTGAGCGGCGTTGTGTCCGCAGGCTCCGGTCACCTCGCCGCCGGGATGCGTTCCGGCTCCGCAGAGATACAGGCCCTGGATCGGGGTTCCGTATCCGCCGCAGCCTTTCATGGGACGGAGGTCGAGGAACTGTTCGGGGACGATGTCGAGGTGCCTGATGTTGCCATCGGTCAGCCAGACTCGACGCTCGAGATCGGCGGGGGTGAACAGCGACCAGTCGACGATGCAGTCGCGGAGGTCCGGAGCGTACTCACAGAGCACATCGATCATCGCCTCACCGACACTCTCGCGGAGCTGTTCCCAATCGCCGTCGCGGGGTTTGACCGGAGCGTACAGGCCCCAGACCGACATCACGTGTTGCCCGGGTTGAGTCAGCGAGTCGTCAATGACCGAGGGGATCTGGACTTCCATCACCGGCCTGGCGGCGGGGCGACCTGCCGCGGCGTCGTGCCAGGCCCTGGCATAGTACTCCATCGACGGGCAGATCTTCATGCTGGCGATGTAGCGTGGGTCGTAGCCGTCGGGGAAGTAGCGGCTGAAGTCGGGCAGTCGGTCGAGAGCGGCGTGGAACTTCAGGTACCCGGTGCGGGTCTTCATTTCCCGGGCCGGTGTGACCCAGTCCGGCGGCAGGCGATCGGCTCCGACGAGTCCCAGCAGCGTCCGCTTCGGGTCGGCACCCGAGATGACTCGGGAGGCAGAGATCTCGGTCCCATCCTCCAGCACCACACCCCGGGCGGTTCCGTTGTCGACGGTGATGGTGTCGACAACGGCCCCGGTGCGGATGTGGACTCCCGCCTCGCGAGCCGAATCGGCCAGCGAGTTGGCGATCATGCCCATGCCGCCGCGGACGATCCCGATGTCCTCGGGACGGCTGAACGCATCACAGCGGATGTGGGTATAGCAGAAGGCACCGCCGGCCGCTTCGGGGTCACCGACGTCCTGCACCTGCAGGAAGGACCCCCGCACCGCTTCGTCCTCGAAGAACTCCCGCACGAGGTCTCCCATGCTGACGGTCAGCAGCCGTTCGAGGAATTGGGCGTCGGGTGTCCCGGAGACCGACGCTTTGACTTCGTCGAGGGAGGGGGGTGGTTTGAGGAACCAGGGGTAGAGAATGCCCGCGGCGCGGCGCCAGAAGGCGTGCCAATCGGGCAGTGCCGCGGCGTCTCGTAACGAGAAGCTGGCCAGCTCGGCCTGGGTCCTCTCGATGGAATGCCAGCGGGCCAGTCGCCGTCCGTCGGGGTACGGCTGAAACGGTTCAGGGTCCAGCGGCAGGACCTCGAAGCCGTGCTTGCGCATTTCGAGGTCGTCGATCACCTTGGCCTGCAGCAGGTGACAGATGTATGAGCAGGACGAGACGCGGTAGCCGGGGAACAACTCCTCGGTGGCCGTGGCTCCACCGACAAAGTCGCGGCGTTCGAGGACCAGCACATCGAGACCGCCTCGGGCCAGGTACCCGGCGCATACCAGCCCGTTGTGGCCGCCTCCGATGATGATTGCGTCGTGGTCAGGCACGTGAAGGCAGGGGGCGAGGCAGGGGGCTAGGGAGCTGGGGTGACTGGTACGGCGTGGAAGGCGTCGAGAGTCTGGGTGGTGGTGCCGATCCGGGCGCTGTCGGGGTCGTGGCGTTCGCCGGTGGCCTGGACCAGGCTGCCGGGAACCAGATGGCTGTGGAATTCGAGCATGCGGGCCCGGCCGGCGGGGTCGGCGACCACCGTCCGCGCTTCCCAACCCGGGTAGCTCTTGTCGCCCACCTTGCGGGTGGCCTTGATGCGGGTGACCTCGCGTGCGGTGTGCCGCGGCTTGGGACCGCCGACGCGGATCAGCTGCT
>CAUZJR010000616.1:0-2915 GCA_963580005.1 Planctomycetota bacterium
ACCGCAGCCACCGCAGCCACCGCAACTCCCGCAACCCGATCGACGCCTTCGTCGCCGCTCGACATCAGGCCGCCAACCTGACACCTCGACCCCAGGCCGACCGCTCGACACTCCTGCGTCGAGTCGCCCTCGACCTCACCGGACTGCCGCCCACCCGCGACCAACAACACCGATTCGCCGCCGATCTTGCACCGGGTGCCTACGAACGGCTGGTCGAACGTCTTTTGTTGAGTCCTTTATATGGGCAGCGATGGGGCCGGCACTGGATGGACGTCTGGCGCTACAGCGATTGGTACGGCCGCCGAGGAAGCAACGAGATCCGCTATAGCCAACGGCACATCTGGCGATGGCGAGACTGGATCATCGAGGCACTCAACGACAACACCGGCTACGACCGGATGCTGCTGGAAATGCTGGCCGCCGATGAGATCGCTCCCGGTGACGACAACGCGCTGCGAGCCACCGGGTTCCTGGGCCGCAACTGGTACAAGTTCGATCGCAATACCTGGCTCTTTGAAACCGTCGAACGCACCAGCCAGGGACTGCTCGGCCTGACATTTCGCTGTGCCCGTTGCCACGACCACAAGTTCGACCCGGTCACGCAGAACGAGTACTACCGCTTTCGAGCCTTCTTCGAACCGCACGGGTTCCGCACCGAGATCGTCTCGGCGGAGGTCAAGACCGAGGTCGACAACCGGAAATCGAAAGTGCTCTCGGACGGCCTGCCTCGAGTCTTCGACGAAAAACTCGACGCACAAACCTTCCTGTTCATCCGCGGCGACGACCGCAACCCCGACACCGACAACCCGCTCGCACCAGGGGTCCCCGCCGCACTGGGTGGCAAACGGTTCGACAAGACACCCATCACTCCCATCACGCTGCCCCCCATCGCCTACGTGCCGATCCTGCGTCCGGCCGAGGCGGCCAGGCGGCTGAAAACCGAAACCCAAAAGGTGGTCGACGCCACCAGCCAGGTCACCGCGCTTCAGACCACAATCCGGACCACCGCAACTCAACTGGCTGCCGCACTCAAGTCGAATTCCCCCAACAACTCACCCAACCAGCTGGCCTTCTCCGACACATTCCCATCGTTCGACAAGAAGGCCTGGAAGATCGTCTCGGGCAACTGGTCGGTCCGCGACGGGATGCTGGTCCAGACCGCCCTGGGCACATTCCACACTCTCGTCTCCACCACCGACCATCCGCGGAACTTCAAGCTCACGCTGAAGTACCGAACACTCACTCCGGGAAACCCCCGCTCGATCGGCTTCAGCTTCGACTACGCCGGGCCCAAGCAGTCTCACGACATCTACACCGCCATCGGCCCCAACTCGCCCACGCCGGGCATCCAGGCCTTCCACCGCACTGGCGGCAAGGAGATCTACCCGCAGGCGGGGATCCGAAAGGCCCCCGGCCTGAAACTCGGCAAGGACATCCTGCTGGAAGCCACCGTCATCGACCGCTCGCTTACCGTCGTGCTCGATGGCAAGACCGTGCTCGAGTACGCGTTGCCGATGGAACGACGCAACGGAAAATTCGCACTCTGGGCACACCAGGCCCACGTCGAATTCGACGAGATCCAGATCCACGCCATCCGGCCGACGATCAAGAGTCTCGAGCAATCACTCGTCCTGGCCCGCCGCGACCTGCCCGTCAAGCAGGCCCGCGCCAAACTCGCGCAGGCCCAACTCGATTCACTCGCCGCCCGCATCGCCGCCGAACAGGCTCGGCACCTCGACCAGGGGGCCGCCTTAGACAGGCTGGCCATGGCCGCCAGTCGAGCCGAACGAGAGATTGGTGTCGCACAGGCCTCGCTCAAGCTCGCCCAGGCAGCCGGCCAGCCCTCCGGCAAGGCAGCCGCCAGGGAACTGGTTACCGCGATTGCCGCTCGCGACGCCGCCGATGGCAGCTACACCCGCTTCAAGCCCAGCTACCCCACCACCAGCACCGGACGACGCACGGCGCTGGCCCGCTGGTTGACCCGACGCGACAACCCCCGCACAGCACGCGTCGCCATCAACCAGATCTGGCTCCGGCACACCGGCAACCGGTTCGTCAACACCGTGGCCGACCTGGGCATCCGCAGCAAGCCCCGGAAATTCCCACGGCTGATGGACTGGCTGGCGGCCGAACTGATCGAAAGCGGCTGGGACATGAAACACATCCACCGCCTGGTTGTCACCTCGGCGACGTTTCGCATGAGTTCCGCGCCGGGGAGCGAACCGGCCGAACTGATCAACCGGGAAGTCGACCCCGACAACCGGCTGCTGTGGCGAATGAACTCGCGGCGGATGGAAGCCGAGGTGGTCCGCGACAGCCTGCTGGCGATCTCCGGAACACTCGACCCCGCCTTCGGCGGCCCCGATATCCCCGAGACCAGGGGCCAGGCGTCCCCACGCCGCAGCCTCTACTTCCGGACCACTCCCGACAACAAGATGTTGATGCTCGAATTGTTCGACCTCGCCAACCCCAACGAATGCTACGACCGCCAGCAAAGCGTGGTGCCTCAACAGGCCCTGGTCATGACCAACAGCCCGTTGGCCCTGGACCGTTCGCGACGCTTGGCCAGGACACTCGCCTCGGAAATCACCGGCCGACTCGGACCCACCTCCGACGCCAACCGCGACTCGGTCGCAGACCTCTTCATCACCGCCGCCTTCGAATCGGTGCTCGGACGCGGCCCGGTCCCCCGCGAAGTCTCAGCCTGCCGACTCTTCCTCTCTCGCAACGCCAGGCTGCTGGCCGATACCCGGTCACTGAACACCTTCCCGGCCAGTTCCGGCAGCGTGGTGGCTGCCTCGAACGACCCGTTCGCCCGGGCACTCGAAAACCTGGTGCACGTGCTGCTGAGCCACAACGACTTTGTCACGATCCGATAACGCCTCGACCCACGGCGACCTCCCCATGACTCTTCG
>CAUZJR010000617.1:0-2913 GCA_963580005.1 Planctomycetota bacterium
TCCGATCCTAAACCAGCCGATCCGACACTCCCCCCAGCGCGAGTAACTAACCCTCCCCCAGCAGCATGATCTGCTGCTGGAGTTGGTGACTCAGCGTCTGCTGGCGCTCGATGAGCATCTGCAACTACGGGTTATCGCCAGAGAATGCGTTGGATTCTGCGTCACCCTGTTGAGAAGGCGGCGTTTTTCCCGAGGAAGAAGGCCTTGGTTCAAGCCCCCTATCCTCCACTCGACCGGATTGCACCACCTCGCACCCCTAGCCGAGCAGCTCGGGCACCACTTCACCGCCGACGTTCGTCAGCCGGAGATCGAATCCTCCGAACTTCTGCGACAACCGTAGGTGGTCGAGACCGAACAGCCGCAGCAAGGTGGCGTGAAAGTCGTTAACGTGAACCGGCCGCTCGACCGGGGCCCAGCCCAGGTCGTCGGTCCGCCCCACCACCTGGCCGCCCCGCACCCCACCACCGGCCATCCACAGGCTGTAGGCGTACCGGTGGTGGTCGCGTCCGGGTTGCTGTCCCTTGCCTTCGTGGGTGTCGGCCAACGGGGTTCGTCCGAATTCCCCGCTGAAGACAACCAGTGTCGAGTCGAGCAGGCCCCGCTGCTTCAGGTCTTTCAGCAGGGCCCCCACCGGCTGGTCAACCACGCTGGTGTTGTATTCCAGGTCCTTGTCGAGCGCATCGTGGTGATCCCACGAGGCGTGGTAAAGGCTGATGAACCGCACGCCGCGCTCGACCAGTCGACGAGCCAGCAGGCAGTTACGTCCGAACGTCGCGTGCGCGTTGCCGGTGTAGCCCCGATGGCGGTTGTTGGCCGGCTCGGGCCGGTCCACACCGTAGGCCTCGAGCGTCCGCCGGGTTTCTCTCGAGAGGTCCATCAGTTCGGGAGCGGCCGACTGCATACGGAACGCCAGTTCGTAGGCGGAGATGCGGCTGGCAATTTCCGGATCACCGGTCAGCGACAGCCGCTGCCGATTGAGCCGCCGGATCGCATCGAGGCTGCGTGACTGATCTTCGCGGTTGATCCCACCGGGATTTCCCAGGTTTAGCACCGGCTCACCCTGGCTGCGGAAAACCACACCACGATACGACGAGGGCAGAAACCCGTTGGACCAGTTCGACGTGCCACCACTGGCCCCGGCCCCGGCCGAGAGCACAACGTATCCGGGCAGGTTCTCGCCGGCGCTGCCCAGCCCGTAAGTCACCCACGCCCCGACACTTGGACGCCCCAGTCGCCCGACCCCGGTGTGCATCATCAACTGGGCCGGATGATGATTGAATTCGTCGGTGTGCATCGAACGCACCACCGCGATGTCGTCGGCACAGCGGGCAATAAACGGCAGGCGATCCGAAAACTCGGTGCCGCAGTCGCCCGCGGGTGTGAACACGCGGGGACTGCCCTTCAACCTCGCGGTCTTGGCGTTGGTGAACGCCAGTCGCACCCCCTCGGTCAATTCGCGGGGCAACGGTTCACCGTGGTGCCGGACCAACTCCGGCTTCGGGTCCAGGAGATCGATCTGGCTGGGAGCCCCCGCCAGGAAGATGAAGATGCACTGCCTGGCGGTGGCCGGAAAGTGGCCACCGCGCATGGCCAGCGGACTGGAATGACCGGCGGCAGGTTCGGCCGACATCAGTCCGTCCCGTCCGAGCAGCGACGATAACGCCAATGCCCCCAGGCCGCTGGCCGAGGTCAGCAGGAAGTCACGTCGCAGCGCGTCGCCACTAGTCGGATTCTGCACGGCAGGCTCACTCACGAGTGATGAATTCATCAAGATTCAGGATGACACGGGCCACTCCGACCGCGGCAGCCACCTCGGCCAACGACGCGGTGTGAGACCACTTGCCGGGACCAACAACCTGGCGAGCCGACACCTCGTCGGTCCAGTACCGTTTGAGGTTGTGCCGGTACAGGTCGCCGAGGACCTGGTGTTCGATCCGGCTGGCTTCTCGGCCGAGCCCAAACTGCACCGCCTGATCGACCACCAGAACCGCGCGTTGATCAATCGCGGTGACCATCGGCACCGAATCCAGCAAGCGGCGACCCATCTGCTGCGCACACTCGACAAACACCGGATCGTTCCACAACGTCAGTGCCTGCAATGGCGTGTTGGATCGCTCGCGACGCGTGCAGGCCGAATTGGAGTCGGGCACGTCGAACGTCACCAGCATCGGGTAAGGAACGGTTCGCTGGAAGAACGTGTAGAGCCCCCGCCGGTAGCGATCGCCCCCGGTGCTCACTTCCCATGCCAGGCTGTTCTGGAACCCGAGCTTGACCAAGTCGGCCGGCTGGGGAGGCCGGACACTGGGACCGCCGATGCGGGGATCCAACAACCCACTGACCGACAGGGCCAGGTCGCGGACGATTTCCCCCTCGACCCTCAGGCGGTTCTGCCGCGCCAACCACGAATTGTAGGGATCCCGTTCTCTGAGTTCGGGGCGGACAGTCGACGACTGCCGGTAGGTCGCCGAAGTCACAATCAACTCGTGCAGCCACTTCAGTCGCCAGGCACCGTCATTGGGGTCGGCGAAGCGGAAGGCGAGCCAATCGAGCAACTGGGGATGAGAGGGTCGTTCGCCCTGGCTGCCGAAATCATCATCGGTGGAGACGATCCCTCGGCCGAAGTACTGCTGCCAGACGCGGTTGACGATCACACGGGCGGTCAGCGGGTTGTCCAGGGAGACCAGCCAGCGGGCCAAGTCGAGCCGGTCGGGAACCAGCCCCCTCGGAGCCAGTGGAGGAAGATCGGAAGGCGTGGTGCGACGAACGACATGCCCCTTGTCGAGAAAATCTCCTCGACGGTGAATCCGGGTCTCGCGGGCAGGTCGATGCTCGGAAACCGCACGTGCCTTGGGCAACTCTCCCTCCGACGGCTTTGTCTTGTCGTTGCGGTCCACGGCTGCAACCAGTTTGTCG
>CAUZJR010000618.1:0-2913 GCA_963580005.1 Planctomycetota bacterium
CGTCGAACTCGATGGATCGCTCATCGAATCGCCCATCACCTGGTACGCCCAGCGGCAGGCCTGGGACATGTCGCCCGGTTATGACCACTCGATCCACCGCTCGTTCCGTCGACGAGCCACCCACAGTTGCCTGCTGTGCCATGCCGGACTGGTCGAACCGGTTGAACCTCGAGGCTTCACGTTTCCTCACAACGAGTTGTCGATCGGTTGCGAACGCTGTCATGGCCCGGGGTCCAGACACGTCGCGCGGCACAGCGAGCCTTTGGCCGAATTAGACGAGCTGGCCGCGGACCGGCCCGAGGACCTCACGATCGTCAATCCTCGCCGATTGGATCGCCCGTTGGCCGAGGCGATCTGCCAGCAGTGCCACCTGCAGGGGGATGTGAAGGTGACAGTCCGAGGCAGACGGCCGGGCGACTTTCGGCCGGGACTGCCGCTCTCTGATGAACGGATCGAGTTTCGACTCTTCGGGTCCGGACCCGAGATGACCGTCGTCGGCCACGTCGATCAACTGCGGGCCAGCCGCTGCTACCAGCAGGACAAGACACTCTCGTGCGTCACCTGCCACGACTCGCACAACCCTCACCGACCCCGGGACGCCATCGCCCGGGCCCGGGTCGCTCGAAGCAGGTGCCTGAACTGCCACCAGGGAAACGACTGCGGCGAGACCCAGGCCGCTCGAAAAACCACCCGACACCTGGCTGACTCGTGCGCCGCGTGCCACATGCCCGAGGTCGACACCGACATTCCTCACATCGCCTTCACCCACCATCGCATCGCCGTACACCCGCCCGGCAAGACCAGGACGCCCCGGGACTCCCAGGTCGGCCTGGCCGCCGATGGCGAGCTGAAGACGATCCAGGACCTGTCGCGGTTCTCTGCGGCCGAACGGGACCGGATGCTGGGACTGGCCTACTACCGCCTCCATTTCCAGCGACCCTGGCAACACGCCCAGTTCCTGGTCCGAGCCGACGGGCTGCTCGGGCAAGCTGCAAAAGAGATCCACGGAGACGCGGTACTGGATGCGGCTCGAGCGGAGATTGCCTGGGAGGCCAAGCAGGTCAGAGCCGCCGATCGAGGAGCCAGCCGGGTCCTCGAGGCAGAACACGTCGACGCCGCCACGCGGGCGGTGGCACTGCACGTGAAGGTGCAGGTGCTGATGCAACAAGGCAGCCTGGCCCGCGCGATCCCGCTGCTGGAAGAACTGACCACCACCCGCCGCGACCCTCTCGATTGGGCGCTGCTGGGCCACTGCCGCTCGCGGACCGGAAAACTCACCGAAGCGATCGCCGCCTTCGAAAAGGTACTGACCATCGCACCCGGCCAGGGGTCGATCCACCGCGAGCTGGTGCCGCTGTACGATCGGGCTGGAGACTCCGAGCAAGCAAAGACACACCGCGCAAAGGCCCGGCTGCTACCGCCCAATGGATTCGGGGGCCGGTAACCCAAACGACTCGGCCCGGCCCTCCACCAGCACAACCTCACCGTCCAGCGGGAGACCCTCGAATACCTGGACACGACCCGATGGCCAGGTCACCTCAACCGCCGGCACCGAATCCGACTCGCCCAGCCCCAGCAGCAACACCCTGTGATTGCTCGCCTGGAACCCGTCTCCCGCGGTCAACTGCCTGACCACCCGACGCTTGCCCAGCCGATACGCCACGGTCGTCCCGATCGCGTCTCGGCTCAGACTCGTCCCCACCAAACGCACCACCAGGTGATGGCCTCGCTCGGGGGTCCGGTTGATCAGCAGTGCGGCCCGTCGGTCGACATGACTGATGGCCACGTCGGGAGCCCCGTCGCGGTTGAAATCGAGCCGAGCCAGGCCACGGCCCAGGTACTTGCCCTCGAAGAACTTGCCCAGCTGATCGGCCGAGACCAGCTGAAAGCGTCCCGAGCCATCGTTAAGAAACACCTGGGGCGACATGCGAAACGGACGACCCTCCGGACCGGTCTCCTCGATGTGACCGTTGGTCAGCACCAGGTCAAGCACACCGTCGAGGTCGAGATCCAGGAACTGGGCTCCGAACCCGAGTTGATCTCGGCTGGGCGACTCGAGCCCGGCGGCGCGAGTGAAATCGACAAAGCCGCCCCGCTCGTTCTGCCGGTACAGGGTGTTGGTCTCATCCAGGAAATTGGTCACGAACAGGTCGATGCGGCCATCCCCGTCGACATCTCCCGCGGCGATCCCCATGCAGGCCTCGGCCCGCCCGGCATCGTTGAGCGCCAGGCCCCGCACGAGCCCGATTTCTTCCCAGGCCTCAGCCGAAATTCCCTTTGACGACGACGGTGGCCGGTACAGGAAATTGGCCCGCGTGTCGTTGGCGATGAACAGATCGAGTCGACCCAAGGGTGTCGAATCACCCAGGCGGGCGGCAACGATTCCCAGCCCCGATCCGCCGGGCCGCTCGAGTTTCCAGCGCGAGGAGACCTCCTGGAACCGGCCGTCACCCAGGTTGCGGAGAATGCGATCGGTGGCACCCTCGAACGTCTGCGGAGTGCAGATGCCCGGTTTCTTGTCCGGACCTTGGCAACGACGACTGAAGACGTCGTCACCGGCCAGGTAATTCACCTCGTAGAGATCCGGCAGGCCGTCGCCATCGAGATCGGCGACCAGGCAGCTGGTGGTCCACCGCTTCTGACCGGCACCGGCCAGCTCGCTGGGGGTGAACGTCCCGTCTCCGTTGTTCATCCACAGCTGGTTCTCGATCAGGTTGGCCACCAGCACGTCGGGGAACCCGTCGGAATCGACATCGCCTACGGCCAGGCCCTGGCTGAAACGGGTCTCGGAGATTCCCGCCTGGAGGCTGACATCGAGCACTTGGCCGTTGCCGATATTCAGATACAAGGCGTCGGAGTGGCTGCCGCCAGAGTCGGTGGGCTGGGTGGTCCCCTGGGTCCACCACAGGTCGG
>CAUZJR010000619.1:0-2903 GCA_963580005.1 Planctomycetota bacterium
AACCGCTTCAGGCCGGTCCCTCGGCTGTCCGCGGAACTCCGCCACGAGAGCGGTGAACACGCTCGCTCACGTAGACCGCTCCAATTGCCACTGCCACGCCTCCGATGATGTCGACCAGGTAGTGTTGTTTGGTCGTCAATACTGAAACGGATGTCATGACGAACAATGCCGGAATTGCAATCCGCCAGTTACTACCTTTCTTGACCAGCCAGTATGAATAGCAAGACGCAAGCGATATATGGAGCGAAGGAAAGCAGTTGGTGCGAACGTCCACGACGTACAAGGCCTCCCACAAGTACCATGTTGCACCGTCAGTCGAGAAGCACGGGCGAGGATAGATAGTTGGGAAAAGGAAAAATGTAAGAAACGATACGACCAGGCTGATTGCCACTGCACCAGCGAATGTGCGTAAGGAATCTGGATCCGCTATTAGAAAGAACGAACTTATCATCACCAGGAAGTGAATGCAGTAGATCCATATGCTCCATGTGAGTAGAGGAACTGTGCTGTCGATTGAAGTCGCAAGAAATCCTTCAGTCGGTGACCCGACATGCACGTATCCGGTGAATAGATAGCCGGAAAAAAATAAGACGAGGAACCAGCTGAGCAGGCGGGCGCGCTCGGCGGTGAGTATCATCGTCCGACGATCCGCATTCTCCTCAGCCGGCCACGCCATCGCCAGATATAGCAGGCGAGTGCCTTGGCGATCGCACCGGAGTGTTTCAGGCCCAGGCTCTTGCAGACGTCTCGCCCGACCAGGCTCGCAATCAGCTGTTGGCCGATCCAACGGATTAGCGACGGTGGCGATCGACGTTGACTTCGGTTCATCGCGAGCACTATTGCTCGCCCCTGGGGGTTGTCGCCGAGCGGGTGTGTCCTTCGGTAAGCATCGAGTTGACACTGGTAGGTGTCGATGTCGGAAGAGATTCCGAAGATCCCCGCTGCATTCGCCATCTGGGAAAAGAACAATCCCAGTTGCAGTGTGTCTTCAGAAGAACACCTGGCGTCGGTAAAGTCCTGGACCCAAAACACCATTGAAGTCGCCAAGACGAGAAAAGCGTGGCGGAAGTGATCGTCGTGAATACCCAGCTCGCGGTGGTATTCGCGGGCCTTGTTCAGGGTAGACAGGGCGTTGGAACTCAGGCCTTCTTCGCAGAGAATCTCGATGATTCGCTGTGTTGTCTGAAGCGTGTGGGTCGCGGTGGACTCCAGATCGTCGTTGATCCCGAAGAAGGCTTCGGACACCACGGTGTCGGCTAATTGTCGAAGCAGAACAAATCGCGTTAGATAGGGTATGTCAGCCCTGAGCTGCACGAGAACCCGGGGCGGATCGGTGGGCTGGTACCCGGTCTGACCGAGTGTCCTGTGAGTGGCAGTCATGGATAACTGATCGTAGCTGAGATCTTCAGGACGCGTAGTGCCGCGTAGCATGCCCTCGGCCTGAGAATTACCGACACTATGCCGTGGCCGGCGATCACGGTCAAGACGCGATCAACAGCTGGCCCGGCGATAGTGTTTTAGGCTTCGAGCCGCCGACTGGCTCACCCGGCCTCGCTGAGCATCGCCAGGATTGCCTCGCGGATCGCTGGTGGCAGCGTCGGCCAGGCCTCGATCACGCGATAACGCTGACGGCCCCACCGCCCGACGCCAGGGGGCGTGGTTCGGATCCAGCGGGTTGAACGCCGGGGCTGGGGTGGCACTCTTGAGTACCCGCCTCGTCTGAGGCACGATAGGCCCTGCAACGGCCTACGACCTCCCTGCCCCGAGACCGCCCATGGTCCCTCCTCCCGACGAGACACCCAAAAGCCTCGGCGACGGCGTGACCGGCTCGGACGTGGAGCCGCGCGAGGACTCGTCTGCTCAGAGTTTGGGCGACCAGTCGACCACCGGGGACATGGGCTCCTCGGTCTCGGACCTGGACGCCCTCGTCGGTGATTTCGAGGACGACCAGGGCGAAGTCATAGACCTGGAGGCTCGCTACGAGATCCAGAAGACACTCGGAATTGGTGGCATGGGCGAGGTGGTGCTGGCCCAGGACAAGCGTCTGAACCGCCAGGTGGCCATCAAGCGTCTGAAGCAGGTACTGGGCGCCAGCCGCCGTGCGGCGCAGCGGTTCCTGACCGAGGCACAGTCGGTGGCGGCGCTCAACCACTTCAACATCGTGCAGATCCACGACTACGGCCAAGCGGCTGATGGTCCGTTCATCGTGATGGAATACGTGGGCGGAGGAAGCCTGGCCGAGACCCTGGAAGGGGGTGCGCTGGAGTTGGAGCGAGTGATCGAACTGGGTTGCCAGTTGTGCGATGCGATCGGCGTGGCTCACCAGGCGGGGATCATCCACCGGGACATCAAGCCGGCCAACGTGCTGATGACGGCCGAGGGTATGCCAAAACTGACCGACTTCGGGTTGGCCCGGCAGGAGACGGTCGACGGGGGCCAGACACAGGCCGGGGCGGTGCTGGGAACACTGGACTTCATGCCTCCCGAGCAGAAGGTCGACGCGACAAAGAAAGACTGATGCCCGTAGTGACCTGTGGAGCCTGGGTGCCACGGTGTACCAGATGGCCACGGGGAAGAGCCCACGGGTGATTCGGCTGCACGAGTTGCCCGAGGGCCTGCAGGAGGTGCTGGGCAAGGCCCTGGAGGATGCTCCGGACGAGCGTTACCAGGCGGCCACGGAATTCCGAGACGCACTGCGATCGGCCGGGCCGGCCTCGAAGGGTCCCTCCGTGCTGTCTGAGGGAGAGTGTCCGGGTTGCGGGCAGTCGAACCCGCTGGATCTGAAGTTCTGCCGTCACTGCGGTGAGACACTGGAGACGGGCTGCCTGGGTTGTCGGGAACCGTTGGGGGTCTGGTCGACGTTCTGCGGCGCGTGCGGGACGAGTGTCGAGGGCGCGTTGTCT
>CAUZJR010000620.1:0-2900 GCA_963580005.1 Planctomycetota bacterium
AGGTGCCTGTCCCGAGCCCACCGGATGCTCACGCTTGCCGTAGATACACGCCGGGGACAGGCACCTCCGCCCCCAGGCGGGGCTACGGAGCCAGTCCCTCATGCAGATCCAGTCTCCTCGGCGGCCACGATCGCCTCGAGTATCCCATCCCAGGTGTACTCGACCGCCTCCACCGATACCTCCAGCCCCGCCTCACCGGCCGCCTGGCTGGTGACCGGGCTGATGCTGGCCAGTCGGGTCGACTCCAGGCACACCTGCGGATCCGCTGTCAGCCGAGCAATCCCACGAGCGATCGAGGGGCTCGAGAGTCCGATCCAGTCGAGTGTCCCATCCTGCAGCCGAGCCACAGTCTCGCTGGAAAACGCCTCAACATCCTCGTTGCGGTAAACGACCAGCTCCTCGAGATCCGCGCCGGCCTCCTTCAGCAATTCACAAAGCACGTCCCGCCCGCGACTGGCTCGAGCCCACAGCACCCGAGCCCCATCGACCCGGCCACTCAACGCCGCACCCAGCTCCTCGGCCCGAAACGATTCGGGCACCACGTCGGCCCTCAGCCGGTACTCGGCCAACGCCTCGCCGGTCGCCGGACCGATCGCCGCCAGCCGGCAGTCACTCAGCCGCCGCAGATCATCGCCTCGATCCCACAACCGCCCCAGCAGCCCGGCCACGCCGTTGGTGCTGGTGAAGACGATCCAGTCGAAGTCGCCAATCCGGTCCAGCACCAAGTCGACCTCGTCGAACGACTCAGGCGGCAGGATCTCGATCGTCGGCATCAGCACCGGCTCGGCCCCCAGCTCCACCAGCCGACTCGTAACCCGCGCCGCCTGCCCCACAGGCCGGGTGATGCCCACCGATCGCCCCAGCAGCGGTCTCGATTCGAACCACGCAATCCCCTCGCGCTCACTCACGCATTCACCCACGACGATCAACGACGGAGCCGTCAACTCGGCCCTCGCCACCGACTCGGGCAATTCGGCCAACTCGCCCGTCACCGTTCTCTGGGCCGACAGGGTGCCATGGCTGATGACCGCGGCCGGGGTACGAGGGTCCCGACCCGCCTCCAGCAGCCTCGAAACAATCTCGTCCAACCGGTCCAAACCCATATAGAAGACCACGGTCCCGTTGAACTCGGCCAGGGTCCCGTAATCGATCGTCGAGTCCTGCTTGGCGGGATCCTCGTGACCGGTCACCAGGACCACCGCCGAAGCCTTGTGGCGATGGGTCAACGGGATCCCGGCGTAGGCGGCCGCGGCGGTGGCCGCGGTGATCCCCGGCACGATTTCAAAGGGCACCCCCGCCTCGGCCAGCACCAGGGCCTCCTCGGCACCCCGGCCAAATACCAACGGGTCGCCTCCCTTGAGCCTGACCACGGTTCGGCCCGCACGAGCCTCCTCGACCAGCCGCCTGTTGATCGCCGCCTGGTCGAGTACCTTGTGACCGTCATCACCCTGACGCCGGGTCCGCTCGGCCGTCGCCCGGGTGTGCTCGAGCAACAACGGATTGACCAGCCCGTCATAGAGCACCAGGTCGGCCTGCTGCAGGCACTCCAGCCCCCTCAGCGTCAACAGGCCGGGGTCACCCGGCCCGGCTCCCACCAGGTACACTCGCCCCGATGCGACTCCTACACCTGCAGCATCCGGCGGTGTGTTCTGCTGGGAGGTCATCGGCAAGAGGTCTCTCTGGGGCCGGTGATCGGCCGGTCGCGAGCAGTTGCGGAACCGGCCACCGCCGACTCCAATGTTGCTTCGATTATCCGGCTCGCCCCGCCCCGCCACAATGGTCCCCCAAAAACGATCTCAGTCCCCATGACCCCAGACACCCACTCACCACTGGCCAACGTCAAGGCCCTGACGTTCGACTTCTTCGGCACCGTGCTCGACCTGGGCACCAGCCTGCAGGCTGCCATCTCCACCTGCCTGCAACGACACGACTCGGATGTGACGCCCCAGCGGTTCTGGGAGCTGTGGCGAGGTCGACAGAGGATCGAGCAGTACCAGGACAACATTGTCTCGGTCGGCCACGGAGGCTACCTGGTCACCGCGCGGCGGGCACTCCTCTACACGCTCGGACTCTGCAACGTGCCGGCCGACGCGGCGGAGGTCGACGAGGTGATGGACGACTGGCAGAGACTGTCTGCCTATGACGATGTCGCCGCCGCACTGCCACGACTCGCCTCCCGCTTCCGACTCGTCGGACTCTCGAACGGTGAACCCCGGTTCCTGGCCCACCTGGCCGCCAATCGGATCGGCTTCGAGTTCGAGACGCTGATCTCGGTGCAGGAAGTCGGAGTCTTCAAGCCGGATCCCAAGGTCTATCACCACGCCGCCTCGCGACTGGACCTCGAACCGGACGCCTGCCTGATGGTCTCGGCCAACTCGTTCGACGTGCTGGGAGCCCGGCTGTGCGGATTCCGAGGGGCATTCGTCAACCGGGGACAACTGCCGTACGAGGACTCCGAGTACCGCCCCGATCTGGAAGTCCCCGACTTCAGCCGGCTGGCCGACGAGTTGGGGGTCTAGCCCGCCCGTGGCGGGGCCTGAACCCCTTTGTTCCAACCCAGCTCGATTGCTAGAATCGTCCCTCGACAGGCTCGAAGAACCGAGGACAGGAACCACGTTGATGACCCGAAACGACCTTGTACGTCCCCTGGCAGCGGTGCTCTCTCTCTGGCTGCTGACCGGGCCCGATTCCCTGCCCGCGGCCGAGCCCAACGCGCTGATCTCGACGATCAAGTCGGTCGACAAGAAGGCCCAGGGCAACCCGGCCGCCGCACGAGCCGTCGCAGAACTGTCGGCGGCCGAACCGGCCGTGCTGCTGCCGGTGCTGGCCGCGTTCCAGGACGCCAACCCCCTGGCGGCCAATTACCTGAGATCGGTGACCGAGACGATTGTTGACCGGGC
>CAUZJR010000621.1:0-2895 GCA_963580005.1 Planctomycetota bacterium
ACAGCGGGTGGTTGTATGCGAGCGAGAGTCGAGACGGGGGTCGCAGCTGGTCGGATCCGGTGAAGACGAATTTCCCCGACTCACTGGCCCGCCACGCGACAGGCCGGCTTCCCGGTGGCGACTTCTTTCTGGTCAACAACTCGTCGTCCAAACGGCTCGACCGCTCGATTCTGACCATCGCACTGAGTCAAGATGGGCGGCGGTACGATCGGGCGTTTGTGGTCAAGAACCAACCGACGCAGAAGCGCTTCGAGGGAAAGCACAAGCTCGATGGCTGGCAATACCCTCATGCGATCGTCGTCGGCAAGTCGCTGTTGCTGGCCTACTCGGTCAACAAGGAAGATGTGAGGATGGCTCGGATTCCGCTGGACTTGCTGAGGGCCACTCGGTGATGGTGCGTAGTCGTGTGAGAACGAATGTGAGGTGACGTGAGTGTCGTGTCGAATTCTCAGAGTCCTGCTCCTGGGGGCCCTGCCCTGTTGTACGCCGTGCGTGCAGGGTGCTGACGCTCTGCCCCTGGAGGCGGAGTTCCAGAAGACAGTCCGGCCGTTCCTGGCCCGTTACTGCACCGGGTGTCATGGCAAGACGAAGCCAAAAGCGAAGTTCTCGCTGTCGGGCTGGACGACTCCCCGCGTGGTTGCGGCGGACGCCTTGAGGTTGGAGCTGGTACTCGAGAAGTTGACCGAGAAGGCGATGCCGCCAGAAAAGGCGCGTCCGCAGCCGGATGCGAAAGAACGCACGGCGGTGATCGCCTGGATCACTCAACTGCGGCGTGTCGAAGCAGACCGCAACGCCGGTGATCCCGGCCCCGTGCTGGCACGACGGCTGAGCAATTCGGAATACGACTACACGATCCGCGACCTGACGGGCGTGGACATCCGTCCCACCCGCGAGTTTCCGTTGGACCCGGCCAATGTGGCCGGTTTTGACAACAGCGGCGAGACCCTGGCGATGACTCCGGCGTTGTTGAACAAGTACCTGGCCGCCGCGCGGACTGTCGCCGACCACCTGGTGCTGACTCACGGCGGCCTGTCGTTTGCTCCTCACCCGGTCGTCACCGAGACCGACCGCGACAAGTACTGCGTGCAGCGGATCGTGGCCTTCTACAAGCGACAGCCGACCGGCTATTCGGACTACCTGCTGGCGGCCTGGCGACACGAGCACCGCGAGCGATTGGGGAAACCGGATGCCCGTATGGCAGCGTCGGCTCGTGATGCAGGCGTCAGCGCCAAGTACTTGGCAACTCTGTACGGTTTGCTGGCAGGTGTGCCGACGACCGACGGTCCGCACCAAGGGCCGGTCGCGGAGCTGCGGAAACGGTGGCGGGCGTTGCCGGTTCCCAAAGAAGGGCAAGTGGACTCGGTGATCCTGGCCTGTGCCGACCTGGCGAAGTGGATTGCCGCAGAGCGTGCCAGGTGGGAGGTACCTGAAACGACTCTCGCCGACTCGGTGATCAAGCCCGGGTCTCAGCCACTGGTCCTGATGAAGGACCGCACCATGGCGGCCAACCGCCTGAAAGGTAATCTGCCCGAGAACCCCGACAACGACCCGGCCGTGAAGGTGTTGCAGGAATCGGTGACGGCTTTCTGTGCGGTCATTCCCGACACCTTTTACGTGTCGGAGCGGGGCCGGGTGTTCCTGGCCAAAAAAGACCGCAACACGGGCAGGCTGCTCAGCGCCGGATTCCACCTGATGACCGGTTACTTCCGGGACGACGGTCCGCTGTACGAGCTGGTTCTCGACACCGCCGGTCGACGTGAACTCGACCGGCTCTGGAGTGAGCTCGATTTCATCACCCTGGCCCCGGTCAGGCAGTACCGGGACTACGTGTTCTTCGAGCGGGCCGAGTCGCGGTTCATGGAAGCCAGCGAATTCGACTTTGCTCGTTCCGAGGACAAGGACGTTTCATCGCCGAAGAAACTGAAGCGGCTGGCCGATCTCTACGTCAGTACGGCACGGAGGCGCAAGGTGTCTCCGGCGGTTGTCAGGGAGATCGAGACGCACTTTGCGACGATTGCGAAGTCGATTCGACGAGTCGAGTCCGAGCGATTGGCAGCTGAGCCGGGCCAGTTGAAGGCGTTGTTGAGCCTGGCGGCTCGTGCCTACCGGCGACCTCTGCAGCCGGGCGAAGTGTCGAACCTGCTGGCATTTTACGGCGAGTTGAGAACCCGTCACGAGCTCAGCCACGAGTCCGCCGTGCGGGATGTGCTGGTCGGCCTGCTCGTCTCCCCCCATTTCTCGTACCGGGTCGTCCGTGCCGAGACCGGCCGCGGCACTCACGGGCTTGATGATTACGAGTTGGCCAGTCGGCTGAGTTACTTCCTGTGGTCGAGTCTCCCGGACAAGCCGCTGCTGGAGTTGGCCGCCGCAAAACGACTCGCGCGGCCCGAGGTGCTGCGGGAGCAGGTGTCTCGCATGATCGCGGATCGTCGCAGCGACGCGCTGTCGGTGGAATTCCTCGGTCAGTGGCTGGGAGTGCGTCAATTCGAGAAATTCAACGCGGTCGATCGAAAGCGGTTTCCCGGCTTCACCGCCGACCTGCGGCAATCGATGTACGAGGAGCCTTCAAGGTATTTTGCTGATGTGCTGAGGCAGGACCTATCGTTGGTCACGTTGATCTCGGGTCGCCACGCGATCGTGAATCGGGACCTGGCCGTCCACTACGGCCTGCCGGTTCCCGCCGGGGCGAGCCGTGCCGGGTGGTTTCGTGTCGAGGATGCTGCGAGTTACGGTCGAGGCGGCCTGCTGCCGATGGGCGTTTTCCTGACCAGCAACTCGTCGGGACTGCGGACCAGCCCGGTGCGACGCGGTTACTGGGTGGTGCACCGTCTGCTCGGTGAGCACATCCCTCCGCCTCCCCCCAAGGTCCCGGATCTTCCGGCTGATGAATCGGAC
>CAUZJR010000622.1:0-2889 GCA_963580005.1 Planctomycetota bacterium
TCGCCCAGCCAGGTCACCTCGAGAACCCGCTCCGGGACGGCGTCCGCCTCGATTGCCACCAGGTCGCCGACCCGAGGCCCACCCGCCGTCGCGATCGGCTCGCAGGTGCACGGTATAAGTCTGAGTCACCGGGCGGCACCAGCCCTCCTCGTCGTTGCAGGCAAAGTACTTCACGACCAGCTTCAGAGACTCACGCGACTCGCCGAGGTCGACCGTTGCCAGGAATTCTCGCGGGTCGATATCAGCCGGCTGCTTCACCTTCGGCCCGGTCCACTCGGCCGGCTTCACCCGCCCGTCCAGGGCCGGCTGCTCTCCGCGGGACGTCGTGACAAACGAAACGCGAATCGGTTCGACAAGGTTGTTCCAGTGCACGTGGTACAGCGGATCCATCATGAACCGGATGTAGAGTTGTCCCTTGCCACCGGACAGCAATTCGGCGTCCGCCTCGGCCCGCAGCTTGGCATAAAACGGCTGGGCTTCGGCCCCCGCCTCGATCTTCGGCTCGATCACCAGCGCCCTCAGGCCCCCGGGTAACTTGATCCGCTTCAGAACCCCCCTGGCTGCCGCCTTGGGCGGCGGCTGCTTGTCGAGCTCGAGGACGGCCGGGTCGGTCGGGTTTTCCACCACGCCGACCAACTCCTCGAGATCCGCACGCAACGCCGCCGCATCACTCCATGACCGCTTCCTCAACAACTTGCCCTCGCCGTCGATCACGAACTCGCTGTTGGGCGCATTCCCCATCGCGTGCTTGATCGGGTTGTCGATCGCGTCACAGATCCAGGTGAACTTCGAACCCAGGGTCCTCTGGGCTTCCTTCACATGAGCCAACCGCTCCTCGAGCGTGTAGGGGCGGATGTAGCCGTTGGTCTCGGGATGAGCCAGGGCCTTGTAGACATAGTAGAAGCGGACGCCACGCGACTCGTAATCGTTGCGGACGGCCTCCAGACCGGAGACCTTTCTCAGGAAGGGAGGTCAGGTCAGGCAGCCGAAGACCAGCACCTTGAAATCGCCCTTCAGACCCCGCAGGCTCACCGGCTTCCCGTCGGCGGTGTAACCAGACACGTCGGGCAGCAACTCGCCCACCGGCGGCGACGCCTCTTTGAAGCGACGATTGAGACGCTCACGGGCCGACTCGGTCTTCTGACCAGCCTTCTCCGACTTCCGCTCGAACTTCTTCGCGGCCTTGTCACCGGCATCCTGTGCCAGGGCGCTCGAGGCAACCAGCAGGCCGGCCAACAGCACAACAAGCACTCGTCTCATTGCAGCGACTCCCTGGTCTGACCCGCGACCTTCCACCGCATCCTACACCGCCAACTCGCAACCTGTCACCGACAACATCGACACACCACCGCCGCGTTCGCTTGCGAGTCTCCTCCGATTGCTTTCTCTTGGACTCTCAACCCACCCGCTTCCCCGGGTCCTCGCCGTGGTCTTCAGCTCGCACCTCTTCGTCTTCTACTTCCTGCCGCTGGTGCTGCTGCTTTACTACGCTGCGCCCCCGCGATGCCGACACCTGCTGCTGACCGCCCTCAGCTACCTCTTCTACGGCTGGGCCAACCCGCTGTTCGTCGTCCTGATGGCCTTCTCGACCGCCGTCGACTACGCCTGCGGTCGAGTCATCTCGGCGAACCTGCACCAAGCGGCGACGCCACACAGCCGCCGCCGAAAAACGGCACTGGTCGTCTCGATCGTCACCAACCTCTCGCTGCTGGGCTTCTTCAAGTACTTCAACTTCGGCGTCGACTCCTTCAACGCACTGGTCACCTCCCTCGGTGCCCCCGCCTGGCAGTGGGACAGCTTCTTCCGCATCACCCTGCCGCTGGGGATCAGCTTCTACACGTTTCAGTCGATGAGCTACACGATCGACGTCTACCGCGGCCACGCCAAAGCGATCCGTAACCCCATCGACTTTGCCTGCTACGTCTCGATGTTCCCCCAACTGGTCGCCGGGCCGATCATCCGCTTCCACGAGGTGGCCCGGCAGCTCGAAGACCGCACGCACACGCTCGAAAAGATCGCCCGCGGCACCGCACTGTTCTGCCTGGGACTGGCCAAGAAAGTCCTGCTGGCCAACTCCTGCGGACTGCTCGCCGATGTCGTCTTCGAAGCCTCAAGCCGCAGCTGCCTGGACGCCTGGATCGGACTCCTGGGCTACTCGTTCCAGATCTACTTCGACTTCAGCGGCTACAGCGACATGGCGATCGGACTGGGCCTGATGCTGGGCTTCACGTTCCCCAAGAACTTCGACTCGCCCTACCGCTCTGCCTCGATCACCGAGTTCTGGCGCCGCTGGCACCTCTCGCTCTCCAACTGGCTCCGCGACTACCTCTATCTCCCACTCGGCGGCAACCGCAAGGGCCCCTCCCGGACCTACATCAACCTCGCCATGGTCATGCTCCTGGGAGGACTCTGGCACGGAGCCGCCTGGACGTTTGTCGCCTGGGGAGTACTCCACGGAGGTGCACTCATCGTCGAACGAGCACTCGGCAAGCAGAGCCTCTACCACCGCTTCCCCCGGCCCCTGCGGGTCGCGATCACCTTCACCATCGTCGCCATCGGCTGGGTCTTCTTCCGCTCCGATTCGATCTCACACGCCGCCAGCTTCCTCGCCTCGCTGGTCGGACTCGCCGATCCCGATACCGCCGCCCAGGCCACGCTGCTCTCGGGCATGACCCACCAACCCTGGCTGCTGGGCTGGCTGGCCATCGCCGCGGTCGTCACCTGGACGGCTCCCCAGAGCTGGGACTGGACCCGCCGGATCACCGCACCACGCGCCGCGATGCTGATCGGACTCCTGGGAATCTCGCTGCTGCTGCTGGCCACCCAGTCGTTCAACCCGTTCATCTACTTCATCTTCTGATCGCCTTCCCGCGATCATCCTCGATGCCA
>CAUZJR010000623.1:0-2888 GCA_963580005.1 Planctomycetota bacterium
GGCAGTTCAGCTTCAATACCGACCCGGGTCGCTGCGGCGAATGCGGTGGGCGGGGACAGGTGACGGTCGAAATGCAGTTCCTGCCCGACCTGGCCCAGAAGTGTCCCGAGTGCCAGGGGAGACGGTTTAATGCCGAGACGTTGAGAGTGAAGTATCGGGGCAAGAGTGTGGCCGATGTGCTGGCGATGTCGGCCGGCGAGGCGTTGGAGTTCTTCGAGAACTTTCCGCGAGTGGTGTCGCCTCTGCAGACGCTGGTGGACGTGGGGCTGAGCTACATGGTGCTCGGACAACCCACCGCGACGCTCTCAGGTGGCGAAGCCCAACGAGTGCGACTCTCGGCCGAACTCGGACGGCGTCGCCGGGGACACAGCCTGTTCGTGCTCGATGAACCCACCACCGGACTGCACGCCGAGGACGTACAGCGGCTGATCGACGTGTTCGATCGGCTGGTCGAGGCGGGACACTCGGTGGTCGTGATCGAGCATCACCCCGAGTTGATCGCCTCGGCCGACTGGGTCATCGACCTGGGTCCCGGCGGTGGGGCCGGAGGCGGACGGGTGGTTGCGACCGGGACGCCTCGACAAGTCGCCGGGCAAACCGACTCGGCGACCGGCCGGGTGTTGAACGAGCTGCTGGGCAGTGGGCGGGATCATGGCGGGGACCCACCCGACTGAACGGGCCGGGTCCCTCGCAGGCCTACTCGGCCGCCGCCTCACCCTCGGCACCCTCTTCCTCCTCGTCCCAGTTCATGATCTGCTCCTCGAAGTCCGTCACGACGCTCTTTTCCTCGTCCGACTCATCGTCGGTGATGTCGTAACCTCCTTCGATCAGCAGCGTGGCGTGGTCCGAGCTCCTTTCGACCTTGCCGTCATCAGGAACGGCTCGCCACCACTCGAGGTGAGGCCAGTCGCGGCGGACTGTCTTGAGACAGGTCATCATGGCTCGACCCTTCGAGCCGGCGCTGAAGCCGGCGCGGCGGGCGACCGTCGTGAAGGCTCCGATACTCGAGGCTCGCTTGAGTTCCCAAAGGACCTCGGCCACTCCCTGGGCCCGTGTCGATGTCATCAGCTCTCTCCCCATCCGGTGAGACGTTGTCCGAGGGGATTTGCATCAGCAAATCTGCCTGCTACGCTCCATCATAACCCCCACCCCAGATCTCCTCAACGCAGCAACACCGTACCCCCACCGCAGCCCCACCGCAGCCCCACCGCATCAACCATGCCCGAGTGGTACGACGACGATGGAGTGCGATTCGCCTATCCGGAATCGTGGGAGTTGACTCGAGAGGTCGACGAGTCGGAGCCGGGGGCGTTGATATTGAGTGTGCAGGGTGATGGCACGTCGTTCTGGACCCTGGCGCTTTATCCCGCAGCGGTCTCGGCGGCCGAGTTGATCGAGTCGGCGGTGGAGGCTTATCGGGCGGAGTACGAGGAGGCGGACGTGTACCCGCTGGAGGGGTCGATGTGCGGTTTCCCGAGTGAGGGTCGGGATGTGGAGTTCGTGTGCCTGGAGTTGATCAACACGGCAGTGCTGCGGGCGTTCGAGGCTCCGGGCTTCACCGCGATGGTGCTCTACCAGGGCAGCGACCACGAGCTCGCCGAAATGCGAGAAGTGCTCGAGGCGATCAGCGGCAGCCTGAAACTGAGCATGCCGGGTCTCCCCTAGCCGAAGTCTCAGCCGCGGCAGCCGTCGTGTCCGGTTGACTGGGGTGAGCAAGAAAAACGTTCGCGGCGTGCCGGATCAGAGGTATACTCATTCTCGATGTCCCCGGGGGGCGTCGTCCTGCTGATTCGTTGGGGGGGTGCGGGATGAATGAGACTCCGGATGTCGACGCGCTGTGTCAGGAGGCCAAGTCGTGCCTGCGGCAGAGTCGCCTGGACGAGGCGAAGGCTCTCTTTGCCCGGGTGCTGGACGTCGACGAAGAGCACGCCGAGTCGCACGAGGGAATGGCGGCGGTCTGTTTCCATGAAAAGGACTACCCCGCTGCGATCGAGCACTTCGAACGGTTGGCGATCCTGAGACCCCTGGATGCTCGGCCGCTGATCAACCTCGGGGCGGTCTACAACCGTCAGAAGGAATTCGACAAGGCCGTCGCGGTACTCAGAAAGGGAGTCGGCAAGGACGCTCGTTCCAGCGAAGCCTACTACAACCTCGGGATCGCCTACCGAAACCTCGAACAACGCAGCATGGCCACCACCGCCTACTGTGAGGCGCTGAGGCTGAACCCCGACATGTCCGAGGCTCACGTCAACCTCGCAAACGTCTACGTCGAGATGGGCAACCACCGCAAGGCCATCGAACACTACAACTTCGCCCTGAAACTCAAGCCCGGCATGCAACGAGCCGAAGCCGGGCTCGAGCGGGCCGAAGAGGCGATTGAGGTGACCAAGGCCGATATCAGTCCGTTCGGGCGGCTGGTCGATTCGGGAGACAACAACCGGGGCACGGTCGCCGCCGGGGCCGGTCGCGTGCTCTCAAGCGTCGAACGTGCCAAGGACCGCTCGAGGATCGGAGACCTGGCCGACGAGATCCACGAGAGCGCCCAGGAAGTGACCTCGCAACTCCGAGACGAGATGACCGAGGCGATCCTGGAACTGGGACGGTCGATCGCCGAAGGTGCCGACCGCGCCAGCAATATCGTCGAAAACCAGGACCAGTTTCAGTCATCGCTCGGACGCAGCCAGGTGCTCAGGAAACGCTTTCGAGACGCACTGGCTGAGCTGAGCGACCACGAGAGTGCGATGACCAGCGGCGGTAAGCCAAGTTGAGGCGGCCAGGTTGAGGCGGTCAGGGGGTCGCTGTGGTGACCTTGATCTCACCCCCGGCGGAGACCGTCACTTCGATGGCTCCGCTGACTCGCGTGGAGAGGATTTTCGTTGGCCGGAGGT
>CAUZJR010000624.1:0-2881 GCA_963580005.1 Planctomycetota bacterium
AGGACCAGCGCGATCCAGCCGTTGACCGTGCCGAAGTACTCGTTGACCCGGGCCTCGATCTTGCGGAATTCAGACAATTCGGCGACCGGCTCCACCGCAGCCCCCACCGCAGCCCCCACCGCAGCCTCGGCCTCGGCCTCGGGTTCCGCCGCAGAGACGGCTGAGCTGACGGCTGCAGTGACGGCGACCAGGACCATCCCCAGCAGAGTAAGACTCAGCCAGCGACCAGCTGTCGACCGAAATCGTCCCGACCACTCCCAACCAGCAACTCGCCTCAACATGAACTCTCCCTCGTCTCGTTCCAGCCGATTCGGCTGCAGACTATACCCCGAACGGCTCTGGCAACCCAACCGGGATTCCGCGGTTCGGCCTGTCGGTATTTTTCGCACTGTTTCTTGTCAAAAATAGCCGATGCTCCTAGAATGGCTGTGGAACATTGATCGCAGCACACCGGCTCGATCGAGAGACCTCAAGACATGCCAACATATCTGGATCCTGCTGACCGCGAGTGCCTGGACCGGCTGCGTCGCAATGACGGGGCCTCGGTTCAGGATCTCTGCGAGGAGTTCGGTCTCACGCCGACGGCGATCCGTCAGCGGCTCTCGAGAATACTCGAATTGGGCCTGGTCCGTCGCGAGGCGTTGCGTCTGGAAGGTCGTGGTCGGCCGCGGCACATCTACCATGTCACCGAGCGGGGCCTCAAGGAGTTGGGGAACAACTACGGCGACCTGGCCCGGATCCTCTGGAACGAGGTGAAGCGGATCGACGACGCCGGGACCAAGCAGCGCGTGATCGACGGTGTCCGCACCGCCCTGGTCAATCATTACTCGTCCCAGGTCGGTGACGGCTCGACCGTCGAGCGGTTCAGGCGACTGGCCGAGGTGATGACCGAGAGCGGCTTTGACGTCGAGTTGGACGAGCGGAACGGGTTGCCGATTCTCCGCGAGAACAACTGCCCCTACCCCGAGTTGGCCAGCTGCGATTCCGAAATCTGCAATCTCGAACAAGACGTCTTCTCCGAAGTGCTCGGGACCCCGATCGAGTTGACCTCGTGCTGGCGCGACGGCGAGAGTTGCTGCGAGTTTGAAAGCCGTCCGGAGCAATTGCCAGCCGAGGTGGTCCTGCTACAGTAAGCCGTTTCCGGGACGGTTCGGCCGTCCCATCCCCTGGTGACTCCCAGTCCAAACCAAACCAAACCAAACCAGTCCAGTCCAGACCAGACACACACGACGAGGCCGAGGGACCGATGACCTGGATCGAAGGACGTTTTGAAGAGAGCGTGATTGTCTCATCGCTCGAGCAGGCGATGAACTGGGCCAAGGAGTCCAGCATCTGGCCGATGACATTCGGCCTGGCCTGTTGTGCGATCGAGATGATGGCGACCGGTGCCAGTCGCTACGACCTGGACCGTTTCGGAGCCGGCGCCTTCCGCGCCAGTCCCCGCCAGGCGGACCTGATGATCGTGGCCGGCACGGTGACCTTCAAGATGGCCAGCCGGGTCCGTCGGCTCTATGAGCAGATGCCCGACCCCAAGTACGTGATCGCGATGGGGGCCTGCACCGTCGGGGGCGGCCCGTACTTCAAGTGGGGCTACCACGTGGTCAAGGGCGTCGACCTGGTCGTCCCCGTGGACGTCTACGTCCCCGGTTGTCCTCCACGTCCCGAGGCCTTGCTCGAGGGCGTGATGCGGATCCAGGACAAGATCAAGGGACGCCGCCTGGCCAAGCACTCGGGAACCGCCGGCCGCTTCCAGAGTGGCGAGAAGGTCAGCGACGAGTTGCCGATCCCACACCACACCGGCTACGCCGCCGAACCCGAACCGCTTCAAGTCTAACCGGTAGCCCAAGCCCAGAGATTCATCCACGATGACCAGCGTTCTCTCGATCACCGACCTGCACGTGGCCGTCTCCGACGGCAAGATCCCGATCCTCAAGGGAGTCAACCTCGAGATCCGCTCGGGCGACATCCACGCCCTGATGGGTCCCAACGGGTCGGGCAAGAGCACCCTGGCGTACGCGTTGGCCGGGCACCCCCTCTACGAAATCACCGGCGGCAGTGCGACAATCGACGGTGCGGACCTGCTCGAGATGGACGCCAACCAGCGGGCCCGTGCCGGCATCTTCCTGGCCTTCCAGTACCCGGTCACGATCCCCGGCGTGAAGGTCGCCGATTTCCTGCGACACGCCGTCTCGAACATCCGCAACCCGTCGCGTAAGGAGGGTGAAGGGCTGATTCCGATGCGGGAGTTCCGCACCGAACTGCTCCAGCAGATGGACGACCTGGGGCTCGACCACGAGTTCGCTCGCCGATACCTCAATGACGGATTCTCCGGCGGCGAGAAGAAACGGATGGAGATCCTGCAACTGGCGATGCTCAAGCCCGCATTTGCCCTGCTCGATGAGACCGACAGCGGGCTCGACAGCGACGCGGTGAAAGTGGTCAGCGAAGGACTTGCACAACTGGTCGGACCCGAAACCGGGGCACTGATCATCACGCACCACGAACGGCTGCTCGAGTTCAACCGCCCGCATTACACCCACGTGATGCTCGCAGGCCGCATCGTCGAAACCGGCGACGCCGACCTGGCTCACGAGCTGCACGAGGAGGGCTATGCGGCGGTGCGAAGTCGGCATCCCGAGGTGGCTGCCGAGGAACAGAAGCTCGAGGAAGACCTGGGAAAGACCCGGCCGGCCGCAGCCACCACCTGATCACACCGCGACTCCCTGCTACACGCATGACACGAACCGACTCAACCAGCTTTACGAGAGACCGACATGGCCACTGACACCAAGACCCACGTCCCGATCGGCGATTACAAGTACGGGTTCCACGACCCGACCGACGACTACGTCTTCACCAGCCGCAAGGGGCTCGACGTCGA
>CAUZJR010000625.1:0-2878 GCA_963580005.1 Planctomycetota bacterium
TCAAGCAACGAGGCCTGCTCGATGAAACACTCGTCGTGTGGGGCACCGAGTTCGGACGCACGCCCGGAGCCGAAAACTCCGACGGCCGTGATCACCATCCCTATGGCTTCTCGGTCTGGCTGGCCGGCGGAGGCATCAAGGGAGGTGCGGTGCACGGTGCCACCGACGAGATCGGATTCCACGCCGTCGAACACCGCCACTACGTCACCGACCTGCACGCCACCGTACTGCACCAGCTGGGAATCGACCCCAGGACTCTCGAGGTCCCCGGTCACAAACGGCTCGACATCGACTACGGCCAACCGATCCACCAGGTGATTGGCTAGGCCGCCTGCGGCGGATTGAAAAACCGAGAACCTCCCAGCTCACTCTCCCCAGCCGAGTACCACAGTGGCGGACACCACCGAAGCATTCTCGACCTTCGAGCACAAAGGCGTCGCAATCGCCGACACGTTTGCCGAAGCCTTCACGATGGTCGGCACGCGGGTGATCGTCACCGCCGATACGCCCGAGTGGGCCGAAATCGCCGGAGTCCAGGCCACCGGCTTTGCCACCAGCGTCATCGCCTGCAACGCCGAAGCCGCGATCGAACGGAACCTGGAACCCGACTCGACTCCCGACGGACGACCCGGTGTCTCGCTGCTGATCTTCGCCTTCAACCGCGACGCACTGGCCGCGGCCGTCATCGACCGCGTCGGACAGTGCGTGCTGACCTGCCCGACCACCGCCTGCTACAACGGCCTGCTCGATGGCGACCCCGAAAAACAATTCAACGTCGGCGGACAACTCAGGTTCTTTGGCGACGGTTACCAGGCCTCCAAGAAACTCGGCGACCGACGACTGTGGCGAGTCCCCGTGATGGATGGCGAGTTCCTGTGCGAAGAACGATTCGGATCGGCCAAGGGCGTGGCCGGAGGCAACCTGCTGATCTGTGGTACCACCACCGCCAAAGCACTCGAGGCCGCCACCCGGGCCGCAGACGCCATGAGACAGGTGCCCGACTGCATCCTGCCCTTCCCCGGAGGACTCGTCCGCAGCGGCAGTAAGGTCGGGTCCCAGTACAAGGCACTCAAGGCCAGCACCAACCACGCCTGGTGCCCCACGCTGAGAGCTCAGGTCGACTCGGTGCTGCCGGTGACCGTCGAAGCGGTCTACGAAATCGTCATCGATGGACTCTCTCTCGAATCAGTCGCCGAGGCGATGAAAGTCGGATTGGATACCGCCACCGGCTGCGATGGAGTCGAACTGATCGGAGCCGGCAACTACGGCGGACAACTCGGACAACACCACATCCAACTCCGTGACTGCCTCTAACACACGCCGCAGCCACACCGCAGCAACACCGCAGCAACACCGCAGCAACACCGCAGCAACACCGCAGCAACACCGCAGCAACACCGCAGCAACACCGCAGCAACAGGAACCACCGGTGTCCGATCCTCCGTTGAGTCCCGCGATCCGCTGGGGACTGGTCGGGCTGGGGTCGCTGGTGGCCGCCACGGCGATCCTGCGTGCCGAGAGTTGCCTGAGTGCGAATGACCGCTCGAGATGGGCCACCGCCTGGTCCCTGGTCGAACGGGGCAGCTACCAGATCGACGAGATCGACTCGCTGCGAGTCCTGCACAAGCCCTCGGGCAAACGACGACTCCGCTTCCGCACCATCGACAAGGTCCGCCACGAGGGCCATTTCTACTCGAGCAAACCGCCCCTGTTGCCCACGCTGGTCGCGGGAGTCTACGCCGGGGTCCGTGGCGTGACCGGTTGGAACCTGGTCGAGGAGACCGAGAAGGTCTCGCGGGTCGTGCTGCTGCTGGTCAACTGGCTCCCCTGGACCATCGCACTGGTGGTGCTCGCCGGGTTGCTCGACAGCCACGCGCGCCGCAAGTCGACTCGCGTCCTGGTGCTGTGCACCGCATCACTGGGCACTCTGCTGCTGCCGTTCCTGGTGGCACTGAACAACCACACCGTGGCCGCCACGGCGGTCGTGTTTGTGGTCGCCGCGGTGCTGAGAGTCACGGTCGAAGATGACCGCTGCCCGAGGCACTTCATCTTCGCCGGGCTGTTTGCCGGCTGGGCCGCCGCCAACGACCTGCCCGCACTGGCACTGGTCGCGGTGGCCGGTTGGCTGCTGCTGCAAACCGATCGACGACGGACTCTGATGTTCTTCCTGCCCTCGGCCCTGCTGGTACTGGCCGCCTTCGCCGCGACCAACCTGATCGCCACCGGGGGCTGGAAACCGTTTTATGCGTACTACGGAACCGAAAAATACCTCTGGACGGTCGATGGCCAGCAGAGCTACTGGCTGAACCCGCAGGGGATCGACAAGGGAGGCGACTCGCCAGGAGTCTATCTCCTGCACTGCCTCGTCGGACACCACGGTATCTTCTCGCTCTCGCCCATCTTCCTGGTCACCCTGATGGGACTCACTCGGCGAGTCCGCCGCGATGGCTCCGCCCTGCTGGGACTGGCCGGCTGGACCGGAGTGCTCAGCCTCGTCGTGGTCGGCTTCTATCTGACGCGGACACAGAACTACAACTACGGAGGCGTCAGTTGTGCGCTGAGATGGTCGCTGTGGCTGGTTCCGCTTTGGCTGGTGTCGCTGGTCCCGACCCTGGACGCCTGGGCCGACGACGACACTGCACCCCGTCGCACGATCCTGGGTATCTGCTGGACACTGCTGGCACTCTCGGCCGTCTCGGCCTTCGTGCCACTGGTACACACCTGGCGCGAGCACCCCGGTGCACCCAACCCCTTTCAGGCACCGTGGTTATATCGCCTGATGGAGGATTGGGGCTGGATTGCCTACGGCTGAATCTGGATACAATCTCGATTCTGCGATACGATGAAATCAGCCACTGGAAACACGACTCTGAAACAG
>CAUZJR010000626.1:0-2868 GCA_963580005.1 Planctomycetota bacterium
CCCACGACAGGGTGGGGATGGGTCCCGAGGGTGAGGGGCAGATGCGCGAGAGCCTGGTGCGGGGATTGCCGCCGGCTTCTCCGTTCTCGTTGGCGGTCCATTGCATGTTGTCGTAGTAGGCCCATTGTGCCACGCCACGGACCTCGGTTCGGAATGCCCAGAAGCCATAGAACGCACGGCTGAAGGGCATGTTCAGATGCGGGCAGGTGCAGTTGTAGGTCCAGAGTTCGGCGTCGAGCTTGCGGGACTGGTTCAGGGCATCGACAGTCACCCCGGCGTCTCCTGCGATCCAGACGTTGTAGTACTGGCCGAGAATCTTGGGGTCGAGACCGGCGGTGGTGGTGCGGACCGGGAGGTTCCAGGACTGGATTTCCTTGAGTCTCTTCAGGGCCGCGTCGAAACGAGGACCTTCGCCGCCGGGTTCGTCGTTGACGTAGAGCAAGGGCCTGGGCCACTTGCGGGCCTTCCACTGTTCGAGCGTGGCCTTGAGGGCCGGTTCGGGCAGTCCGCCCCATCCGTATCCATGTCCCGACGGGAGCCAGAGCACCGGCTGGCCCGATTGGCACAAGCCGCTCTCGAGGATCCACTTGATCTGGGTCTCGATCCCGACCTGGAACCTCGGGTTGCTGGGCTTGTAGCTGTAGTTCTTGGCGAAACTGATGTTGCTGGTTCCGTCGACGTCGCTGTTGTTGTAGAGGGTGACGGTGTTCATGCCGTGATCCCGCATGTCGCGGTAGTAGGCCTTCTGCAACTGCGGGGTCAGGAACTTCTCTGGAAAGTAGTTCTCGTGGTGATACATCAGGAAGGCGATGTCCGGCTCGGGCAGTGAGACGTCGAGGACCTCGACTTCCAGGGGCAATTCGCGGAGTCGTTTCGAGCCTGATTTCACCACCAGGTTGCCCCGGTACACTCCGGGCGGCGTACCGGTGCGGGTGCGGGCGGTGACCCACCAGCCGATCACTTCACCGCCGCGGACGTTTCGCGGCCGCGAGAGAGGCAGCAGTCCGGCATTGACGCGTCGGATGGTGATGTCGCGGCCGGGCAGCCTGGCTTGGTCGGGACCCACCAGGTCTCCCTCGAGACTGATGTCGACCTCTTTCATGCGAGTCGGTGCCTGCAGGCCGATCAGTCCCGGCTCGAATTCTCCTCGCGCCATGCGAATGCTCAGCTGGTCGATGAATTCCGAGGCGGTCGGCGGCCTTCGGGAGAGGTTGAGCGTCTCCATGATCGAACGGCTGAAGAGCCGCAGTGGGCCGTCTGTCTTTTCGGGAGACAAGGATCGTGGGCGACCGGATCCGATCGGTTCGATCGAGATATCGTCGATCCAGACGGGCGAGCCGAAGGCCGACTGGCTGGCGATGCTCAGGTTGTACTGGCGGCTGTCTCCGGTCTGAAAGATCTCGCTGACCTCAAGCCAGGGGTGTTCGGTTGTCCAACCCGAGCTGTAGGTCAGCAGTTCGCCATCGTCTGCGCCGCTGAGTACGAACTTCAGGTCGCCGACGGTGTCGGCGATCGAGACCCACAGTCTGAGTCGATACTGGGTCTGTGGAACCAGGGCGATCGGTTCGGAGACGATTTGGCTATAGGGCCACGGGTGCGGGTCGTTGGGGTCAACGAACAGTGCCAGTGCACGGCGGCCCTTCATGGTCATCGTGGACTCGGGCCGGACTTTGCCCTTGGCGAGCGTCCAGCCGAACGGTTTCCCCTTGTCCCACTTCTCAAAGCTGCCGTTGGCCAGTGCCGCGTGTCCGTTGGGGAGTGTTCGCGGAGTCGGTTGGGGTGGGGCCTTGGCTCGCCGCACCAGGGCGGCCAGGGCCATGGGTTTCAGCGATGCCGCGGGGGGCTGGAAGTCCTCGGTGTAGCGGATGTCGTTGGAAATGGCGAAGTCGTCGATCCACCCGTTGGTTCCCGAGCGGTCTCCGAGGTAGAAGCTCTCGAGCCCGAAGCGGAACGGGTCGAGTTTTTCGGTGTGCAGCCGGCGTGTCCCGTCGACATAGACCTCGAGCCGTCCTTTTTTCGGACCGGCGGTGGTGTCCCAGGTCACTGCAAAGTGCTGCCATTTTCCGGGGCCAATGAAGCGTTCCGAGTAATAGTCCCATCCGTGGTGGCCGTTGAAGAGGTAACCCAGGACCAGTCCCTGCCCCCGTGGGCGATGGCCCAGGGACAGCGTGAAGCCTCCGTTGCCCGGGAAGGTGAAGTACCTGTGAGCTGTCTGGCCGGTCTTATTCGGGTCGACTTTGGCGAAGAACTCGATCGTGCCGCGTGAGAGGTCGATGTTTCCGTCCGACTCGTAGCGCAGGCTGCGGCCGTCGGTCGAGGCGGTCACATCCAGCGCTCGGCTCCAGTGTCCCTGCGTCTGTTGGGTCAGTCCCGCGAGTGCTTCGCCCCGCCGGGCGGTGGCGAGGTTGTTGCCGATGGCGAACTCGGCACGAGGCGACTCGTCAAACGACGCGAAGAAGGTCAACTCGGCTCTGGCCGTCGACGGCCAGAGCCACAGCGTGATGATGACGGCGGCCTGGAGGTTGAGGAGCCTGGGGCGAGGAGATGGCATGGCAGATGTCCTGGCAGTGCGTCTTGCCTCTGAACGGGCAGGCGTGATTTCCCCGATTGCACAGCGTTGCCCGTGCGACCGCAACTCCATGTGCCCGGCTCGGCCCGGTGGACCGAGTGCTCGAGGCCCCTGGTGTTGATTGCCCGGTGGCCTCACGGGCGTTAGGTTGACGGGGAACCGGCCGATCGAGTGGGCCGTGGCTGTGGGACCATGAAACAGGGAAACGCACCGATTGTATTCTGGAGAGCCAGTTGAGCCGGAAAACCCACCAGAGAAGTCGTCGCCAGGCGATCAAGAGCCTGGGTCTGGGTGGACTC
>CAUZJR010000627.1:0-2863 GCA_963580005.1 Planctomycetota bacterium
CCAAAGCGGCTCCCAAGGCCATCAAGCGACAGAGAGGCTGAGCAGCAGCATGGTCTACCTGGATCGGATCTACACTCGCGCTGGCGATGCGGGCGAGACGTCGCTGGGCGACGGCAGCCGGGTGCTCAAGACCAACCAGAGAATCGTCGCCTACGGAGCCGTCGACGAACTCAATGCCACGATAGGGATCGCTCGAAACCTGGCCGATGAAGACATAGGCCGCGGCCTGGCCGAGATTCAGAACACTCTCTTCGATGTCGGTGCCGACCTGTGCGTGCCCGAGTCGGCTGAATCCGAGTCCTCCTCGTTGCGGGTCGTTCCCGAACAGGTCGCGGCCCTCGAATCCACCATCGACACCTTCACCGAACGACTCGAACCTCTGACCAGCTTCGTCCTGCCCGGCGGGACTCCGGCCGCCGCTGCTCTGCACCAGGCACGCACCGTCTGTCGCCGCAGCGAGATCGAGGTGCTGCGACTGGCAGACACGCAGGACATCAACCAGCAGGTCCTTGTCTATCTCAACCGACTCTCCGACCTGTTGTTCGTCCTGGCCCGGGCCGCCAACGACGAGGGACGCGACGATATTCTCTGGGTCCCCGGCCAAGGGGCCGAGTGAATCACATCCACTCCGCGAGACAGGACACCCGCTGCTCATGCAACGACGCTCCTTCACCAAGCTGCTGGCCCTGGGTGCCGGCGGCCAGTTGATCGGCGAGGACGAAGCTCAGGCCGAGGCGGCCGACCCCGACGACAACAAGGACGACAACAAGGACGACAACAAGGACGACACGCCGACGCCCACCGGGAAGGCGGTTGGCTATACCGCATCGGGCCGGCCCGATGCGGTCGTCGTCGAGGACTTCATCGAGTTGTCGAAGCGGAAACTGCCCGGGGCCACGTGGGAGTACATCACGACGGGGTCCGAGGACCAGGTGACGCTGGCCGAAAACGTCAACGCGTTCCGCCGCATCGGGCTCCTGCCTCCGGTGCTCCACGGAGTCGGCAGCACCAGGCTCGAGACCACCGTGCTGGGCCAGAAGATCGAGATGCCGGTGATGCTGGCTCCGGTGGCGGGCCTGAGGATGTTTCATCCCGACGGGGCACCGGGTTCGGCCCGGGCCGCTCACAAGGCGGGCACGATCTGTGCCGTGAGCAGCAGTTGCCACAACAGTGCCGAGGAGGTGGCCGAGGCCAGCCCCGGGCCGAAGTGGTTTCAGATCTACATGCCCCGCGACAAGGGTGTCGCCAAGTCACTGGTCCGGCGGGCCGAAGCGGCCGGCTACAAGGCACTGGTCATCACCGTTGATCTCGGAGAACGCAAGGACGCCGATCGCCGCAATGCCTTCAGTGTCCCTCGCAAGATCCTACTCAAGCACCTCCGGGACATCGGGCACACCCTGCCCAATTCGATCAGCAGAGCCGATCTCGAAGCCTTCAATCTCGGGGCCTGGCAACTGTCGATGTCGTGGGACATCCTGGACTGGCTGCGGGGTATCACCAAGCTGCCCCTGGTGGTCAAGGGAGTGCTGACCGCCGGCGACGCACAGCGGGCGGTTGTCGAAGGTGCCGATGCAATCGTCGTCAGCAACCACGGCGGACGCAGGCTCGATGGCATGCCCGCCACGATCGACCGCATGCAGCGTGTGGCCGAGGTCACTGGTGACAAGGCCGAGTTGCTGCTCGACAGTGGAGTGCGTCGAGGAACCGATGTGCTCAAGGCACTGGCACTGGGAGCACGAGCCGTGCTGGTCGGACGACCGCAGGCCTGGAGCCTCGCGGCCGCGGGCGAAGCAGGCGTCAGCCAGATGCTGGGGTTCTTCAAGGAAGAACTCGAAAACGCCATGATCTCCTGCGGCTGCAAAGACGTCGGAGATATCACCTCCGAGTTGCTCGCCCAGGCCCCCCTGGCCCCCCCTGCCGGACTGGCGCGATGATTAATATGCGGATCTCGATCCTGTTCACCACAGCCTGCCTGGTGATCGCCTCGAGTCTCCATGCCCAGGAGTGGACTCGATTCCGAGGCCCCAACGGGTCCGGCATCAGCACCACCCGCGGTATCCCCTCGACCTGGAAACCCGACTCGCACCTCTTCCAGGCCCAACTCCCCGGCTCGGGACTCTCGTCTCCGGTCGCCTGGGGCGAGAGGGTCTTTCTGACATCCGCCGACACACAGGCCGGTCGCCGGTACATGTTGTGTCTCTCGCTGTCCACCGGCAAAGAGCTCTGGAAGCGAGACGAACCCTACGCCAGCCACCGCAAGCACCGCCAGAACACGTTCGCCTCGTCGACGCCCGCGGTTGATTCCAGGCAGGTCTACACCATCTGGCAATCCGCGACCGAATCGGCACTGCTGGCCTACCGCCACGACGGCACCCCGTCATGGCGGGTGCCGCTGGGGGCATTCAAGGGCGGGCACGGCCCGGCCACTTCGCCGATCGTGCACGACGGCATCGTCTACCTGTGCAACGACCACGAGGGGCCCAGTTTCCTGATGGCCGTCGAGGCCACCACCGGTACGGTCAAGTGGAAGGTGCCCCGCAGCGGTAAGCGAGCCTGCTACTCGACTCCCTGCGTCTTCAACCGACCCGGCCACGGCACCGAGATCATCTTTGTCCACTCCTACCAGGGCATCTGGGGCGTGGCAGCCGACTCGGGGACCCGCAACTGGGAAATCGATGTCTTTGGAACATTCAAGCAGCGAGCCATCGCCTCGCCGGTCGTCGCCGGAGACCTCGTGATCGGATCCAGCGGTTTCACCACCGCCCGCAAGAACATCGTCGCCGTGCGACCGGGCAAGAAGGTGGACGAGGTGTCCGAGACGTTTCGCGTGTCGCAGTCGGTGCCGCACATCCCCACGCCGCTG
>CAUZJR010000628.1:0-2863 GCA_963580005.1 Planctomycetota bacterium
AGTCGGTACTTGCAGATGATCGCCGCGATGCCTCGTTTGAGCAGCAACTCGACGATCGGATAACCCTCGGGTTCGACACACACCACGCCGTAGCCGCCCCCGGGCGTGATCACCACCGCCGCGGTCGGCTTGGTCTTTCCCTCGGGCAGGTAGACCAGCAGGGTCGGTTTGCTGATGTTTCCGACGCAGCGGGTCCCTTTTTCGGGACCGGAGAGTCCGTTGGAATCGGGCGGCCCGTCGGGCCAGAGGTCGAGCACGGCGGTCGGCTTTTTGGGCAACGCGGCCGAGGTGGCCGGGGCCAGTGTCAGGGTGAGCAGCAAAGCGAGCAGGATGCGGGTCATCGTCAGGGCCTCAGAAGTTGATCGATCTGTTGGGCAGTATAGAGTCCGTCGTGCACCAGCAGTCTCAGGCGGCAGGTCAGAGTATCGCCCTGGGCGAGTTCGCGGGCCAGCGCTCCGAGTGGATTGACGTCGAGGGTGCCCCAATCGTGCAGGCTCCAGGGCATCCTGGCGGTGTCCGAATCTCGGGCCACCACGATTCCGGCAGTGTGCCCGGCCACGACTTCGGCCGAGGCCCCGACCCACGCTCCGGGTTGACCGACGATGTCGGCCAGGGTCACAGGCCCGCTCGGGTCAGCCAGTTGGCCTCCCAATGCCGGCCGCAGCGGTTCGACCAGCCGGACTCCGAAGTAGGCGTGTCGGGTCGGCCCGATTCTCAGGGCCCACTCGGTGGGCGAGAGTTCCGAGGTGAGATCGACCAGGAACGCGGCCTGGTTGTTTGAGTTGCCATCGACGAATCGGATGCAGGTGGTGCGGAGTTCTCGTGCGATCTTCCGTCCCGAGGGTGCTCCCCATTCGGCCGGCCCGATCCAGTCGAGTTTCTGGACCAGTTGCACAGCGTCGTCGTCGATTTCGTGGTGTGCTGGTGCGTCGGCGACGATGCTCCCGGCGGCGCGTCCCTGGAAGGTCTGGTTGATGTAGAAGCTGTAGGTGGCTTCTTCGCTGCGGTCGTTACCGAAGGGCAACAGCGCGGTGACGTGATCGGCGCCGATCCAGACCGAGTTGTGGTGCGGGTGGTCGGTGGGCGATTCGCTGGTGACGGGCACGCCGGCGGGGGTGCAGACCGGAAAGAGGTACGCTCGGTGGTCGTTCTGGCTGAGCCCGAGCACCGGACGACCGTCCCAGGTCACGTAGGTGCGGGGCGTCTTGTGATACGCCCCCCGCGGCAGGTCGACCTGTTCGGCCTGGACGCCAAAGCTGGTCATGCTGTCCCGCTGACGTCTAGGCGAGCTCGGGCATCGGCTCGATGCCCTGGGCGACCATGTACTGCGGTGTCCCCGAGGTGTCGAAGAACCGGGTGCTGGTGGAGTCGATGCCGACGTTCTTGTAGAGCGAGGCGAAGATTTCCTGGAACTTCACCGGGCGGTCGACGGGGTGCTCGGCCTTGCTGTTGGTCGATCCGATGACCTGTCCGCCGGGCATGTGTCCGCCGGCGAGCATGGCACACGACGCTCGGGGCCAGTGGTCGCGGCTGTTCCGCTTGTTGATCTTGGGAGTCCGTCCGAACTCGCCCCAGACCACGACCGAGACGTCCTTGTCGAGGCCTCGTTCGTGCAGGTCGGTGACCAGTGCCGAGAGTCCCCGATCCAGCAGCGGGAATTCCTGTCGGCTGCGGGGGAAGTTCAGCCCGTCACTGCCGTGCCAGTCCCAGCGGCTGTAGTTCATCGAGACGACCCGGGCACCGGCTTCGACCAGCCGACGGGCCACGCAGAAGTTGCGGACCATCTTGGGCGCCCCGTCTCTCTGGTAGGCCGGGTTGTTGATGCCGTATCGCGAGAGGACTTCGGGAGATTCCTGCGAGACGTCGAGTGCATCCGAGAGTGTGGGGGTGGTCAGGATCCCCAGCGCCTGCTGGTGATAGACATCCATGCTCTCGACCAGGCCGCGGGCGTCGGATTCGCGGCGGAACCGATCGAAGGCGGCTCGCAGTCGTTCGCGGTTTCCGAGTCGATCGAGCGAGATGCCCTTGAGCACCATGTTGCTGGATCTCTTGTTCGGGTCCTTTTCGACGAGTCCGAAGGGGGCATTGGCCGCACCCAGGAATCCTCCGAATTGTGTTTCACCCCACTCGCGGTGTCCGGTGGGGTAGCACAGCGAGACGTTGGGCGGGACCGAGTTGTTGACCCGGCCCTGGGCATGAGCGACCCAGGCTCCGAAGTTGGGGCGACCCTCGCGAGGCATCTGGTCGCTCTTCTTCCAACCGGTCATGCACTGGAACGCGTCGTGGCGTCCGTCGGCGTCGCTGATCGAGCGGACGGGGATGAACTTGTCCATCATCGCGGCCATCCGCGGGAACAGCTCACAGATCTCGATACCCGGCACGTTGGTGGCGATCGGACGGAAGTCGCCACGGATCTCCTTGGGCGCGTTGGGTTTCAGGTCCCAGAGATCGATGTGCGACGGGCCACCGGGCATGTAGACGTTGATGATCGCGCGATGGTTCGACCCGTTGCCGGCCTGCTCGTCGGCGGCCAGCATCTGGGCCAGCGACAGCCCTCCACACGCCATGCCTCCCACGGTCAGAAAGTCTCGACGCGACAGGCCGTCACAGAAACCGGTGGCGTGATCGCGGGATCGTCCGAGGATGCTGAACATGAGGTTCCGGTCCTGGAAGTGTCTTGGGGAATTGTGTCGTCCCGAGCCTCGTGCTCGGAAGCCCGTGCTGCGGCAGCATAATAATAGTATCGGTATTCGGCCAGTGATTCTATCACGTCGGCGCAAAGCAGAGATTTGTGACTCTGCGTGGCCAGTCTGTCGACCGCCGGAATCCTTGGAAATCCCGCCACAGGGCAACAGCAAAGCCG
>CAUZJR010000629.1:0-2863 GCA_963580005.1 Planctomycetota bacterium
GCGGTGGGAGGTGCGGTGGGAGTTGCGGTGGGGGGATCGGTGTTTGAGTTGGGAGCCGAGGGGACTCCGTGGGTGAGCAGTTTCAGCAGCTCGCTGGATCCCGAGAGCACCAGCGTGGTGCGGTCATTGAGAATGGTGCGATAGCTGGCCAGCGTGCGGGTGAAGCGATAGAAGTCGATGTCTCGACGATGGGCCTGGTTGAGGATCCTGAGGCTGTCGGCGTCGGCGCGGCCGCGGATCAGATCGGCATCGCGGCGGGCGTTGGCCAGGATCTGGCTGTACTGCAGGTCGGCCTGGCTCCGGATCCGAGTGTTTTCGGCTAGACCCTCGCTGCGGTACTGCTCGGCAATCTTCTTCCGCTCGGTCTTCATCCGCTCGTAGACCGCCACCTGGTTCTGCTGGGGGAAATTGAGCCGCTTGATGCGGACGTCGATCAACTCGATCCCGTACCTTTGGCCAAGCAGCTCAACCAGCTCGGCCCGCACGGATTGAGGAATCGAGACGAGTTGACCGGGTCGAGCGTTTTCGGGACCGGATTCGGATCCGTTGACGCTGACCAGCTGGTCGAAATCCGTCTCGCCCAGGCGGGTTCGCAGAGCGGGCAGGACATGTTCGGAGAGTCGGACGTGGGCCGCCTGGGTGGTCCCCAGCGTGGTGAAGAACCGATAGAGCGGGCGATCGCTCGGTTCGGCTGCGGTGGGGGCTGCGGTGGGGGCTGCGGTGGGGGCTGCGGTGTTGTTTGAGGCGATTCGCCAGCAGAGGTAGGCGTCGACGGTGATATTCTTTTTGTCGGCGGTCACCATTTCGCCACCGGGCGGGTCGTAGACCTGGACCCGCGAGTCGAAGGTTCGAGTGGTTTCGATGGGCCAGGGGAGTTTCCAGTTGAGGCCTCGGTCCTGGGGTTGATCGAGGAGCCTGACGACCTGGCCGAGTCGTTCGACGAGCACCCATTCGGATTCGTCGATGAAGGTGCACGAGGATCCGGCGAGACAGCAGGCGAGTGCGAGTGCTGCGAGAGCGAGCAGGGAGCGTGATCTCGGGGCACGGGTGTCTGTCGCAATGGCGTTATCGTTCATCGGGGGTCTCGCGTTCGGTTGTCGCGTGTCGTGGAGGGAGGGGAGACGATTTGTTCTTGATCGTCTCCGGGACCCAGCGGTGGCATCACAAGTGGCAGGCTGGGGCCGCCGGGTTGAGTCAGCATCAGGTGTTTGCGTCCAGTGGCCCTGGGATCGAGTACGGTCAGTGGCCGTCCCTGGAGTGCAGCATCGATGGCCTGAAAATAGAGGTGCAGGCGGGCGACGTTTCGCGAAGTGCCGCTGTCGGAGCTGGCTTCGAGGAGCCTGAGGAACCGGTCGGCGGATCCGTGAGCCCGTGAGATGGTGTCGGCGGCGTCGGCCTTGGCCTTGTCGAGCGTGGCAGCCGCTTCGCCCGAGAGCAGCTTGCCGTCGAGCAGCATCTGCCAGGTGGCCGGGTCGTCCAGGGACCAGTACGAGACGACGGTGGAGAGATTGGTGTTTGCTGGGGTGTTTGCTGGGGAATCGGTTGAGGCGAGGAACGAGATGGCTTGTGCTCCGGCGGCGGCGATCAGTCGTCGGGCGTAGTATTCTTCGGCCTCGTTGATCAGCCGTTCGCGTTCTTCGAGTGCATCGGCGACCTGTCGGTATGCGGCGACGACCTGTCGGGGCGGGTGGATATCGATCAGTTTGAGGTCAATGATTTCGAGTCCGAGCTGGTAGCCGTCGACGGCGTGTCGCGTGGCTTCCAGGCACTGGGCCTGCAGGGCTTCTCGGCGATCGGCCATGAGGTCACCGAGTGCCGCACCGGCCGCGACTTCACGAATGGCGCTTTCGGCCGCCGCTCTGAGCAGAGTTTCAGGCGACGCGTTCCCGAAGGCGTAGCGCCTGAGGTTTCTTGCGTTTCCGATCCGAAATTCGACGATCGCGGTCAATTCGACCAGCAGTTCGTCTCCTGTGACCAGTTGTGCTTCTTCGAGCAGAGATTGATCGAGGTCGAGTTCTGCGGTCGAGTTGTTCGTACCGGAGGCGGCTCGATCATGCGGGCTGTTCCATTCGACGGGTGCCAGGAAGAGTCCGGGATCGGAGTTGCTGTTGTCGGTCTTGTCGTGTCGGAACCCGATAGGCATCGCGCGGATCTGCAGGACTTTTTCGCTGACGACGACTTCCAGCGGTTGCGGCCATCTCCAGTGCCAACCGGGTCCGAGGTCCTGGTGGGGTTGTCCGAACCGGGCGACGACGGCCTGCTGGTCGGGTCCGACGATGGTGATTCCCGAGACACACCAGGCGAACAGTACGGCGGCGGCGGCGAGCTTGAGTCCGAGTCGCCAGCGGGAGATGGCTGCGAAGATGATTCGTGAGGGAGAGAGCGTTTCGGTGATGCGTGCGGCGAACTCGGTGAGGGTCCTGGAGAGTCGTCCCCAGGTGGTTTCGTGCCAGCGTTGGAACCAGAGCAGTCTGAGAGCGTTGAGCATCACGGCCAGCGAGGCGAATTCGTGAAAGACGGCGGCGGCGGCCGGTGGCAGCAGCCCGACGGCCCCCAGCAGGATGCCCACGGCGTTCATCCCGAACGCGAACAGCCAGATACTCTGGCGAATCGTGCGGACGAGTTGCCTCGAGAGTTGCAGCAGTCCGGGGAGTGGTCTGAGCGGATCGCCCATCAGGACCAGGTCCCCGGCCTCGGCGGCGATGTCGCTGCCGACTCCGCCCAAGGCGATCCCCACCGTTGCGGTGGCCAGTGCGGGAGCGTCGTTGACTCCATCTCCGACCATCGCCACGCGTCGCCCCTGCGATTCTTCATCGGTGATCCACTGCGCCTTGTCGCCGGGCAGCAATTCGCTGCGGACCAG
>CAUZJR010000630.1:0-2861 GCA_963580005.1 Planctomycetota bacterium
GCCCCCAGCTGTGGCGTCTCCCGAGGACCCCCCGCCACGGATCAACGGGTCCAGGAAGAAGATCAGCCCCGAGAGCACCGGGACCAGGCCAACCACCGCTCCAATCGAACCGGCCAGGACCTGGGTCACGAACGCTCGACGAGCCACATCCTCCTCACTCGACTCCTCATCCTTCTCACTCTCCCCACTCTCCTCAGGGCTGTCGGCATCCTCTTCATCCGGCTCACCAGGAGACACGTCCACGTCCTCGGCACTCTCAGGCTGCGGTTCCTCGGACCCCAACGCCGGCGAGGCTTGCTCAGCCGCCGCACTCTCGGGAGTCTCCTCCAGAGGCTCGCTCCCGGGAGTCTCGTCCGCGTGGGGAAGCTCGTCGCTCATCGGTCCTCTCCTGGCAGCCCCCCGCGGGAGCCGTACACATCGTGCTGTGGGAATTCCGTCAAGACCGGTCGATCGGATCCCAGGTCGGACCGCTCGATGCGGCCGCGGGTCCGGAACGTGCCGGAGTCTGTGTGGTTCGAAATTGTGGTGCCGTGGAGGGAGCGACCGGGTGGTCACCGACTACGGCGAGGGTGGGATCGGTCGCAGGTGGTGGGAGACATCCTGTCACTGGGGGGGTGGGAATCGCCTGTTCAATCGCCTGTTCAATCGCGTCGGGCAGGAGGCAGCGCGGCTGTCATGCTTTCAATCAGCTGGTCGAGCCCCTGGTCGAACGGGCCGTCGAGTATTGCGCCCGAGGCCTGTCGATGTCCGCCTCCTCCAAACTGCTCTGCCACCGCGGCCACGTCCACGTCGCCCCGGCTGCGAAAACTCACTTTGACTCGGCCATCCATCTGTTCATGAGCAATGAAGGCACACTCGACACCGACAATCCGAAAACACCCGTTGACCACGTCCTCGGTATCGGCTCCGACGGCACCGGTGCGTGCGAAGTCGTCGCGCCGAGCCGTCAGCCAGGCCAAGCGACCGTCGCAGGCCAGCTCGATCCGTTCGAGCAACCGGCCACTGAGCCGGACCCGAGCCTGCGAACACCGCTCGTACAACTGCGGGTATAATAGGTGCGGCTGGGCGCCGAGGTCAATCAATCGCGCGGCGGCCCTCAACGTGACGCCACTGGTCGAGGAAAACCGGAACCAGCCGGTGTCGGTGGCGATGGCACAGAACAACGCCGTCGCCCCGATCTCCGAGATCTCCCACCCGGCAGACTCGGCCAGGTCCACGATCAATCGACCGGTCGCCTCGGCCGTCGTGTCCTTGAACTCCACGGCACCCAGCTCGTCACTGCTCTGGTGATGATCGATCACCACCTTCACCGCCTCGGTCCGTCGCAACACCTCGCCCACACCCTCAAGCTGCACCCACGCACTGGTGTCCAGCACGATGTGCACATCGGTGTCGCAGGCCGTCTCCACGTCCACATCCTCGCCAATCGCCTGCACGCGATCGCCGGGATCCAGGAACTTCAGTGAATCCGAAATCGGAGACGGGTTGACGATGCGAACCGTCTTGCCCTGGGCCTCGAGCAGTTCAGCCAGCCCGATCTCCGAGCCGATCGCGTCCGCGTCGGGTCGCACGTGGCTGGTCAGCACGAACCGGTCGTGCTGATCCACCAATTCACAAAAAGACTGCCAGTCGATCGCCATCGCTCCCTCTCGCCGCCGACCCGCACAAGGGGTCAGGATACCTCGAGCCCACCCACCTCGCCAGTTCCCGACCCATCCCCGGCACCTTCCCCGGCACCTTCCCCGGCACCTTCCCCGGCACAGGCCTCCACGTATCGCCACACCGCCTCGATGTCCTGGGCCAGTTGCTCACGCAGCCGATCCACCGAATCGAATTCCTCGGTCCCCCGCACCCGCACCAGGAACTCCACAGTCAGCTCCTGCCCGTACAGGTCTCCCTCGAAGGCCAGCAGGTGTACCTCGACCTTGCGGTCCGGTTCACCAAACGTCGGATTGCCTCCCACGTGCACCGCGGCGGGGTGACGGCTTCCGGCCATTTCGACCGCACCCGCGTAGACCCCATCCCCGGGCACCAGAGTGGGGATCCCCGAGAGATTGGCGGTGGGAACTCCCAGCTCACGGCCACGACCCTCGCCGGCCACCACCGTGCCTCGCACCGAGTAGGCTCGACCCAACAGCTTCCCGGCAGACTCGACATCCCCCGCAGCCAACGCCGCCCGGACCCGGCTCGATGAAACGACTTCTCCGTCGCAGCTCGCCGGATCGACCAGTTCCAGGCCGATCCCCGCCCCCTGACACAGCACCCTCAGCACATCGGTGTCGCCGCGGCGATCCCTGCCAAAACAGAAATTGGGACCCTCAACCAGCCCCCTCGCATTCAGGCCCTCGACCACCACCTGGCCAAAGAACTCCTCCGCCTCGAGGCTCAGCAGCTCACGAGTCGTCGGCAACGCCAACAGCACGTCCACTCCCAGCTCACCCAACCACAAGGCGCGATCCTCGATCGTGCTCAACAGTGGCGGAGCCGACTCGGGCCGCAGCAACTCGATCGGATGCGGATCGAACGTCAGCACCACCGCCCCGACACCCTCACCAGCGGCAGACTCGACCAGCCTCTGCACGATCCGGGCGTGCCCCACGTGCAGGCCGTCGAAATTCCCGATCGCTACGAAACCGCCACCCACGGAAGCCCCGTCACCGATTTCTCGCACCAACTGCATCAACTGGTTCCGCTCAACGAGTCCTGCACCGTCGCGACACCGCTGCCTCAACATCCGCCCTACCGAAACACCCGCTCCCAGGCCGTGTAACGCGCCAGGCGGTCCGGATCGAGACTGCGGCCCAGGCCCGGCTCGCTGGGGATCTCCAGGAGACCGTCGGCATCGAGTTCGAAGGGACGAT
>CAUZJR010000631.1:0-2860 GCA_963580005.1 Planctomycetota bacterium
CCGTTTGCCTGCGGGCACCTTGACCGGCGCACGGCATTCGGGGCAGCGAATGGCCTTACCCCGTGCCCGGTCGGGTGCGGCGAAGACTTTTTCGCACTTGCGGCAGCGGACCTTGACCGGCATGAGCCTAATGTAGCAGGTTCAGATCAAAAACAAGCCCGATCCCCGGGGCCACCTAGCCCATGTCCTGCAGCGAGTCGTCGATGGCCGAGAGTGCCTGGTGGATGTCCGGGAGCGAGTGGGCCAGCGAGTAGCCGTGGTGGCAGGGGCTTCCGCCGTAGTCGTGAAAGTAGACTCCGCGTCGGGTCGTCTGGCGACAGAACTCGAGCATCAACTCGGGGTCGTGCACCAGGGCCTGCTGGTAGTTGGTGACCGGTTCACGGGTACCGAAGATGATCCCGAACCGGCTGCCGTGGTGTTGAAATCTCACCGGCACCCGGCTGCGGTCGGCGATCTGTTGGAGTTCTCCGAACAGCACCTCACCCAGCCCGTTGATGGTCTTCCAGAAACCGGGCCGCTTGATGTGGTCGACGAAGGCGAGGCCCGAGAGGATCGAGGTGAGGGGTGCGTTGAAGGTGCCCGAGTGCGCGACGGGTCCCGAGGGTGCGTAGAGTTCCATCAGGTCGGCTCGTCCGGCGATGGCCGAGAGCGGCAGGCCGCCTCCCAGCGACTTCCCGATCGTGCAGATGTCGGGCGTGACTCCGAAGTCCTGCTGGGCTCCACCGGGGCTGGCCTTGGCGAACGACTGCACCTCGTCGAAAAACAGCACCAGGTCGTGCCGGTCGGCGAGTTCGCGAGTGGCCTCGAGAAACCCGTCTTCGGGGGTGATGCAGCCGCAGTTGTAGACGACCGGCTCGACGAGCAGCGTCCCGGCTTCGTGGGCGTGGGCCGAGACGGTGGCTTCGAGGAGATCGAGGTTGTTGTACTGGACCGGGATGATCAACTCGGCCATCGACTCGGGAATCCCGGCACTCTCGCGGTAGGGCGGCTTGGCGTCGAGCTGATCGGCGGGGGGGTGTCCGGCGATGTAGGTGAATTCGTGGTAGCCGTGGAAGTGGCCGAAGAAGCGGATGATCTTGTCGCGTCCGCTGGCGGCCCGACACAGCCTCAGGGCGTGCAGGGTGGCTTCGGAGCCCGAGTTGGTGAAGCGGACTCGCTCGGCACAGGGGACGATCTCGCAGAGTTCTTCGGCGAGCTCGACGTGGAAGGGTGTGTCCATGCTGCAGAGCACGCCGTGGTCCCAGGCGGTCTGCAGGGCCTGCTGCAGGCAGGGGGGGTTGTGCCCCAGCAGCGTCGCCCCGTGGCTCATCGAGAAGTCCAGGAACTCGCGGCCGGCGACATCCCAGAAGCGGCTGCCGTCGGCTTTTTGTGCATAGACCGGCGAGTCCCACGCCTTGTTCCGTCGCGTGCTCGAACAGACTCCACCGGGGATCACCGCTTCGCCTCGCTGAAAGAGCTCTGCGACGGCCGCGTCATCGGAGGGGATTTGCATCTGGAACATGGCGGTCTCGGACCCAATCACGCGGGGGAAATGGCAGGCGGTTATCATGTGAGCGACCGGTGGGCGTGTCAAACCGGGTCAGTCTCGGGGGCCGGCGGCCGTTGACCGTTTCGGGGCCGGCTAGAATAATGGCAGCTTACCGGTTTCCTCTCTGCAGGGCCCCCGATGACGTCCGCCACCAGCCACGTGCCCGACGAATTCGGTCGATTCGGCCCGTTCGGTCGTCGCTTCGTGCCCGAGACCCTGATGCGGGCGCTGGAGGAGTTGACCGAGGAGTACCTGAGGGCGAAGGGCGACCCGGAGTTCTGTGCCGAGTTCGAGCATCTGCTGGGCAGTTATGTCGGGCGTCCCAGCCCGTTGTATTTCGCCGAGCGGTTGACCTCGGAGGTGGGTGGGGCACGGATTTATCTGAAGCGCGAGGATCTGAATCACACCGGCGCCCACAAGATCAACAACACCGTCGGCCAGTTGCTGCTGACCAGGCGGATGGGCAAGACGCGGGTGATTGCCGAGACCGGCGCGGGCCAGCACGGGGTGGCCACCGCGACCGCCTGTGCCCGGTTCGGCTTGGAATGCGTCGTCTACATGGGCACCGAGGACATACGTCGTCAGCAGCCCAACGTGCACAACATGCGGATGCTGGGTGCAGAGGTGCGGGGCGTCTCGAGCGGTTCGTGTACGCTGCGGGACGCGATCAACGAGGCGATGAGAGACTGGATGGGCAGTGTCGAGACGACTCATTACGTCATCGGCAGCGTCGTCGGTCCGCATCCGTTCCCGATGATGGTCCGTGACTTCCAGTCGGTGATCGGCCGCGAGACTCGGGCTCAGTGCCTGCAGACGCTCGGGCGGTTGCCCGACGTGGTGGTGGCCTGCGTCGGGGGCGGTTCCAACGCCGCGGGGATGTTCCATCCGTTGATCGATGACGCGGGGGTCCGGTTGGAGGGTGTCGAGGCGGGCGGAGTGGGTCCGGGTGCGGGTGAGCATGCCAGCCCCCTGTGTTTCGGTCAGCCGGGGATCCTGCACGGGAGTTTCAGCTACGTGCTGCAGGACGACGACGGCCAGACCCAGGACGTGCACAGCGTCTCGGCAGGACTCGATTACCCCGGAGTCGGCCCCGAACACAGTTACTGGAAGGAGACCGGCCGGGTGAATTATTGCAGCGTTGGGGATGGCCTGGCGTTGGAGGCGTTTGGCCAGCTGGTGCGTAACGAGGGGATCATTCCCGCGGTAGAGAGTTCTCACGCGGTGGCTCACGCCTGCCGGGTCGCCGGGGAGATGGACGCAGAGCAGGCGGTCGTCGTTTGCCTGTCGGGGCGAGGCGACAAGGATGTGGCGGAGGTGTCCCGCTTGCTGGAC
>CAUZJR010000632.1:0-2858 GCA_963580005.1 Planctomycetota bacterium
ACGCGTATCTGAACCTGTCCAGGCACGACAAGGCGATCGAGGACTACACCGAGGCGATCAACCTGGAACCCGGTTCTGCTCACGCCTACTACAAGCGGGGGATCGCGAACTTCGACAAGAAGGAGTATCGCAGGGCGATGGACGACTACACCGAAGCCACCCGTCTTGAGCCCGACAAGGCCAACCCCTTCTTCAATCGCGGTGATGCCAAACTCGACGCGACCGAGCAGGAACGGGTGGTGCGGGAATTCACCGAGGCCATTCGCCAGAAGTGAATCACATCCCGATTGCCGCATCGGCTCGAGTGTCGGGGAGTCGGGGCCGGGATGTCCCAGGGCAGAAGACGATCAACTTGTGAATTCGGCGGCGGAGCCGGAGAATAGTGGGATGCGAGTTTTCTGCCGGGTGTTTCTGCCGCTGCTGGTCCTGGGCGGGCTGCTGGCGCTGGTCCAGGATTCCCCGGGTCGTCCGACCGACGACATCAGTGTGCCACAGCCCGAGGCGAAGCGGTTCCAGCCACCCGAGAGAGCCTCGAAGTTCGAAGCCTGGTTCGAAGCGCATTGGGCTGAAGAGCAGATCGCACCGGCCGCGGAAGCCGATGAACTGACCATCCTCCGTCGGCTCTCGCTGGCACTGCACGGCACCGTTCCGTCTCTTATTGAACTCAGACAATTCGAAGCCGATGCCGGGGAATTGAAGCTCGAGAGGTGGACGCAGAGGCTACTCGACGATGGTCGCTACGCGTCCTATTGTTCCCAACGGCTGGGGCGGGCACTGATTGGAACCAGCGAGGGGCCCTTCCTGGCGTTTCGCCGCGACCGGTTCGATGCGTGGTTCATCGAGCAACTGGCGGCCGACCGCGGGTGGGACGAGATCGTCACCAAGCTGATTGCTGCCCAGGGCCAACCCGGCACGGAGCCGGCGACCAACTACATTACGATTTCCCAGTTCAACCTGACCGGTCGGCTCGACGAGGAGATCGACGAGCAGCAACTGGCGGGGCGGACGATTCGAGCCTTCCTGGGTCAGCGCATCGACTGTGCCAAGTGCCACGACCATTTCTTCGATCCCCGTTGGAAGCAGGCTCATTTCCAGGGCCTGGCCGCGTTCTACTCAGCCGCTCGCTTCACGGCTCACGGAGTCATCGACGACACCGAGCGTCAGCTCGAGGTGACCGATCATGAAACCGGCACGTCACGACTGATCGTGCCCGAGGTTCCGTTTGGTTCGGAGTGGTTGCCCGAGTCCGGGACGCGTCGGCAGAGGTTGGTGGCGTGGTTGACCGACCCGCGGAACGAGCGATTTGATCGTGCGATCATCAATCGCATCTGGGCCCAGATGTTCGGCCGCCCGTTCTACTCGCCCGTCGACGACCTACCCGACCCGGGAGACCCGGCCACCCGGGCCCTGGACCTGCTTGCAGAAGATTTCCGCCTCCATCGACGCGAACTCAAGTGGCTGATCCATGCCATCGCCGCCAGCCGTCCCTTCCGTCTCGATTCTCGTCCCCCCTCCCCCGCTGCCAGTCAATCCGAAGCGGTGGGGTTGCCGATCGAGGAGCTTGATCGCCGCGAGGATGCCTGGGCGGTGTTCCCGCTGGTCCGGCTGCGACCCGAGCAGGTCATCGGCTCGATGCTGCAGGCCGCCTCGATCACGACCCTCGAACGAGACTCCAGCCTCTTCACAAGGGCTCGGAAGTTCTTCAGCAACCAGGACTTCGTCAAGGGATATGGCGACCTGGGCAGCGCGGAATTCTCGGAACAGACCGGGACGATTCCCCAGGCACTCTTGAGAATGAACGGGCGCCTGGCGTACGAGTTGACCCAGCCCGGAAAAACGGCGGCCACCTCGGCGATCGCCCGGGCGACCGAGGGCGACGATGCGTTGTGCCTGAAGACCTGTTTCCAGGTCTGCCTGGGGCGGAGTCCTGACCCCGAGGAGCACGAGGCGCTGGGCCAATGGCTGACCGAGACCACCGGCGAAGCACGTCAGCAGGCTGTCGAGGACATCTTCTGGACGCTGTTCAATTCCCCCGAGTTCTCGTGGAACCACTAGGCCGATGACCGCCTCGTTCGCATCACAACCGATCGACCGTCGCTGCTGGCTGCAGCAGGCCGTAGCCGGCCTCGGGCTTGCGTTTGCACTGCCCACGCTCGATGCCCGGGCCGCGAAGCGTCGAGGCTCGGAACGGCCCAAGTCGCTGATCACGCTGTTCCTCGACGGCGGACCCAGCCAACTCGAGACCTGGGACCCACACCCGGGGACCGACATCGGCGGCGATACCACCCAGATCGAAACTCGCTTGCCGGGGCTGAAGATCGGTTCCGACTACCAGCAGACGGCCGAGATCATCAACGAACTCTCGGTCATCCGTTCGCTGGTCACCAGCGAGGGGAATCACGAGCGAGGTGTCTACCTGGCCAAGACCGGATACACCCCCGACCTCACGCTGACCCACCCCGCGATTGGAGCCATCCTGGCCCGGGAGCGCTGGGACAAGTCGATCGAGATTCCTCAGCATGTCTCGCTGGGCAGCTGTCCCACTCCGGCCCGCGGCGGGTTCCTGGGTGCTCGCTACGACGCGTACAAGGTTGATGAACCCGGAGGCCGGCTGAGCAACGTTGTGCCTCGAGTGAAGGGCGATCGGCAGAGTCGGAGACTTGCAGGGTTGCAGGTCGTCAGCCGAGCCTTCAGTCGCGGCCGCCTGACCGCCACGCGGAGAACTCAACACCAGCTGATGATCGACCGCGCCCTGTCGATGATGAGCTCCGATCAGCTCAAGGCCTTCCAGATCGACGAGGAACCGCGGTCCCGGGTCGAGCTCTACGGCGACAGCCGATTTGGGCGAGGCTGCCTGG
>CAUZJR010000633.1:0-2849 GCA_963580005.1 Planctomycetota bacterium
TCCGCAAGGACTTCAACGTGATGTTGCTCGCGTCAAACGACCGAGATCCTCGCCGGGACGTTCCGCAGGCGGGTGTTGAGATCGACAAGATCGACGCGGGTGCCATCCAGACGGTCGACATCCGACTGCCGTTCGAAGCCAGCTCGCTGGGCCGGGATGCCGAGGACCGCGCCGTGCCGTTCCGCTTCCTGCATGTGCTGGTCGATTCGCACCAGGATGTTGACGAGGCGTTCGAGGAGAACAACGGGGCGGTGCTGGCACGCGGAGACGTGCTGCCGGTCGACCCCGCCAGCTTCTCCACCAACGTCACCTCCGCCGAACCCGGTGCCATGATCGACATCGCCGGCGAAGGCTTCGGGCCGGAACCGGGCGAGGTCATCGTCCAGATCAATGGCCTGGAACTGCAGGCAGAGATCTACGGCTGGTACGATCTGGGCGTGCACATCAAGCTGCCCGCCCTGCCACTGGCAACCGCGTCGAAGGCCGAAATCGTCATCGTCCGCGGTGACGGAGCAGTCTCGAACCCGGTCGAGATCCAGGTGGTCCCCGCCAAGCGACCTCTCACCCCGCCGCCGGCTCCGGTCAAGTGACCGACTGCCGGTAGCAGCAGCAGGGCAGGGGCCGGACCCGATGGTTCGGCCCCTGTTCCTTTTAACTCGCCACCCACAGTCTAGGCCCTCTGGGCACGCACCGGCCCCGCGGCCTCCGAAGCCGCATCGGCAACCGTAACCACCAGGGCCGCACTCACCCCGTCAGCCGAAACAGTCACCACGTCCCCCGCACGGTACTTCCAGTCGCGGGTGCTGAAACTCAGCTTGCTCGTGCCGAAGAAATGCACGTGTACGTCACCGGGCACCCTGTGCTGAGGGTACTTGAAATGGTGATCCTCGCAATTGGCCAGCGAATGGCACATCGACTGCTCGCCGCTCTTCAACGCCCCACTCTCATAAAGCACCTCACCGTCCCGCTCGACACGACACTCGAGATCGACGTCTCCAAAGTCCAGATCAGTGATCAGTTCCGGACCCACCGCACAGGTCCTCAGCTTCGACGGAGCCAGGTACAGGTAGTTGATCTTCTCGGTCTCGTGATCCGACCACTCGATTCCCAGCGCAAACCCCAACCGCCTGGGCACACCCTGCGGGTCCACCACGTAGCACCCGGCAATCTCAGGCTCCTCACCACCGTCCAGCCCGAAGGCGGGCAGGTCGACCACTCCACCGGGTCCGCGCAGAGTCGAACCGTTCCCCTTGTAAAACCACTCGGGCATCGCGCCGCGGGATCCAGCTTCCGGCTTCCCGTCGGCCAACCCCATCGCAAACATGCGAGCCGAATCGGTCACGGGCTCCGCAGCATCCTCGTCATCCTCGACTCCCTCGTCCTCTTCGCAGGCATCAGTCGAATCCGAGGAGTGCATCTGGTCTCGTGATTTCATGCCACCGGTGTGAGTCAACCCGGTCCCCGAGACCAGCAGGTAATGCGGGTCCGGGTGATCCAGCGGTGGATGCAAGAAGGGTGCCGTGCCACCGGGCCGGCCAGACAGCAGCTCCCCGTAGTCGATCCGCGAGGCCTCACCTCCATCCAGAGCCCTCTGCAATCGCTCCTCGAAGCTCACACCGTCTCTGCAGGCGGCCTCGAACACCGCGATCACCCGGTCCAGCGACTCATCGACGGAGGTCACGTCACAGACCTCGTGGCCCTGGACCACTCCGACCCGTCGCCCCACACCGGGGATCTCCCACTGCACAACTCTCATCACATGCTCCTCATCCTTCGACCACCGACTCCCACGTCCGACTCTGCCAACTGCGTGCCATCGCCGCCTGCACGGCCGCCACCCGACCGATCTGACCAAAACTCGGCTCGACGGCCGTCCCGCTGGTCACGCCCTTCAGGAACTCGTGCACCTGGATCGTCATCAGATCTTCGTAGCCCAACCCCACAGCTCCGCCGGGGTTGAAGTCACCGTGCCGAGGGAACTCGGGGCGAGTCTGCAGCGTGGCGTAGCCGGGCCGCTCGTCCGCCCGGTCGTCTAGGTACAACTCCAGCTCGTTCATCCGCTCGAAGTTCCAGCGAGCCGATCCGTGGGTCCCGTTGAGCTCAAAGGCATGCTCGCAATCGGACCCCCCGATCACCCGGCAGACCTCCAGCGTCCCGCGGGCCCCGTTGGCGAAGCGGACCATCGACCCCACGTAGTCCTCGTTGGTCACCGGCCCCCGCGGCCCGTCCTCCCGCACCGCAAAGTGTGTCCCCGTTTCACTCGGCAACGGCCGCTCGCTGATGTAGGTCTCATCCTGCGAGACCACCTCCGCCAGCGGACCGGCCAGCATCAGTGCCATGTCGACCACATGCGACATCAGGTCACCCAGCACCCCCGTGCCGGCCTTCTCTCGCTCGAATCGCCACGACAGCACGTTATGAGGATTGTGGCCGTAGCTGCAGAAGAAACGGCCGCGATAATGAGTCAACTGCCCCAGTCGACCCGACTCGATCAACTCACGCAGATGCTGCACCACGGGGCTCCAGCGATAGCAGAACCCGGTAAAGGTCTGCAGCCCCGACCCGGACGCCGCCGCAACGATCTCACCGGTCTCCGACGCATCCCGCCCGACCGGCTTCTCGCAGAACACGTGCTTGCCCGCCTCCAGCGCAGCCAGGCACATCTCACGATGCAGCCAGTTCGGCGAGGTGATGCTCACCACCTCGACCTCCGGATCCGCCAACACCTCACGCCAGTCCCTCGTCTCACGCTCGAATCCAAACCGCTGCGTCGCCTCACGTGTCCGGCCAGCCTCGGTATCGGCACAGATCTTCAGCTTCGGCACGATCCCCGAAGCGGGGAACCGGTT
>CAUZJR010000634.1:0-2843 GCA_963580005.1 Planctomycetota bacterium
GAGATGCTGAGATCGGCGTCCGGCGGGCTGGGTGCTCTGAAACGCCCTCGACTGGCCCTGGGCATCGTCGCCGCATCGGTCTTGAAGTGGTTCGTGATGGGCCTGATGGTCTACGTGTCGCTGAGGACTCTGGGTGCCGAGGAGGTCTTTGCTCCGTCGCTGGTCGTGATGGGCGTGATCGCCGTGGTCATCCTGCTGCCGGCCCCGCCGGGCTATGTCGGCGTGATCCAGGGATGCTTCACCGTCGTGCTGGCGCTCTACGACGTCGATCCCAACGTCGCGGTCGCCGCGTCGGTCTACTATCACCTCTGGCAGTACATCCCCGTGACCCTGGTCGGCCTGTGGTGCCTGCAGCGGACGGGTCTGCGGCTGAGGGATGTGACCCAGCGCGACCCGGATCCGGATCCGGACCCGGCCGCTACGGGCTGAGTGTCGGCGGTTTGCTGAACTTGCCGTCGACGATGTCGGCCAGGCCATAGTCTTCGATCAGCATCGAGTGTTCGAGGTTGCCGGTCAGCTGAAGCGTCTCGGCTCGGACCTGCGAGGTCCCCGAGAGGACCAGTCCGGCTCGTCCGTTTTCCCTGCAGACGACGTTCTTGAGTACGACGTCGAAGCAGAGTCCTGGTGCACTGATGCCGTCGAGTCGCCAGTGCTGCACGACGAGGTTTTCGATCTGCACGTGCCGCACGGCAAACAGCGTGATGCCGCAGTCACCGGTGGCGATCGCGAGGCCGGCGACGCCGGTATCGAGCAGCTCGATGGTGCGGTAGTAGATCTTGCCGTTCCAGACGCCCCAGTGACCGTCGGGGATCGTCTCGTGTTTCGGGGCTGCTCCGTTGGGGGGGAAGGTGTGGCGGGGCAGGGGTTTCCCGTCGCGGAGCAGCAGGAAGCGACCCTTGCGTCTCGGGGCCAGTTGCCAGAGTCCCCCGACCGATCGCCAGGCGGCCGACGGGACCGGCTTGGCTCCGGAGATGACCGCTCCGTTGCCGAGGACGCGGAAGGGGAGCGTGGCGATGCCGCTGTGCCGTCGACCGAACAGCCGCAGGTCGCCGGCGTAGGGCCTGCCGGTGTTGGCCAGGTGGATCGTGTCCGAGGGGCCTGCCAGTGCGACGGCGCGGTCGAGAGTGCGGACGGGACCCGAGATTCGGTCGATCGGCTCGGAGACCGTTCCGCGGCAGATGTCTCGACCGAGGAGATTGTCGACGTAGATCGTGGCCGCCGCTGCCCGGGTCCCGGACAGCAATAGAGCCAGCAGTAGGGCCACCGCTGTCAGGGTGCGAGGTGCCAGGAACGCCGGGCGAGTGTAGCGGGCGGAGTTGGAGTCGGAGACGGTATGCGAGTGGGTCATGAACGGCTCGGTTGCGGGGCACATCAGGGGCAGGGGCAGGGGCAGGGGCAGGGGCAGGGTGTCTTCGGTCAGGATCGGCCGTGAGGGTGGTCGCGGACGAGTGGCGGTGGTGCAGGTGGTGTCGTAGTGAAGCTAACGGTCAGGTGCTGGTTTGATTTCGTGGTGCGAGGAGCCGACACATGGGGTGCAGGAGAAAACCGGGCAAAGTTTTCTGATTGTGGGGATTGTGTGTGGGGGAGACGGAAGTTTCTGGTAGTGTCGCCGCCTTGTGATTCGACCGGTTCTGGCAGGCCAGGAAGGCCAGAAACACCAGGCCGGTCGATGTGGTTCTCGACAAAGTCGTCAGCACGGCGGCCTTGTCAACACGAGCAAGGATGCTATCGGTGAGAGCCCGCGGCTTTGAGAGCACCTCGGGGTGCGGTGTGGGTTACGGTACGTCGGCCGCTGCCGATGGCAACTGCACGCTCGCAAATTCCATGGAAGGAGTCCATTCGTGCATCGTTTTGACAGTTCGCTTCAGGGCATGGTTGCCGAAGCGACCGAGCGGGGGTTCTTTACGTTTCAGCAGGTCGATGAGTACCTGCCCAATGAAGGTGGTGACGCGTCGCTGATCGATTGCGTCGTGATGATGCTGGAAGAGACCGGTCTGCCCCTGCGGGATGACCCCACGGTGGTTGCCGAAATGCAACGCAAGCAACTGGCACGGCAGGAAGCCGAGAGCCAGCTGCTGGTTCCCGAGAACCCGGTCACCTCCCGCGATCCCATCCGCATGTATCTCAGCCAGATGGGCAGCATCCCGTTGCTGACTCGCGAGCGTGAGATCTTTCTGGCCAAGCGGATCGAGATCACTCGCAAGCGGCTTCGACGCACGATTCTCGAATCCGACTTCGCACTGCACCACGCGGTCTCGATTTTGGAGAAGGTCCAGGCTGGCGAACTGCCGTTTGAACGAACGTTGAGGACGTCGGAGACCGAGAGTGTCCAGAAGGAGCAGATTGTTGGGCGGATGCAGGCGAACCTGCGGACGGTGAAGCTGCTGATGCAGGACAACGAGCGGGACTACCGCGAGTTGGCCGAGCGGGGCACATCGCGGAAACGCCGCGGCGAGCTCGGAGAACAGATGCTGCTGCGACGACGCAAGATGGCGACGTTGTGCGAGGAGTTGAGCCTGCGGACATCACGGCTGCAGCCGTTGCAGAAGCGGATGCAACAGCTGGTGGACCGGTTCCGTAGTCTCAAGCTGCAGGTCCAGCAGCTAAAGGGCCGCAGCAACGCGTCGGATCGCCGGCTCTGTGAACGCGAGCTCGAAGAACTGCAGTTGATGACACTGGAGCCGGTTGATGAGTTCATCGATCGGGTCCAGGAGATGATCAGGCGGTTCAATGACTGGACCGAGGCCAAACAACAGCTCTCCAGCGGCAATCTCCGGCTGGTCGTCTCGATCGCCAAGAAGTACCGCAACCGTGGCCTGAGTTTCCTGGACCTGATCCAGGAA
>CAUZJR010000635.1:0-2833 GCA_963580005.1 Planctomycetota bacterium
GGGCCTGCAGGCTCACCCGACATCCCGCCCGATGCCTCAGCGGCGAGAGGACTTTGACCGGCGTCTGTGCCAGATGGCCGTCGACATGCGGATCCCGTTGCTGGCGATTGGTGCGGGGATGCAGGTGCTGAATGTCGTCTGCGGCGGCAGCCTGTTTGCTCATGTCGCCGAGGACGTGCCCAAGTCGATCCTGCACCGCGATCCGGTTGAAACAACCCTGCGGCACGTGCTGGAGATCGAGGAGGGGACTCGGATGGACGCGATTTACGGACCGGGCGAAATCCGGGTCAACAGCCAGCACCACATGTCGATCGACGAGCCGGCCGAGGGTTTCGTGGTCGCAGCGCGGACTCCGGATGGGGTGATCGAGGCTATCGAGGCTGATGACGACCGGTGGTTCTGCCTGGGTGTGCAGTGGCATCCGGAGAACCCGACGGCCAGTGCGTTGGACATGCAGGTCTTTGAGGCGTTGCTGGACGCGGCCACGGGGACTCCGGCGGTGATTCCCTTCAGGCGGAAGGCTGCGGCGTAGGGATTGCGGGGCTGGGGAACGGGCTCGTCGTGCGCTTCGCGAGATGTGGATCGTGTGGCGAGCCGGTTCCGGGCTGGGGTGTGGTGCTTGAGGGCGTGCCTGTCCCTTGGGGTGGGGGAGCTGCCCTCGTGGTGACTGAGGCGTTATGCTCGGGGGCTTGGCATGAAATTCAGGCAGTAGAGCGGTTTGTGTCGTGTCGTTGATCGTCCAGAAATTCGGTGGAACGAGCGTGGCCGACGCGGGCCGGATCCGCCAGGCGGCCCGCCGTGCGGTGGAGGCTCAGCGAGCCGGGCACCAGGTGGTGATGGTGGTCAGTGCCCGGGGCAAGAAGACCGATGAGCTGGTGAGCTTGGCTTCGGAGATCACCGACCAGCCGGCGGCCCGCGAGATGGACATGCTACTGTCCACCGGCGAGCAGGAATCTGTGGCGTTGATGGCGATGGCGGTCGCGGCGGAGGGGGCCGAGGCGATCAGCATGACCGGAGGTCAGATCGGCATCCGCACCGATTCGTCTCATACCCAGGCCCGCATCATCGACATCTCGACACGCCGCATGCGTGAGGCTCTGCAGGCGGGCCAGATCGTGATTGCTGCGGGGTTCCAGGGGATTGATGACGACTGGAACATCACGACGCTGGGTCGAGGGGGCAGTGACACGACTGCGACGGCGTTGGCGGCGGTCCTGCAGGCCGACGAGTGCCAGATCTACACCGACGTCGACGGGGTCCTGTCGACCGATCCGCGGATCGTGGAGGAGGCCCGGTTGCTGCGTCGGATTTCCTACGACGAGATGCTCGAGCTAGCCAGTCTCGGGGCCGGGGTGATGCATTCGCGGTCGATTGAGTTTGCCAAGAAGTACCGTGTTCCGGTTCGGGTACGGCCCTCGGGTACAGAAGGCGAGGGGACGTTGATCGCCGCGGTCTCGGAATCGAGCGACGCGTCGGCTCCGCTGGTGACCGGCCTGGCGGTGGTCCGCGAGGAGGTGCGAGTGGGCCTGGTGGGTGTTCCCGATCGACCGGGCGTGATGGGCGGGGTGTTCGGTCGCCTGGCCGAGGTGTCGTTGCCGGTGGACATGATTGTGCAGGACGTGGGGCAGGGGGGTCTGGCGGAGGTGTCGTTCACGGTTCCGGAGCCGAACCTGCCCGAGGCGTTGGCCGCGGCGGAGGCTGCGGTGGCCGACCTGGGCCAGGGCAGCGTCGACCACGGCACTCATCTGAGCAAGGTGTCGTCGGTGGGGCGTGGCATGCGGTCTCACACCGGCGTGGCGGCTCACATGTTTCGCCTGCTCGGCGACGTCGACGTGAATCTCGACATGATCAGCACCAGCGAGATCAAGATCTCGGTCCTGGTCGATCGGGACCGCTGCCAGCAGGCCGTGGCGGCTGTGCACTCGGGTTTCGGATTGGAGCGTGACGAGGCCGAGGGTCCGGGGGTGGGGATCGAATTGCCCGCCGCGGATCGTCGGGCGGAGTTGTCTGAGCGGGAGGAGTTGGAGCAGGACGTGGTGGATCGCCTGACGAGCATGGAGGACATTGTCGTCAGCGAGGTTCAGCTGGATGAGGAGCAGAGCCGGATCACGGTTCGCGACATTCCGAACTCACCCGGCGTGGCGGCTGAGGTGTTTTCTGCGGTGGCCGAGGGAGGGATCCTGGTCGACATGATCGTCCAGAACCAGTCCCGTTCCGAGGACGGGCGGGCTGCTCGGGCGAGCCTGTCGTTCACGGTTCCCCGCCGCGATCTCGATTCCGCCTTGCTGCTGGTGCGGGAGGTCACGGAGGGATGGGCCGGATCATCGATCAGTTTCGAGCGAGACATTTCGCTGTTGTCGGTGGTGGGGATCGGGCTGCGGAGCCACACGGGCGTGGGGGAGCGGATGTTCGGTGCGTTGGCCGAGGCGGGGATCAACATACAGATGATCAACACCAGCGAGATCCGGATCAGCGTGGTGCTGGGCCTCTCGGACGGAGCCGCTGGCCACGCCTGCCTGGCGGCGGCCTTTGGAGTCTAGTCCCACCACCATGATGTGGTGGCGGCCCCGGGACGTGCGGCTCGAGCTCGTGGTTCCAGTCGGCGGTCGACGGTGCCGAAGCTCTTGAGTTGGACCGGGGGTGGTTCGATCTTCACTCCGCCGCTGACACTGAAGATCCAGCTGCGGCCCCGGGCCTTGCGGACCGCCGCCAGCGATGGGACTCGCTGCGGGGCCGGCATCGTGGTGCGGTGGTAGCGATCTGAGTCGACCAGCACCTGGCTCTGCCAACGCGTCTCGGAATCTCGCAGCGGCGCGTGCACCGCGATCTCGGC
>CAUZJR010000636.1:0-2782 GCA_963580005.1 Planctomycetota bacterium
GATGTCGCTCTGAAAGTGCTGGGTCCCGACCAGTCGAAAAACCCCGAACTCGTTCGCCGCTTTCAACTCGAAGGCGAGTTCGCCCAGGGTCTCAAGCACGACAACCTGGTCGAGGTCCTCGACACCGGCACCGCCGACGGCAGACACTTCATCGCCCAGGAATTCGTCGACGGCGCCGACATCGGGCAGGTGATCCAGCAACGAGGCCGGCTGCCGCTGAAACGAACCGTCTCGATCATCCGTCAGCTGGCCGAAGGCCTGGCCTACCTGCACCGCAACCAGATCATCCATCGTGACATCAAACCCTCCAACGTGATGATCTCGCGAGACGGCTCACCCAAGCTGGCCGACATGGGAGTCGCCCGCTCACTCGAGGCCGACTCCGACAGCAGCCAGTTGACCCAGGCCGGAGCCGTTGTCGGCACCGTCGACTACATTTCGCCCGAGCAGGCCGACGACAGCCACACCGCCGATGCCCGCAGCGATATCTACTCGCTGGGCTGCACCTGGTACGAAATGCTCACCGGGTCACCTCCGTTCCCCGATGGAGGTCTGACCGACAAGATCAACGCCCACGCCACACAGCCACCGCCCAACCCCAGGGACCTCAACCCCGATGTCCCTGAAGCACTCGCCGCGGTGATTGATCGCATGATGGCCAAGTCGCCCGATCGCCGGCATCAGTCGATTGAAGAACTGCTCGAGGATCTCGACACCGATACGCTGGTCCAGGAGGAAGTCAGCAACTCGGTGCTGGCCGCATTGGCCGAAAGTTCCGGTGAGTTCACTCTCGAGGATGAGGCCCCTGCCAAGCCGGCCGCCGGGGACGGGCCACTGATTATCCGCTGCAAGAATTGCGGCCGATCGTACAAGGTCCGAGCCAGGCTGGCGGGGAAACGACTGAAGTGCCGCGAGTGTGGCGAGGCGATCGAGGCTGAGTCACAATAACGCGGTCGGTTCTCTTCCAGATTCAAACGCCCACACCAGACGCCCCTACCAGAGGAAAGTATCCATGTCGCCCATTTACCAGGTCACACGACAGTTGTTCATCGCCCTGGCAATGACCCTCTTGACCGCCGCACCGCTGATCGCTTCGAACTGGCCCGCGTGGCGAGGCGTCGATGGCACCGGCCGCAGCGGCGAACGCAACCTGCCGGTCTCCTGGAGCCCCACCGAAAATGTGACCTGGAAGACCACGCTGCCCGGCGAGGGCAACTCGACACCGATCACCTGGGATAACCGGGTCTTCGTGACCTGCCCGGTCGATGCCGGCAAGGTCCGACGACTCATCTGTTTGGACCGTAAAAGTGGCAAGATCATCTGGAAACACGACGTCCCGTTTCCGCAGAAGGAGACGACTCATCGCGACAACCCCTTCTGCTCGGGTTCGCCCACCACCGACGGCAAGCAGGTCTATGCCAGCTTTGGCTCGGCCGGCGTGCTGGCATGCGATTTCGAGGGTCACGTTGCCTGGCACCGCAAGCTCGGCAAGCTGACTCACGTCTTCGGACAGGCCACGACCCCGGTGCTCTACAAGAACCTCGTGATCGTTCACCGCGGACCCGGCGACAAGACCCACCTCGTCGCACTCGATCGAAAAACCGGTAAGACCGTCTGGGACACACCCGAGTTCGCCAAGAACAACAACCTGTACGGGTCCTGGTCGACTCCGGTCATCGTCCGAGTCGCCGGCCACGACGAGCTGATCGTCACGATGCCTCGCGAGATCAAGGGCTACGACCCGGCCACCGGCAAGGAACTCTGGAAGTGCGGCGGGCTGGGCACCGAGATCTACACCATGCCAACGGTTGGCAACGGGATGGTCGTGGGCATCAGCGGTCACCAGGGACCGGCGATCGGAGTCAAGCTCGGAGGACGAGGGGACCTGACCGATTCGAACCGGCTGTGGCTGACCGCCAAGAACCACCAGCGGGTCGGGTCCGGGGTCATCGTCGGCAAGTACCTCTACCTCTCAAACGCCACCGGCATCGCACAGTGCATCGAAGCCCGTTCGGGCAAGGTGGTCTGGGCTCAGAGACTGGGAGGCACGCTGTGGGGCACGATGCTCGCCGCCGACGGCAGACTCTACGTCAGCAACAAGGAAGGCGACATCTTTGTGATGGCCGCCTCTCCGGAATTCAAACTGCTCGCACGAAACCGCATGGCCGAACACATGAAGGCCGCCGTCGCTCCCTCGGATGGACAACTGTTCGTTCGGACCTACAAGACGCTCTACTGCATCGGCAAACGGACCCGCTGATTCCACCGCTGATGCACCGACCCACCGCACCGACCCACCGCACCGAGAAAACCCCCGGAGACTGCCACCATGAGACCGACTCGTTTGCCTGCGTTTTCCGCCACACCGCTGACCCTGCTGACCCTGCTGCTGACCGCCACGTCACTCACGGCCGAGGAGATCCCCGCTCCCGAAGGCGACAAGCTCGTCAAGAACAACGCCAGGCTGCAACTGCTCTTCACCCGCAGCGCTAAGATCGAGGGGGGATTGACCGAGGGCCCTGCCGTGGCACCCGACGGCAGCATCTACTTCTCCGACATCCCCTTCGGCAAGGACAACGGGATGATCCAGAGATTCGATCCCAAGACAGGCAAGACCAGCGTCTTCAGCAACGACAGCGGAAAGTCCAACGGACTGATCTTCGACTCCCAGGGCCGACTGCTGGCCTGCGAAGGGGCCGGGTTCGGCGGACGCCAGGTCTCGCGGACCGACGTCAAGTCGAAGAAGAAGACCACGTTGACCAACAACTTCTCCGGCCAAAGA
>CAUZJR010000637.1:0-2772 GCA_963580005.1 Planctomycetota bacterium
TGGCTCGGTTCACTGAACGACAGCCTGCCGCAGTTCATCGTCATGGGGAACAAGATTGGAGACTGCTGCGGCGGAAAGGCGACCGAAGGAGCAGATTATCTTGGCCCCCAACACGACGGAGTTACGCTGTCGGTTGACCCAAAGAACCCATTGCCCTTTGCGATTCCTGCCGAAGGTGCTGGCTCGGCTGAGCGTTTGAAAGCGCAACGACTGCTCGGTCGGCTCAATCGACTGACGGCGGACGAGTTCCCGGACGATCCGGCATTGGCTGCTCGCATCAAGTCGTACGAGCTGGCGTTTCGAATGCAGACGGCGGTGCCGGATGTCGTGAACTCGGTGGGCGAGACGGCGGCAACGCACCAGCTTTACGGGACAACCGGCGGACCGACGCAGTCGTTTGGCCGGCTCTGCCTGACCGCGCGACGCCTGGTCGAACGCGGCGTGCGGTTTGTGCAGATTTATCACGGCGGGGGCGGGGCGGGGGCCTGGGATGCTCACAGCAACCTGCAAACCAATCACGCCAGGAATTGCCAGCAGATCGACCAGCCCATCGCGGGTCTCCTGAAGGATCTCAAGCAACGCGGTCTCCTCGACGAAACGCTTGTGGTCTGGGGCTCGGAATTCGGACGGACTCCCGGCGGCCAGGGTTCGAACGGGCGAGGTCACCACAACTTCGGCTTTTCGGTCTGGATGGCTGGAGGCGGAATCAAAGGCGGAACGGTCCACGGAGCCACCGACGAACTCGGCTTCCACGCCGTTGAGGATCGGCACTACGTCACAGACATTCATGCGACTGTTATGAAGCAACTCGGCCTCGATCCGCGCCGTCTCGAAGTCCCCGGCCGGAAGCGGCTGGAAGTCGACTATGGTCACCCGATTGAAGAGATCATCGCGTAGAGCGTCTCCGGCAGCGACCAGGTGAGCACCAATAACCGACCGAACTGGCCTCGCGATGGCTCTTCTCTTGGAATCCTGATACGACTCTCTGCACGGGTGACGACGACGTCATCCTGCAAGCGTCGTCGTGACGTTGCATTTCGGATTTCAATTCACAGCTCCGTTTCTCGGCTAACGAATCAAGGCCGCCTCGACCGCCAGGCCGGGGCCGAAACCGAGCATGACGCAGGGCCTGGCCGCGTTGCCTTCACGCAGTCGCTGCACGATGAACAGCACTGTCGGCGAAGACATGTTGCCGAACTCGGCGAGGATCTCTCTCGACGGGTCGAGGCACCCCGGGTCGAAGCCGAGCGCGTCGGCGCAGGCCGTGAGAACTCTCGGGCCGCCGGGGTGAATGGCCCACGAACCGATCTCCTTGACCGACAGGTTGTGCCCGGCCAGCCAACCGCCCAGCCACTCAGGTAGGTGCCGGCGAATGGTATCGGGGACCTGGGGCGAGAGCGTCATGAAGAACCCATGGTCGCCGATCCGCCAGCTCATCGAGTCTTCCGTACCAGCGATGATCGTCGACCCCGACGCCGCCAGCTTCCAGCTCGAACTGGCTGCCCTGGCCCGGCGACCCACGACCGCGGCGGCTCCGTCGGCGAACAGGGCGTTGGTCACGATCTTGTCGGGGTCCCAGCCGTACTGGTGATGCAGGCTGCACAACTCGACCGCGCAGACGAGTACGCAAGCGTTCGGGTCCGCGTCGGTGAACGCCCTGGCCACTCTCAATCCGTTGAGCGAACCATGACACCCCATGAAGCCGATGTGAGTACGGGCCACATCGCTTGAGAAGCCGAGGTCGCGGATCAACGCGATGTCGAAGCCCGGCGCGGCGAAACCGCTACACGAAACGGTCACGAGATGAGTCACGTCGGCCGGCGAGAGCTCGGCGTCGTTCAGGGCTGCGGTCGCCGCAGCACAGGCCAGCGGCGCCGCATCACTCTCGTATCGCTGCATGCGACTGGCCATCGTGGGGCCGTGATCGTCGGCGGACATCGCCGGCTGGAAGAACGACTGACGGGCCGGCGTGGAGTTGGTCGAGGACTCCAGGACGACACTGTGTCGAGTGCGGACACCGGTTCTGCGATGTAAGGCCTGCAGCACTCGCAGTTGAGGGGCACTCTGCGAACAGAAAGTCTGAGCCAGGTCGGCCGCGTCTTGTTGTTCGATCGAATGCTCCGGGTTCGCCGTTCCGATGCCGAGGATCTCAAGACTCATGAGTGACTCTCCACTGATTCGGTCAACTTGCCCGGTGGGTGATTGAGATGTTTCACGATCGGCCGCACCAGCCACGGGACGAGTGACACCGTCGCGAACGCGGCGCGAACCGCCCGCGGATGCCGAGCCAGCCTCGCCAACCAGCGACACCAGTGTTGACGATTGCGGACGAGCCGGCGATGGCGGGACTGCCATTCTCGTTCGACGAGATGACTCCAGGTAGCCAGTCTTCTGGATACGAGCCGTGCGGCCGCTGCCCCGCTGCAGACCGCCCCGCAGATTCCCTCGCCAGTGAATGGCTCCACGTACCCCGCCGCATCGCCCAGCATCAGCACGCGTCGTCCGGCAGGTCGTGGCGATCTGCGGGTGATCGGAACGGTGCCCGACCAGTTGGCCGATTCGAGCTGGTCGATTTCCGGGAACCCGGACTCTTCGAGAATCCTCGCGATCGGCTCGGCCTGCCGACGGCGGCCCTTGACCAGCGTCGGATCGAGAGCTGCGGCAATGTTCAGGCTGCCATCCTCCACCCGTACCAGTCCGACATAGCCGCCTGTTGCGACCGCCATGGAGATCGTCCCGGTTTCGTAACTTTCCGGACAGTTGTTGATGTCG
>CAUZJR010000638.1:0-2767 GCA_963580005.1 Planctomycetota bacterium
CGACCGTGCCGTCGTCGTTCTCAACCTCCAGGGCGGACCGACGCAGTTCGAGACCTTCGATCCGAACATGCAGGCGCCACGCGAAATCCGCAGCTCGACTGGTGAGATCTCCACCACGCTGCCCGGCATCACCTTCGGCGGCACTCTGCCCAAGCTGGCCGCACTGACCGATCAACTTGCCGTTATCCGCTCGTACCGCCACGGCATCTCCAGCCACGGACCCGCTGCGATGCACGTGATGGCCGGAGGCAACCCGACCGGTGCCCAGATGGGCTCGATCTACTCGCGAATCGCCGGCCTCACCGACCCACAAAGCGGCATGCCCCGAAACATGCTCGTCACCGCTCATGCGGTCGGCGACGAATACAAGAAAAAGAAACTCTACACCAACATCGGTCGACTCTCGCAAACCGGTACCCTGCCGGATGTCTACCGGCCGTTCGATCCCAGCGCCGGCGGCGAGATTATCGACAACATGAAGCTGCGGATCGCCCGCAACCGGCTCGACGACCGACGAGGCCTGTTGAGCGGCCTCGATTCACTCCGCCGCCAGTATTCCGACACCGGCCTCGCCGACGCCTCGGGCCGCTTCCAGCAACAGGCTTTCGACGTATTGCTCAAGGGCGTCGCCCGAGCGTTTGACCTGGGCCAGGAAAAGCCCGAAACGCTGGCTCGTTACGACACGTCGATGATGGAAACCACCGACGCGGTCAAGAAACGCAACTCCTACGGAGCCATGTTCTCACCGGTCGCATTGGGTCGGCAGATGCTGTTCGCCCGTCGACTGATCGAATCCGGCTGTGGCTTCGTCACCGTCGGCAACGGTGGCTGGGACATGCACGGCGGCGGCAAGGAATTCCGGGTCGACGACGGGCTGGCCACTCTGCTGCCGGCCGTCGACAAGGCCACCTCGGCCTTCATCGAAGACATCCAGCAGCGCGGTCTCACCGAGAAGGTGCTGCTGGTGATCACCGGCGAGTTCGGCCGCACGCCGCGGATCAACAAGAATGGTGGCCGCGATCACTGGGGCAACCTCTGCACGCTGGCGTTTGCCGGCGGAGGCCTGAAGACCGGGCAGGTTGTAGGTCGCTCGGACCGCACCGGCAGCCGGCCCGCCTCACAGCCGATCTCCAGCAGCCAGGTCCTCTCCACCATCATGCACTCACTGTTCGACATCGGCCAACTCCGAGTCCAGGCCGACCTGCCCAAGGACCTCGAACAGATCGTCGTCAACCAACAGCCGATCCCCGAGCTGTTCTAGACTAGGCCCAGGGACTGGCTCCAGAGCTGCCCCTGGCAGCGCCGGTGCCTGTCCCCAATCTCACCTCCCCGCGCCCACACCCGGGACAGGCACCCTCCTCGATCCGCCTACGGCGGACCTCGGGATGAGCCAGTCCCTGATCCTACAACCCCGCGCCCAAGCCCGGGACAGGCACCCTCCTCGATCCGCCTGCGGCGGACCTCGGGATGAGCCAGTCCCTTACTCACCGCTCCAGTAGTCAAACACCAGCACGTCGGCCACCCGGGGCCCGACCAGCTTCACAAAGGCCTGGTGCTCGGGGTGAGGCAGATAGGCGTCGCGTCCGGCCTCGTCACGAAACGTCACGACGAACCCGTGAGTGAACCCCTTCTGCTTGTTCTCGACACTGACGTCGATCCCGTGTTCGAATCCCACGATCGACTCAATCCGCTGAGGCAGCTTCGCGAAACCCTGGACCACCTCCCCGACCTGGGCCTTGGTCACCTCGGGCTTGAACTTGAACAGCACCACGTGCCGCAGACGCCTCGAGCCGCTGCCCGCCACGCCCAGGGCCTCCAGCATCCTCGCGGCGACAAACCGGTTCCCCGAAGCATTCAGGTGCACGCCATCACTGGTCAGGACCCCCTGCTCGGATCCCAACGGGTTGTGGCGACCCAGGTAGCCTTGGAATTCGCGGTTGAGATCCAACAACTGAACTCCGGTCTTGGCAGCCACGCTGCGGGAAATGCCCGCGTACTCGCCCAGCATCTTGTCCAGCGAATTGGTCCCGACCGGCTTCTCACCAATCACGCTGGGCGTACACAGCACCACGCGGGCACCCGCCTTCTCGATCCGCTCGATCAACCGCTCCAGCCCCGCCTCGAAATCGGGCTTCGAGGTCCCCTTTCCGCTCTGTGAATGCCACACGTCGTTGATCCCGATATAGATCACGACCACCTGCGGCTTGTGGGCCAGCACGTCGCGATCGAGCCGTTTCTCGAGATCGGGGACCTTGTGTCCACCGATCCCCGCCCCGATCACCTCGAGTTCCAGCTCCGCGTGTCGAGTCTTCAGAAACTCGCGGACGACCTGGATGTAGCCACCCGGCTGATCCCCGGCCTGGGTGATCGAATCGCCCAGGAAGACGATCCTGTCGCCCTTCTTCAGAGCCTTCTCGGCCGACATCACCGGGTTGACCACCAGGGCCACGACAGCCAGCGTCACGGCGATGGCCAGGAACTGGGGAACCGAGTCACGCAACAGCAGCGGCAGGGACAGCGGCATCATCGAGTCCAATCTGGTTGAAGAGTTGAAACGGCAACCGGGCGACTATTGCCCCAGCAGCCAGGTCACGGCCTCGAGCACCGCAGCACTCTCGCGACCGCTTTGCGACACCACATAGCTGGGTCGTTTCATCGCGGCGTAGGTTTCCTTGACCCGGCCTGGCACCTGGCCCTTTTCGCCGGCGAGGAACAGCGGCAGGGGTGCCGCCAGCGACAGCAGCCCGGGCAGGTCGCCGTACTTGAC
>CAUZJR010000639.1:0-2756 GCA_963580005.1 Planctomycetota bacterium
GCCGAGATCCGCAAAGCACTCCTCGACGACCGGACGGTGGTGGGGGCACGCCTGATCGAAACGCACTCGCTGCGGATCCGGTAGCCCGAAACGGCCCCGAGAACTTTCGGGAAACTTTCCCGATTGTCTATCTGGGGCTGTTCATTCTCTCTGCAATAGACGATGATCATGGACATGGGAAACACAGCCACCAGAAACGAAACCAGGAACGAAACGATGACCGACACGACCACGATCACAAACCTGTTCACCTTCGTTGAAGCCACCGACTGGCAAGTCGAAGATGATTCATTTCAACTGACCAGCAATCCCGCAATCGGAATACAGTGCTGCAACACTGGCGGATTTATTGTGAGCGAATGGGACGCGGCCAATGGCGTGTTGCATTACCACGACCACGGCTTCTTCGCCAGTCTGGAAGATGCCTGTGCTGCCGCTCTGAACTGGCAGCGATCATGTTGCCAGTCCTAACGCGACTGGGCTACTAGGACAACCACCACCGCCGGGGGGCGACCTGCTCCCCGGCCCAACGACTGGCGAAACTAGAACCGGGGCGACGCCCCAAGGAGTGTGAGGCGATGAACACCGAAGACAGCACGACTGAACTGCTGCACGTCAGCGAGATGCAGCGTGAGGACGACGAGGCCCGCGAGATGGTCGCAACGCAGATGGCCGGGGAGTTGACCGTTGACCAACTCGTCGGACAGATCGAGAAGGTGCAGGACGCCATGCGGCGGGCGATGCACGACGGTGAGCATTACGGGGTCATCCCCGGCACGCAGAAACCGACGTTGCTGAAACCTGGAGCCGAGAAGCTGTGCCTGCTGTTCCGGCTCGCACCGGCCTACGTCGTGACCCGGCGGGAGATGCCCGGCGGTCACATCGAGTACGAGGTGGCCTGCGAGTTGCGGCACATAACCAGCACGAGCCTGATCGCTTCCGGCGTCGGACTCTGCACCACGATGGAGACGCGGTATCGGTGGCGGAAGGGCGCGCACGCCTGCCCGCATTGTGCCGAGTCGGCGATCATCAAAGGGAAAGAGGAGTTCGGTGGCGGCTGGTTGTGCTGGAAGAAGAAGGGCGGGTGCGGTGCGAAGTTCCCCGACGACGCCTTCGACATGGCCGACCTCAAGCCGGTCGAGAATCCCGACTTGGCGGACTGCTACAACACGGTCCTGAAAATGTCCAAGAAGCGGGCGATGGTGGACGCGGTGCTGACAGCCACCGCCGCGTCGGACCTGTTCACCCAGGACATGGAAGACCGGGCCACGGTGCCTCATGTGGGGACAACGCCCCGACCCGAGACGATTCCGCAACCGTCACCCGTAGTGTCAGATGCGTCACCGCCTGGAGATGGTCAGGATCTGGCGGCTTGGTTCTGGGAGAGCATCGGCAACGTCGGCATCAGCCGGAAGGCGGCGATGGATGCGCTCAAGGAAAGTGGTGGAGACTTCATGGCCGCGATGTCGGCCTTAGACAATCAAACCCGAAAGGACTGACAGATGCCCGAGACAGGATTGACGAAGCCCGCCGAGACGGGACTGACGAAGGAAGACGGCGAGCGGCTGGAGGAACTGGTGGCCGTGGTGAACAAAGGGATGATGTCGTTCGTCGCGGTCGGCAACGCGCTGGCCGAGATCAACGCCCGCCACCTGTATCGCATCACGGGTCACGACAGCTTCGCTGAGTTCTGTCGTGATCGGTGGTGCATCAGCAGGCAGCGAGCGTGGCAACTGATGAACTCGGCAGGGGTCGCCAAGATTCTCGACCAGGAGAACCCAGCCACTGCCGAGCGGCCAGCGAGTGAGTCGCAGGCACGGGTGTTAAGTACGATCAAACAGCCCACCCTGATGGCCGACGTGTGGACGCACTCAGTGGAAACCGCACCCACCGACCCTCGCGGCGAGAAGACGATCACGGCCACACACATCGAGCGGTGCCGTGCCGAGATGATGGGCGAGACGCCAGGCAACGGTCAGCCGGTCATCACGGTCGACGAACCCTCGACGCCCAAGGACAAGCTGGGTCGGTTGGTGGAACCGTCGCTGGGCGAGGCTGCGGTGCAGGGAAAGCACCTGGCCCAGCTTCGGCTCGGTGTGCTGGCTCAATTCAGCGCGGAGGTTGACATACTGGCGGACAAGCCCGGCGGCGCGTATCTTGACCGCCCCGAGATCAGGAGGCTGGTCGATCTACTCAAGAGCGTAGTGCGGTTCGCTGAGTTCTACACGACCTGCCCCGACTGCCGGGGCGACTTGGGGAACACAGATTGCGACACGTGCGGCGGATCTGGGTTCATCAACAAGGCGACCTTCAACCGCCTGACCGACGAGCAGAACGAATGGCTGGCGAGCTAGACCTATTTCCGCCAGAGCCTGAAGTGGCCGTCTCTCCCGGTCGGGAGCCGTTCACGCTGCGTCCGTACCAGACGGACAGTGCGGACGCCGTGTTCGCCTCATGGGAGCAGCACGACTCGGTGCTGATGGTGAAGGCGACGGGACTGGGCAAGACGGTGACGTTCGCCGAGGTGATCGCCCGCTGGCCCGAGGAGCAGGGCCGCGTGCTGGTGGTGGTGCATCGCGAGGAACTGATGCAGCAGGCGTGCGACAGTCTGGCGGCGCACCTGGACGCGAGGCCGCAGGTCGAGATGGGGTTCCGGCGTGCCGACAGCACGGGGCTGATGACTGCTAGCAACGTCGTCGTAACCAGCGTTCAGACGATGAGCCGCCCGAAGCGGGCCAAGTGGTTTGACGCGGCGG
>CAUZJR010000640.1:0-2752 GCA_963580005.1 Planctomycetota bacterium
GGGCCGACCACGTCGAGACCGCTCGAGTGCACAACAACCTCGGCATGCTGCTCGGACAATCCGCCCGCGTCGACTCCGACCCCGCGATGATGCTCCAGGCTATCACTCACCTGGAAACCGCCTGTCGGATCGATCCGGATCGCAGCGAGTACATCGAGAGCCTGGCCGGGGTGCTGAAGGAACAGGGGCAAATCGAGAGGGCGATCGTCCGCTTGCGAGACTTTGTTGCACGACACCCCGACGCAGCGGGTACCTGGACCGTGCTGGCCGATTGCCTGGTCGCCGTGGGTCGGGGAGCCGAGGCCGACGAGGCGCGGCGGCGAAGCCGGCAGGCCGATCCGCGTCGACAACACCCCTGATCTCCCGGTATCCTCGCGGCGATGATCGACTCGGTACGCCTGCCACCGACCACAACCCGACCCGATGGGCTGAAACCCGGCGGCTGGTGGAGCCGTCGGGGTGAGCGGATTCTCTGCGAACTCTGCCCGAGGGAATGCCTGCTCAAGGACGGCGACCGTGGCTTCTGCTTCGTGCGACAAAACGTCGGCGGAGAGATGGTACTGACCACCTACGGCCGCAGTACCGGCTTCTGCATCGACCCCATCGAAAAGAAACCGCTGAACCACTTCCTGCCCGGCACCGCCGTGCTCAGCTTCGGCACCGCCGGCTGCAACCTCGGGTGCAAGTTCTGCCAGAACTGGTCGATTTCCAAGTCACGCGAAATCGAAAAACTCAGCGAACATGCCACTCCCCAGGCCATCGCCGACGCCGCCGTGGCCACCGGCTGCCGTAGCGTGGCCTTCACCTACAACGACCCGGTGATCTGGGCCGAGTACGCCATCGATGCCGCGGCCGCCTGCCACGAACAGGGCATCAAGACCGTCGCCGTCACCGCCGGCTATGTCACCGACATTGCTCGCCAACCGGTCTTCGAGTGCTTCGACGCCGCCAACGTCGATCTCAAGGCCTTCACCGAGCGCTTCTACAAGCACGTCACGCTCTCGCACCTGAAGCCCGTCCTCGACACGCTCGCCTGGCTCAAACACGAAACCGACATCTGGTTCGAAATCACCAACCTGCTGATCCCCGACGAGAACGACAGTCCCGACGAACTCAAACAGATGTGCGACTGGATCCTGGGGCACATCGGCGACAGCGTGCCGGTCCACTTCACCGCCTTCCATCCCGACTTCCGGATGCAGGACACACCCCGCACGCCTCACGAAACCCTGATCGCCGCCCGCGAAACCGCCCTGGCCACCGGACTGAAGTACGCCTACGTCGGCAATGTCAACGACACGCCTCGACAAAGCACCTACTGCCCCAACTGCAGCGAATTGCTGATCGAACGAAACTGGCACGAACTGGGCACCTGGAACCTGGACGACGGAGCCTGTCGATTCTGCGGTACGTCCATCGACGGTCTCTTCGAAGCACGACCCGGTGACTGGGGCCGCAAGCGGCAGCCGGTCGATATGACGCGATTCGCCCTGCCGATCGTTGAGGCCGACACCAACAGCAACGTCAGCCAGATCGACGCCGTCTTCACCACGGGACTCCCCCAGATGTCTCAGACTCCGCCTGCTGACACCACGCCCTGGTCCCCCGACCCTCAGCAACAACAGGCAATCGTCGACGCGGCCGCCTCCGCGGTCCGGGCCACCGTGCTCGAACAACCGCTCGACTGGCCCGATCCCTCGCTGGCCAACTCCGCCGCCCAGGTCCTCTCCGGGGCCTTCGTCAGCCTCAAACGAGCCGGACAACTCCGCAGCTGCATGGGCATGCAGGGCCAACCCATACGGCTCGACGAGGCGCTGAAGCGAGCCGCTCACAATGCGGCCCGCGAGGACCCTCGCTTCCCACCGATCTCGCCCAACGAACTCGATCAACTTCAGATGGACGTCTGGCTGCTCTACGGTCCCAGGGAAGTTGTCGAGAGAGGTGAGGCGAGAATCGAGCGAGTGACGATCGGGCGACACGGGCTGCAGGTGATCGCCGGTGAAAAGCGTGGCCTGCTACTGCCCGGCGTGGCCACCGATCACGACTGGGACGCCGAGACGTTTCTCGACCAGGTCTGCATCAAGGCAGGACTCCCGCCCACCGCATGGCGAAATGACGACACCCGGCTGTTCACCTTCGTCGGCGACTGCCTCAGCGGTCAAGTCGCCTCGTCCCCACAACTCAGCGACTCACCCAACCACCCCCTCGACGACGCCCAGGTCGCCGCCTACGCCGAATTCTGCAACGCCAACATCAAGGCCCTGCTCACCGGCGGCGTCGCCAGTCCCTACCTGCCCGACGTACCCGATTGCGAGGTGCAGGGGCTGGTGCTGCAAACCAACTGGCTGGGCCACGCGGTCCCCGTCGTACAGGGCCGACTGGCTCTCAATTCGGGCATGCCGCTGCAATCGAGCCTCTTTGAATTGTCCGAGAGCATCGCCGGTCGCCTGAAGCGACAGGTGCGGCCCAGGCAGATACCCGGCCTCTCCACAGACCTGCTGGTCCTGGCCGACACCGCCATGCACGGACACACCGGGGCGGTGCAACTCGAGGGCGCCCAGCGCGGCGAGCGGGCCATCGTCGTCTCCACACCGGAACGATTCGCACTGCACTGGGACAAGGCCGCCACGCCCGAGGAACTGACATCACGGTGCCTGGCCGACGTGAAGCTGCCCGCCGGGACACGAGGCAGCGTCTTCAGCCTGCAAGGAGTCGGAACCCACAAGGCCGCCACCATGAACCACGTGCCCCG
>CAUZJR010000641.1:0-2750 GCA_963580005.1 Planctomycetota bacterium
ATCGTCACGAAGAACAATTGAGTTGGGCGGTCACTTTTGACATAACAGAACTTGATGGTGAATCCCGCACACCCGACGCATCCGAGAAGTCGACGACGGGCACTCCAGGTGGGGGGCCTTGGTCTGTTCGGCTTGTCGTTGGCGGATGTCGAACGGCTGGCCGAGGGAGCCGCAACAACCGGATCACCGTCGCCCCGCCGCTCCGTCCTGCTGATCTATCTGCCCGGTGGCCTGTCGCACATCGACAGTTTTGATCCCAAGCCACTGGCTTCGTCCACGACCCGAGGCGAATTCAACGTGATCCAGACGCGGGTCCCCGACCTGCGAATCTGCGAACATCTTCCGCAACTGGCCGCCCGCAGTGACCGTTGGTCACTGGTCCGTTCGCTCGGCCACCCGACCAATGACCACACGCAGGCGCACCACTACGTCCTGTGCGGCAAGATGGAATTGCCGTCTCCGTTCGATCGGGCGAAGCCGGCACCCGGTGACTTCCCCTCGATGACGGCCATCGCCGGTTCGAAACTCGAAGCCACGGGCCCCCTGCCCTCCGCAGCGATGCTGCCACGACTGTTGATCAATGTCGCGCGACAGGTTCGGGGCGGACAGACCGCGGGACGGATGGGAACCCGATTCGATCCCTGGTTGCTGAAAGCAGCTGCGAACTGCAACCAGTACGGTTCGTGCCCGGACTGCTTCATGTTTTCGAACATGACAACGCACAAGCACTCCGATTTCCCGGTACTCCGGGCTCCCAACCCTCAACGTCCCCAGGACGTCACGATCCGCCGACTGGACCGGCGCAGCAACCTGCTCGACGACCTGGAGCGACAGCAACGACAACTCGAACGGTTCGCCAGCGTTCAGCAGTTCGGACGCCAGCGGGAACGGGCCCTGTCATTGTTGACCTCGCAGAAGGTCCGCGACGCCTTGGACGTCGAACACGGCGACCCCCGCCTGCTGGCCCGATACGGAAATGACCTGTTCGGCAAGACGCTGCTGCTGTCCAAGCGGTTGATCGAAAACGGCGTGCGAATGGTGCAGGCCCACCTGGGACGAGGTGTCTCGTGGGACACTCATGGAGACAACTTCCCGCTGCTGAAGAACAAGTTGCTGCCGCCGTTCGACCGCGCCCTCTCGGCCCTGATCGACGACCTCGACGAGAGCGGTATGCTGGAGACGACCCTGGTGGTCGTCTGCAGCGAGTTCGGTCGCACTCCGAAGATCTCACGGCTTGAACAACACTACAAGCTGCCCGGCCGCGACCACTGGGGGGCCACCCAGTCGATGCTGATGGCCGGCGGCGGTGTTGCCGGGGGCCGAGTGATCGGCGAAACCGACCGGATCGGTGCCTACCCGGTCGACGAACCGGTGACCCCGCAGAACCTGGCGGCCACCCTCTACCAGACGCTAGGGATTCCCCGCACTGCCGATTGGCACGATCTCGGCGGACGACCGTACCACGTGTACGAAGCGGATCCGATTGCCGGCCTGAACTGACAAACCCCAAACCCCGCACTCAGTCGGCTTTCCCAGCCTTGACCGGTTTCGCGGCCGTCTTCCCGTTGGCCCAGCGGATCGAGGTCCCGATCATGCTCTTGAGCCCGTTGGTCGCTTCCGGGTGAGGACTGATCGACACGACCCGTCCGCGTCCGAACGAGGCCGAGACGATGGCCGGCGTGTTGACCATGGTTCCCTTCTGGGGCGGATACAGCCCCACCTCGGTTCGAAAATGCGCCAGCACGGTGTAGTCGGGCAGCAACGGATCGTTCAACGGCGAGACAATCGGGCCGTTGTGGTAGCGAACCGCAGTCTTCTCCGGGAGACCCTTGAAGAACGTCTTTCCGTCGCTGGTCAACTCGATCTGCACCTTGGCCGCTTTTCCGCGATACCACATCTGCTTGGAACCGACCCCCTCGATCTCACGCGCCCCGGTGAACACGGAAGTGTCAACGACCTTCAGTGACCACGGGTAATGCGCCGAACAGAGAAACGCGCCGGCACAGACCCCGATACATCCCCGGCCTCCGGCGATGAACTGCCGCACCGCGGCCCGACCGGTGTCGCCGAGTGACTTTCCCTGGCGAGACCCGCTGCCACCGGGAAACAACAGGACATCGAACTGCGAGATCGTCCGTGGACGAATGTCCCCGGGACCGATCACCGACGACTGCATGTCGGTCTCGCGGCCGATCAATCCGATGAAGCGGTTCACGCCTCCCGCAGTCGCCCCTGGCCCGTCAAAGATGCCAACCGAAATGGCATCGAACCGGGGATCCACCATCGTGTCGACCTGGGAGTCCTCGATCATCTCGAGTGATTCGAGCACCTCGTTGACCAGCAGCCGGTGCTGGCGAGTTCTCAGGGAAAGCGGCTGCGACTTGAAGGTGGTCTCCACGATCATGCCCGGGATCTTCAGATGGTGCAGGCAGCCGCGAACCCAACTGCCGATCACCGGCCCACGTCCCAGCGGCACGAAGCGGCGATCCTTGTCGATGATCGTCAGGTTGACGGTATTGAGCATCCGGTCAACCAGCGGCTGGATCTCGGCGGTCCTCAGGTAGATCAGGCTGGTGCCCACCGATCTCTTCTTGCCCTTCGACGGCTTGTGACTGACGTTGAACTCGTAACCCTCGTGCAGGTCGAGCACCCAGTCGGGCTTCACCGCGAGAGTCAGTTTCCAGATCTCTCCGGCCAGCACGCCCCGCGTGGTCTTGGTGGTCGGCCTGGGAAAATTCCGATTGAGATCC
>CAUZJR010000642.1:0-2744 GCA_963580005.1 Planctomycetota bacterium
CCGGGCCCAATCCGGGCCCAACCCGGGCCCAACCCGGGCCGGAACCGATTACTTCTTCTTGGCCGCCTTCTTCTCGCCCTTTTTGGGAGCTGGCTTCGGAGTCAGCTTGCTGATTCTCACGTGCCGGTCGTAGTGCACCGTGGCCAGTTGCAGGCCATCGGGGTGCATCGCCATGTCGCGTGCCGTGTCGGGCAACTTGAAGCGGTGATACTCCTTATCGCTGTCGGGCCGCCAGAACAGCAGGAAGCCTCCCCCGCTGCCACCAGATGCCACCGCCAGCGATCCGTCGTTGAGCCACGAGAGTTGCCAGGCAATGCCCTTGACGCCGCTGCCGGGCTGAGTTCGGACCTTCTTGTTGGTCTTCATGTCGAACAGTAACGCGATCGGCTCGTTGACCGCACCCAGCGGATTGGTCGCCTTGTGCAATCCGCAGGCGGCCAGGTACTTGTTGTCCGGGCTGACAGCCAGGCCGCGGACGCCTCCGTAACGCACGCCCTGGGTGTTGTTGGTCAACAGCTCCTTGGCATCGAAATTCCGCTGGTGCTTCCCGCTGGAAATCTCCCACTCGCGGATCTGACCACCCTGGTCCCCCGAGTAGATCATCTTGCCGTTGGGGTGCAGGAACGTGCTGTACACATCCAGCTTGTGACCGCTGAAGGTACGGATCAGCTTGCCGTTGGTGGCATCCCACAGCTTGACCAACCGGTCGTTGCCACCCGAGGCGAAGGTCTTGCCGTCGGCGGCGACCGAGAGACTGCGGATCCAGCCCTTGTGAGCCACGATCGTGCGGATCGCCTTGGGCTTCTCGGCCATCGCGTCCCAGAAGATCAGCTTGTCGTCACTGCCGGCGGTGATCATCGTCTTGCCATCGTGCAGGAACACGATGTCGCGAACCCAACTGTCGTGCGCCTTCCATTCGACCTTCTTCCCCGACGGAATCTCCCACCGCTGCAGGGCGTAGTCCTGGCCGCTGGTGAACACGTACTTGCCATCAGGAGAGAAGCAGCAGGCGACCAACGGGCTGCCGTGCTTCCACTGGTGAGCGATGTGAACCTTCTTGGGATCTGCCTTGGTCGCGGCCATGTCGAGGACATCCTGGGAGGCTGTGAGTTGCAGAATCAAAAAAGGGGGCGAGACCCCGGATCGGGCCTCGCCCCTTTGAATCGCTTGGCCCGTTGACCCGCGATCGGGTTCGGCAGTTCGATCAGGTAATCAACTCATCGATCGGACCGAAGGCCGGATCGGCCATCGGCACCGGACGTCCGCCGACATCGAAGGGCTCGTGTGAGTCCAGTCCGAGACCGGCGAGGTAGGTGTGGAACAGGTGCGGATAACTGACTTCCCGGTCGATCACCTTGGTCCCGTTGGCGTTGGTCTTGCCCACGACTGCTCCGCGAGCAATCTTGCCGCCACCCAGGCAGATGCTCCAGGCATTGCCCCAGTGGTCGCGGCCGTAGTACTTGTTGATGTTCGGCGTGCGACCGAACTCCGACATCACCACGATCAGTGTCGAATCGAGCATGCCTCGATCGGCCAGGTCACCCACCAGTGCCGCGAACCCCTTGTCGAACTCGGGCACCTGCTCGAGGTGGAAGTTGAAGTTCTCGTTGTGGGTGTCGTAGTTCGAGTGATCCAGCTTGACGAACGTGGCCCCGTTCTCGAGCAACCGGCGGGCCGTCAGGCACCGCTGCCCGAACGACTCACCCCCGTAGAGCTCCTGCATCTTGGCCGGCTCTTTCGAGACGTCAAAGACGTCGCGGCGTTCCATCAACTGCAACGCCCGCTCGTAGCTGTAGGTATACGCTTCGGTCTCGGCCGTGCGACGTCGCTTGGCGAAACGATCGTTGGCCGTGCGACGCAGCCGGTTCCGCAGCTTGTCGGCGGCTTCGCTGAGTTCCTTGGGACGCTCGGAATTGGCCGGCGGCTTGCCGTTGGCGCCGATGCTGGCGTAACGGGGTCCGAGGTAGGCCGCATCGTTGCCACGACCACCACCACCAATACGGATGTGGCCGGGCATCGGATTGCTCGAGTCATGCAACGCCCGGGCACACACCGCGCCCAGAGTCGGCAGGCTCACGCCCGGCATCCGCTGCCGACCGTGCTGCATGTGGTAGTTCCCCTTGCCGTGGTCACCGTTCTTGGTGTTGATCCCGCGGACGACCGCCAGCTTGTCCATGTGCTTGGCAGTCAGAGGGAGCAGTTCCGAGAGATGAATGCCGGGGACCGAGGTGGGGATCGCCCGGAACGGGCCACCCGTGTTGGTCTTGGGCTTGGGATCCCAACTCTCCAGCTGGCTCAATCCGCCCGACATGTAGATGCAGACGACCCGCTGCTGGGTCTTCTCGAGCTGCTTGGCCGCCGGAAGACCGGCCATCACGCCCAGGCCACCGGCCACGCCGCCGGCAACCCCGCCCAAGAACTGCCGTCGAGCCATCGAGTGCTCGTCACTTCCGCAGGATCGTTTGCGTCTCATCAGTATTCTCCAATTTTTGACGACAACCGGCCTGGACAAGTCATCCTGCTTGCCAACAACGCCCGTTGTTGAATCGTCATTCCCTTGAGGATTGGTATGGCCTGATTGGATCCCGGTCGGCCGATCCGGACCGGGGTAGTCATTCCGAGTGGTCTTACAGAGGTCCTAGTGATTGAAGCGGAATTCCGCTGAGGTCAACAGCGCCCAGGCCAGTTCCTGGATCGCCGCCGCTCGGTTCTTCTTGGTTCGTTCCTTGAGATAGGCAGTCACG
>CAUZJR010000643.1:0-2729 GCA_963580005.1 Planctomycetota bacterium
ATGCCTCGACGAGACAGCTTGGCGTATCGCCTGGAAATCCCATCGGCTGCGGCTGACGAGCCGAGCAGGGCGGTGGCTGCGGTGGCTGCGGTGGCTGCGGTGGCTGCGGTGGCTGCGGTGGTGGTTGTGAGGAAGGAGCGTCGTGAGAGTGGGTACGGGTGTTGGGACATGATGGCCTGTCTTGCTGAGTGGAGAGGTGGGTCGGAGTGTGAGGTTTCGGTGGGTATCGTAGCGCGGTGATTCGAGGGGCGTCAACGGTGGGGAATCTTGCTACGATCTGCCGGTTGCGAATGCCGATGGGGAAGCCGTATCAGTTGATTGTGCTGAGGCAGGGCAGGTGTGATGGCGAAGCGAGACTACAGCAAGTTCCAGCAGGGTGTGATCCGGCGTTATTACGAGAACCGCGAGCAGATCGACGAGGGGAAGCTCAGCGAGTTGGTCACGAGCCTGTACCTGGCCGAGTCGAAGTCTGCCCGCGACAAGCTCTGGGACCGGGTCGAGTCGTTGCTGGAGCGTCTGGAGGTGCTGCCGAGCCGGCTCGAGCACGTGCTGGCATCGCGAGACGCCGCGGTGTTGGCCGAGTTGGTTTCGGACCTGCAGAAGGGTCTGGGCCGCAAGGGATCAGGCTGAGACGTCGACGCTCTTGCGAGGCACACTCGCTGTGTTCTTCGGTTCGGCGTCGTCTTCGGGGTTACGAGTGGTTCTGGGCGGCGCGGGCCTGTCTGTCGGCAGCGTCATCGAGTCGTCGCGGGTCGGAGTGACTGCGACCTGTTCGTCGTCGACGAGGCTTCGAGAGCGAACCAGGTAGACGGTCCCGAGGGCGACGGTCACAGCGGCGGAGACGGCGTACATGGTGTTGAAGCCCCAGGCGTCGATGATCCAGCCGAGCGGTGGTGAGGCGATTGCGACTCCGAGTTCGCACATGCCCAGTGCGACGGTGGTTCCGGTGCCTCGGAAGCGGACGGGAAAGTTGCCGGATCCCAGCGAGGTAACCGCCGGGAACAGCAGTCCGTGACCGAGTCCACAGAAGATGGCCGGTGCGGCCAGTTGCCACGGGCTCCAGACAGTCATCAGCAGCAGGTGGCCGACGGTGTGACCGCACAGTCCCACGGCGATCATCCTCCTGCGCCCCACCGTTCGGCTCCAGTTGCGAGTCACGATACGGCAGGCGAGTGCCGCGAGGCTGTAGGCGACGAAGAAGGTGCCGATGTTTGCGATGCCGCGTTGGGTGGCCATCCGGGTCAGGAACACGGTGGTCACGACCAGTCCGCCTCCCATGACCAGTGCCACGAGCATCACCGATCCGGGCCAGTAGCGTCGGATCAGCCGGTAGACGGGCGGGTTGATCCGACCCGGCCGGGACCGGTTGTGGTTGTGTGTGATCACGAACACGAGTACGAAGTAGACGCAGCCCAGTGCGAGTGCGACCGAGAAGAGCAGCGTGAACCGGCCTCCGCCGCCTGGCAGGGCTGCGAAGGCGATGTCGCCGAGTATTGAGCCGAGGATCATGCCCAGGAACCCGCTGGTGCCCAGGCTCCCGATCGCCTCGGTCCTCCGCCCGGCCGGCACCTCGTTCTGGATGTTGACCATCGAACAGGTGAACATCCCGGCGATGCCGATCGAGAAGGCGATGCGGGCGACGTAGAGCACCCAGGAGATGCTGTGGGTCAGGATCAAGAGGCCGCAGGCGGCGGCGAACAGCAGCGTGCTGGTCAGCCACAGTCGACGGGTGCCGCAGGCGTCGATGTCGTGTCCCAGCCGGAAGCGGACGACGACGGCCGAGAGCACTCCGACGGAGATCACCGTTCCGGTCAGTTGCTCGGTTCCGCCCAGGAAGGTGACGAATTCGGCGAAGCGAAACGTCAGCGCATTGGCCAGCACCAGCACGGTGTTGGCGGCGTAGGTCAGCCAGAACAGCCGGTTGTAGACGGGTGAGGCGGCGGGGCGGAGTGCGGTGGTCACCTGGGAAGCCGAATTCGCGAGAACCCGGAGGTCAGTCATTGGGTCGAAACGGCGATTCTAGGGAATCGGAAGTTGACCGGCTAGGCTCGCCCGAAGCGGTTCAGCCGCCAAAGGCTCCGTAGCGACGCGTTCCTCGTGCAAACGCGATGCGGTTGAGCACCAGCAGCCCCAGGATCCAGGTCGCTTCGATCAGCAGTTGCCCTTCGAGCCCCTCGCCCAGCACGTACCCGTCTTTGCCCAGCACGATCGCCGCGGGCACATAGGCCAGGTACTTGAACGGCAGGAACTCGACCCACTCGCCCACGTCGCCCAGCCAGTCGAGCGGGATCATGTGTCCCGAGAGGAAGTAGTTGAGCATCATGTAAATGAACAGCAGAGAACTGACTTCCAGGAACCAGAACGAGATCAGCCCGATCAGGGATTCGATCAGGAACCCGGTCAGGAATCCCATCGCCAGGGCCAGCACCAGGGCCAGCAGGGTGGCGGTGTCGGGTGCATGAGGGAAGTAGTCGCGGCAGAGGTAAAAGACCAGGGCGAAGGGCCCGGTGGCGATGACGTAGTAGACCAGCTTGTGGGCGATGCGGTGCCAGAAGAGGTACCCGAGCATGTCGATCGGCTGGGTGAGGTATTTCTTGACCGTGCCATCCCTTACGTCTCGAGCGATCCCGCTGGCGAGGCCGGGCATGCTCGAGAACGCTCGCGCCAGCATCGCCAGCAGGTAGTAGGCAATCATCTCGTGGTAGGTGTAACTGTTGAGCGTGGTCGGT
>CAUZJR010000644.1:0-2727 GCA_963580005.1 Planctomycetota bacterium
CCTCGGCCAAGACGGTCACCGCGTATGAGCTGGTCGAGTTACAGAAGAAGGACCGCAAGGGGAAACCGATCACGGTCAAGAGCCTCAAGAAACTCTGGTCAATCGATCCGCCCGCAGCAGGTCATTCACTGATCGTCGCCGGCCCCACGATCATCTCCGGTGGCGTGAACAGGGTCTGCGGCATCGATATCGATTCCAAAAGCGTCGCCTGGTCCCACGCGGTCGCGGGAACCGCCTGTGGCCTGGCCGTCGCCAATGGTCGGCTGTACGTGAGTACCGATCGTGGGCGGATTCACTGTTTTTCCGGCGAGACCGGCCGCAAGCCCGTCATCAGGGACCAGTCGTCGACGCTCCTTGTCGAGAAGTCCGGGAAGGAAGACCCGGTCATCGGGAAGGCGGCCGAGGAGATCCTGGCCAGGACGGGAATCACGGCCGGGTATTGCCTGGACCTGGGATGTGGATCCGGCGACCTGGCCCTGGCTCTCGCCCGCCGCTCGAAGCTGTCGATCTACGCCGTCGACCCCGATCGGACCAACGTCGAGCGGGCCCGCCGCAGGCTCGCCGCGGCCGGCCTCTATGGCAGCCGAGTCACCGTGCACCAGGCCCCGCTCGACAGGCTCGACTACCCCAAGTACTTCGCCAACCTGGTCGTCAGTGCACGATCGGTCACCGGCGAGGTCGACACGATCTTGCAGACGGCGTCCCGCGAGATCGCCCGCCTGCAACGCCCCTACGGCGGAGTGCTCTGTGTCGGCAAACCGGGCTCGATGCAGGTCAGCCTGCGGGGCGAGTTGGCCGGAGCGGGAAGCTGGACACACCAGTATGCCACCGCCGCCAACTCGTGCTGCTCCGACGATGCACTGATCAAGGGTCCATTGGCGACTCTGTGGTTCCGCGACGCCGACCTGTCGCTGCCGCCGCGACGCAGCCGCAGACCGCCTCCGTTGTTCCACCAGGGCCGGTTGTTCGTCCAGGGCACCGGGCTGAGGGCGGTCGATGCCTACAACGGCCGCACGCTCTGGGAGTACTTGCCCAAGCAAAGCCTGCAGCCCTACAACGCCGACAAGACCGGCAGTAACTTCTGCCTCGGCGAGGGTGGCCTGTACGCCCGGATCGGCAGCAAGTGCATCAGGCTGAATGTCGTCTCGGGAAAGAAACTGGCCGAATTCCAGGTCCCGGCCCGTACCGATGATCGGCCCACTGCCTGGGGCTACATCGCTCTCACCGAGGGCCTGCTGTTTGGTTCGAGATCGAACACCGATTACACCGTGGTCAACACCTACAACCGGGCGAACGCCGGGCAGGGATACCCCGAATCGGACATCCTGTTTGCGATGCATCCGGAGACCGGCAGCCTGCAATGGACCTACACGGCCCGGCACTCGATCCGTCACAACTCCATCGCGATCGGCAGCGGCCGGGTCTACCTGATCGACCGGCCCCGTGCTCGGGTCGATCTGCTGCGACGCGGGAAGCTGAAACCCGGCGAGGTGCATGCCACGGGCGAGTTGATCTGCCTGGAAGCGAAGACGGGCAAGATCCTCTGGAAGGCCCAGGACAGCTGGGGCACGCTGCTGGCGCTCAGCAGCCGTCACGACGTGCTGGTGATGAGTTTCCAGCCGACGCAGTACGCGCTGCCCTCGGAACGAGGTGGACGCCTGATGGCGTTCCGAGCTTCCGATGGGAAGCCGCTGTGGGATCGCAAGGTCAAGTACGCAACCCGACCCGTGATCAATGACTCAACCGTCTACGCCCAGGGCGGGGCCTGGGACCTTGTGACGGGCAAGGACCGGCCCTTCACGATGTCCCGCTCGTACGGCTGCGGCCAGATTTCCAGTTCGAAGAGCCTGATGCTGTTTCGCTCGGCCACGCTGGGCTACTTCGATCTGACCCGCAAGGCGGGAGTCGAGAATTTCGGAGGGATCCGGCTGGGTTGCTGGATCAATGCGATTCCCGTCGGTGGGCTGGTGCTGGTCCCCGATGGCACGGTCTGCACCTGCAGTTATCTCAATCGTGCCTCGTTTGCCCTGCAGCAGGTCGACGCCGAATAGACTCCCAATTGGACAATCGCAACCCGCTGCCCTCTGATGCTGCGACCCGATCAAGGCCATCAGCAGCACAGGACCTCTACCATGGAACCGATGATCCCCAGGCGAGAGATGTTGTCGGCCGGAACGGCCCTGGTGGGCGCCGCGGCCCTTGCGTCACGAACGGCGGCCGCCGACCGCAAGGATGACCGATCCCGACTCCTCGACACGTACCTGAAGTCGATCCAGCCAAGCTCCGACGACGTCGATGCCTGGTTGAAGCGACGGCGTTACCCGTTTTGCAGGTACGACTCGGAACTGGGCTACCTGCATCTCGACCGGGACTTCAAGGAGGGCTTGGGCGGTGCGGTCTGCCGCTACCGATACGACAAGCTCGACGCACGGCAGATGCACGCCTACGCCGATCAGCCCTGCCGGATCAACACCTACGGCAACAGCTTCACCAGTTGCGAGCAGGTCAGCGACGGCGAGACGTGGCAGGAAGTGCTGGCGAGGCACCTGTGCGAACCGGTTCGCAACTATGGCATCGGCGGGTACTCGGTCTACCAGTCGTACCTGCGGATGGTTCGTGAAGAAGAGCGAGCACCGGCCCGGGTGATCGTCTTCAACATCTTCGACGACGATCACTATCGGAACATCCTGGGATGGCAGAGATTCAAGTTCGGGGTCAATGACATCT
>CAUZJR010000645.1:0-2691 GCA_963580005.1 Planctomycetota bacterium
GCTCTACATCATCAGCACCTCCCGTCTTGCCCCAGCAGCCACGCACGAGACTCTCGGCGCAACCGCGGCCCGCGAAATACACGTCGCGCAGCCGATTCCAACCGACTGTCCGGGAGAACCCCTGCCCGAATGGGTCCTCAAACAAAGCAAGCCAGCGAACCGGTTTTCGCGACTCCGCCCGGCCCCGGAATCCAATCGGCAAGCGAGCGACGGCCTCGCCGTCACATCCTGCACTCACGCAGGCCAGGTCGATCGCTTGTCACCCCTGCACACAAACTGGACGCCCAATTCGCCGGGAAAGTCCCCGCAGGATGATGGATGGCCGCAGGCCCTCAGTGCCCCTTCACCATAGTGTTTATTATACACGTTTTGGATCGATTTACCAACCCCGCAGATCGTGCCCGGGCCGACCGTCGGTGGTGATTCAACTCATTACCAACACCTCGCTTTCCTCGTTCGCCTGCACGCCTGCTTGCAGGTCAAACCCCAGCCCCTCCCACGGCCGCGATTCGTCGGTGAAGTGTCCCAACCGGGCCACCTCGACCAGGTCACACGCCCCGGTGTACCGATCGCCGGATCCCTCCAGCGACAGGTCGAACAACCCGCCCCACCGCTCGGCATCCAGCAATCGCCCGTCCTGGTCGCGGATCGAAAACACCCGAGCCCGCTCGTCCCCGGGAAAGAACCCCAGCGTCACGGTGCACTCGGACGCCGCACCGGCCAGCACGATCGCCTTGGCCAACCGCCTGGCAGAGATCGCCCCCGCGCGATCGGCCTTGTAGAAGTCCTTCCCCGACAAGGCTCCACCCCCGATCGGCACTCGTGGCCCGTAGGCGTCAACAACGAGCTTCTTGCCGCAAAGCCCGTTATCCGCCTCGGGTCCTCCAACAGCGAAGTTCCCGCCACCATTGACCTGCCAATCGGAAGGCAGCCGGGGTTCCAGGCCGCGGATCGCCGAAACGGCCGCTTCGAGTTCTTCCTCGACCCGTTTCCGAACCGCGGCCACCAGGTCGATGGGATCACCGTCGAGTTTCTGCTGCAGCGACGTACTGAAGCCCGACAGCCGTGTCACCTGCTCGCCGATCTCCAGTTGCACGATGACCTTGCCGTCGGGCCCCAACTGCAGGTTGGGACGTTCAATCCGCAACTGGTTCAGCCGCCGGCCGATCCGACTGACCAACCAGTGCTCCGGCGGCAGCCAGTTGGTCCCCGGGCTGTCGCAGGCGTAACCGACCGAGATCGTCTGGTCGTCCGCTACGGCGCGGAACGCCTGCTCCTCCTTGTCCAGGGGGCAGAGGCAAAGGTTGGTCACCACCTCCAGGTCATCGGGAGCCGGAGTCCAGTCACCGCCGTATCCGGCTGACCGGTACACGTCGCGGGCAATCGACTCGACATCAATCTTCTCGGCCCCCTTGCAGCCCAGGCGTCCCGTGACGTAAGCCACGCCACGGGTGACGGCCACCTCCACGGCACACAGTGCCCGTTGCTGTCGGCCCGAGGCCTCCTGCACCAACGCGTCAGCGATGGCATCGGAGAGCTTGTCGGGGTGTCCCGGAAACACCCATTCGGCGGCCAGGTTTCGCGTCGTCATCTTCTCGTCTCCTAGTTCTTGCCAGTTTCTAGAATTTCAGATTGGTCCAGAAGTCCGTCACGTCTTTCAGCGACTGGCCGGTGGTCTGCTGACCGGCCAGCGCGACACCCAGACGGGCATCGGCCAGGATCCGCCGCTGTGACTGGCTGGAAATTCCGACGTATCCGTCGGTCACCAGCACGGCATGATTCACGGCGCACTGCATCATGTGGTCGGCCACGCATGCGATCGACGTGCCGCCGGTCGTATGACAGATACCGCGTCGCAATTCCCCGAGGCTCACGTTGGCCACCTCGGTCGAGAACAGGTGCACCTGGGGTTCCACCAGTTCCCGGCAATCCAGCACGGCCCCGTACAACGCCCCCTTCAACTCGCCAATGCTGCCGCTGACATCCACGTAAATGTGCACCCGTTCCCCGTCGCGGACCTGGCGTTGCCGCCGTCGCGAGAGGGGGTTGGCGTAGAGCAACGGGGGCTGGCCCATGGCCCGCATCACGAGATTTCTCCGGTCGAAAACGGGGATGGGCCCCTGCACCGACCGCTCGTCGATCTCCCACCTCGTTGTCGCCCAGGACTTGCCCGACGAACCACCCACCTGGTGGATCAAGGTCCGCAGGCGCTGGCGATTCGACCGCGGCGAACGACCGATCCGAACCCTGGTGGTCTCGAGCAGTTCGCCCAGTGACCGACCACGAACCGGATCGGGTGACTCGGGCCAGCCGTCGACCAGTTGCTCGAGAACCTCGAACAGCATTGATGACCCGGCGGGCCCATCTCCATCGGCCGGCCCGACGTGGTCTCCCAGCAGCATCACCGCGGCGGCCAACTGCTCGGAGACCTTCCTGGCCAGGATCTCGTACAGTTCCTCGTACGAGGCTCCGACCTCGGAATACAGGGCCCGGTAGACCGACGCGGCCGCCCGCTGGTCCGGCTTCGCCAGGGCAGCCGGTAACCGGATATAGCTGGGATCCTCGCTGGGCTTCCATCCCGGTGGTGGTCTCAGCAGGCACTCGGGAAAGCGGTTCGCCTTGTACAACCGGGTGAAGAAACTCGTGAAGCTCGGTTCCGGGAACATCCGGCAGAGCATCGAGTTGATGACG
>CAUZJR010000646.1:0-2684 GCA_963580005.1 Planctomycetota bacterium
CGACGCGGCACTCGACGCACCTCGAGCCTTGATCACCGCGGCACCTCGCTGCTGCACCGTCTTGATGAACTCGCCCTGCAACCACTCCTCGTCACCAATCGCCTCGAGCGCCGAACGGCCGCCAATCGTGGCGTTGTAGAAGTCGGGGTACTGGGTCGCCGAGTGGTTGCCCCAGATCGTGACGTTGGCGACATCGGTCACCGCCGAACCGGACCGGGCAGCCAACTGGCTGACGGCACGATTCTGGTCGAGCCGAGTCATCGCGTACCAGCGATCACGTGAAATATCAGGAGCGTTGGACATCGCGATCAGGCAGTTGGTGTTGCACGGGTTGCCCACCACCAGCACGCGGACGTCCTGTGCCGCGGCGGCCTGGATCGCCTTACCGGTCGGTGCAAAGATCCCGCCGTTGATCGTCAACAGGTCCGCCCGCTCCATACCGTCCTTCCGTGGCACGCTGCCGACACACAGCACCCAGTTGGCACCTCCGAAACCGTCCTCCAGGTGATCACTGTCGTACTTCTCGACACCCGCCAGCGTCGGAAAGGCACAGTCGTCCAGCTCCATCTCCACGCCATCCAGAGCAGGCAGTACCGGAGGAATCTCGACCAGTTGCAGAATCACGGGCTGGTCGGGACCGAACATCTGCCCGCTGGCAATTCGAAACACCAGGGCATAGCCGATCTGGCCGGCCGCGCCGGTTACGGCCACTCGAATCGGATCACTCATCGATCAGGTCTCGCTGAAATACACCTCGGGGACATGCGCCCCGGACGATTCCGACGCGTCACAGACTTGTAGCGTCTGGATCTGCCATGAGCAACCGTCGCTCATCTCTCCGTCGTCTCAGACAACACGCTCCACGATCCAGGCAGACAACGGACCCTCGGCCGTCTGGACCTGCACCCGGGTCCCCGCCTCCGAGACCTCCCGACGGACCATCGCCAGGGCCACCGCCGTGTCGGCAGACCTCGCCAATGGACCCTCCGACACGGCAACCGAACCGACCCGGCCCAGCTCGCTGCCCTCTTCGCTGACGATCACCGCTCCGGGCTCCGGATACGCCTCACCCTCGAACCCCAGCCCCCGCAGCAGACGGTTCACCCGCCCACGACTCTCGACTCGAGCGATCGTCTCCTGGCCCAGGTAACAGCCCTTGGAGAATGAAATCGCCAGCTCGTCGCGGTCGACTTCCTGGGCAAGGTGGCTGGAGTCGATATCGAGGCCGAAACGAGGCAGCAGGGCCGCGATCCTTCGAGACTCAAACGACTCCGGCGTTCCGACCGGCACCCCGGTCGCCATCGCCGCCAGCGGCAGGTCCGACCCGTCCTCCGACTCGAGCCACAGCAGCACGTCGCCTTGGCTGAGCCAGGCGACGGGCGCCTGGCTCAACGCCGCCCCCCAGGACTCCGACAGGCTTTCGCTGATCCTCTCGGCCGCCGCCGCTGAACCCTCACCACACAGCACCACCCGCGATGTCCTCTCCGTCACATCCTCGATCACCACGTCCTCGGTGATCACGTACTTCTGCAAATGACCCACCAACGACTCGACCGACTCACCCAGCGAGTGCAGCCAGAGACGCTCGGGCTGAGCCACGACCCACAGGTGACCGAGCACGTGGCCCCGCATGTCGGTCACAAACGCCTCGCACGACTCGCCGTCGGCCAGGCCCTCGATGTCATGGGTACAGAAGTTGTGCAAAAAGTTCCGGTGATCCTCGCCCCGCATCACCAGCCGGCCTCCGACTGAGGCATCGTAGAGCGTCACACCTGAATCCACGTTCCACTCTCCCGATCCGGCATGCAGAAGTCACAGCCACCACCACCACCACCGCCACGAAGCTCAACGCTTCAGCGGCACGATCGACACCTCGTCGACCAACACGTGACCCACGGCGCCTCCCAACCCGATTCTCACGATCGCCTCCCGGGTGCGGGCCGGCACGCTGACCGCCTGTCGCGTCCGGATCCATTCGTCCGAGACCGACCAGTTGCCCACCCGACGCTCACCGATCGGACGCCGCGTGACATCGAAGAAGACCACCGTCATGCCCGGCCGTTCGCCGGGCCGCTTCCCCGGCCTCGACTCCTTCACCCTCCGGCTCAAGGTCACCTCGAGCCTTCCGATGCGTCGGCCGTCGATCGGGAACCCCTGCAGGACCTGCGACAGCCGACCCGGATCCCGGTTACTCAGTTCCAGGCACCTCTGGCCCACCGCCGCCTTGCCTGTGGGTACCGTCACCTGCCGGCGGTAGTACCAGCCCTTGGGTTGATCGATCGGATCGCTGGTCAGCAACGACGCGGGCACCCTCACGGTCGACTCGAAACCGCCATTGATGATCCGGGGCCGGAGCGGATCGGGCTTCACCTTGCGACGCGATTCGCTGATCCCCGTCATCGGGACGAACAGGGCCGGGATCAGCTTGGTCTGGACCAGCCGACCCTGTTTCTTTTCGAAGAGGTGAAACACCTGTTGGTACCGCTCGCCCAGAGGGATCAGCAGTCGCCCGCCCTCCTTGAGCTGCTCGACCAGCGGCGCCGGGACCTTCTCGGGCGAACAGGTGACGATGATCTTGTCGAAGGGAGCCTTCTGTGCCCAACCCTTGTAGCCGTCGCCGATTCGAGTGTGCACGTTGTCGTACTTCAGTTTCTGCAGCCGGCGACGTGCCAGGCGGCCCAGCG
>CAUZJR010000647.1:0-2672 GCA_963580005.1 Planctomycetota bacterium
AAACAGGCGACCCGAGCGGCGGGCGAGGTATCCCTGGGCCGAGACGGTGACCCGGTTGGCGGCCAGGCGGTGACCATCCTGGACTCGGAAGGCGACCTGGTGAACGCCCTGGTTGGGGAAGATTCCCGCACAGCAGTAGGCCACACCCTGCTCGACCAACACCCCGGTGCGGATGGGCCAGGCACTGATCAATCGCCCGTTGCCGGCGATCACCCGCAGGTCGGGGGCGGCGGGTTGTCTCCAGATGCGGCGGCCGTCGGCCAGTGCGACGCAGTAGACGTATCCGTCGTCGGATCCGAACAGCACACGGTCTCCGGCGATGGTGGGTGCCAGGCGGACCGGGCCCTCGGCCGTGACGCTCCAGGCCAGGCGGCCGGTGGCCAGTTCGAGACAGCGGACGGTGTCGTCGGCCGAATGGCCCAGCACGACCCGGCCGGCGGCAGCGACCAGGTGCGGAGCCCGGTCGTAGGTGACTCGTCCTCTCAGAGCCTGCTTGCGGTGCCAGAAGTCCTGCCGGGCCGGGTCGGGCCAGGCGGGGACCGGCAGGGGCACGCGGTGAGTCCATTGCCGGGTCAGCGGCAACTGGAGGCGTTGCCCCGAGACTCCGGTCCGCTGGTTGTCTCGATTGAAAGTCGGCCAGTCGACCACCCGGGGCGGCTGGGCCTTGATCCCGGGAAAGCGAGCGGATCGCTGGTCGAAGAGTGTCTTGATTTCGGTTTCTGAAAGAGCCTTGTGCCAGAGGCTGGCGCTTTCGAGCAGTCCGCTGAGCGGGTAGTACTCGTTGTCGTCCTCGTAGGCCCCCAGGGCGACGACGCCGCGGGGCGGGTAGGCGATCGGTCCGGATTGAGCCTTCGATTCGCTCTGCAATTGGCCGTCGACATACAGCCGTTGCAAGCGGCCGTCGTAGGTGCCGACGACGTGATACCAGTGGCCGGTTTCGAACAGGCGAGGCGATTCGAGATAGGTCAGGCGTCCGGTCTTTGTGGTGCACAGTGCGAAGGCAAAACGCGAGCGGTGCTGGCCCAGCAGCCAGCCCTTTTCGTAGTTGCCGTTGTCCTGCAGTGCGCTGACGAAGCCGGTCCACTCGCCGGCCGAATCGACTCTGAGCCAGGCCGACACGGTCATGGCCGTGGTGGGCAGGATCGCAGCGGCGTCGGAGATCGATTCGGCGACGTGGAATCTCTGTCGAGGCGACTTCTGCCCGGTCAGGCGGATGATCTCTTCAGGACCGGCGGCGGTCGGTGAAGTAAACTGCAGCGGTCCGGTCACTCGGGCAGCCAGCGGGCCGGCGACGGGCTTGATGCTGCGATCTGCGAGGTGCTTTCGGTCGAACTGCCAACGAGCCACAGGTGGTGGGGTGGCGGCTGGCAGGGGAGCGATTGTGGCCAGCAGCAGACAGGCGGTCAGGAGTCGGGTCACGAGTGGTGTGTCCGGGGAATCCGGGTAAAACGGACGTGCCAGTCGATTATGGTACCTCGGACGGATGGGACGTGAACAGATCGAGGCCGGCTGGGGATTGGTGGGCGGAGAATCATGAGGGTTTCGGTTGTCGTGCCGGCTTTGAACGAGGAGCCACGAATCGGCGCTGCGGTCAGCTCGGCCTGGTCCTTTGGTGCAGCTGAAGTGATCGTGGTGGACGGTGGCAGCGGTGATGCCACGTGTCGGATCGCCGCAGAGTCTGGGGCAGAGGTGTTGTCGAGCCTGCCGGGTCGAGCGGTCCAGCAGAACGCGGGTGCGGCGGTTTCCAGCGGCGAGGTGCTGTTGTTCCTTCACGCCGACTGCCGGTTGCCCTCGGGTGGGGTGCAGCAGATCGAGACGGTGCTACAGGACCCGGCGGTGGTGGGCGGTTCGTTCCGGCAGCGGATCGAGGATTCAGGGTGGATGTACCGCTGGCTCGAGCGAGGCAATGCGTGGCGAGCCGGTTGGCGTCAGGTGCCCTATGGGGACCAGGGGCTGTTTGTGCGGCGATCGAGTTTCGAAGCGGCCGGCGGGTTTCCCGAGGTCCCGCTGATGGACGACGTGATGCTGGCGAGGTCTCTGCGGCGACTGGGACGATTGAAACTGGTCGAAGGTCCACTGGGAGTGGATGCCCGCAGATGGCAGCAGCGAGGGGTCATCCGGCAGACGATGCGAAACTGGTGCCTGTTGACGGCCTGGCGACTTGGTGTTTCGCCCCAGCGACTGGCCGGGCATTACGGAATGTCAACTGCCGATGGGAAGGGCGTTGACCTGTCGGGCTGCGGTCACCGGATCAACCGTCGAAATGATCCCGCCATGTAGTGCGAATCGCTGAAGTGGACCTCCATGATCTGTCGGCTCTTCAGGTTGACTTCCACAATCAAACGCCGCTTGCCTGCGGGGCGTGGGTCACCCGGACGTGCCGCTCCCACGCGTATTTTTCGGAATTCGCAGCCGCGGTCGGGCCGTGGCAACCGGTGTTCCTCGTTCCTGAACTGTTCGCCGGGGAGTGACGACTTGAGGCGTGTCTTCACATCGGCGATTGCGGTGCGAAGGTCAGGAGCCAGCAGGTTCGAACGGATGGTCAGGATCTGCGCCTTTTGCTTGGCCATGGCTTCATGCTCCTTTCCGCAAGAGCGGTTGCCGGGGTGAGTTGCCGGGGATCCTCACAGTGATTCTCTTCGATGGGCCGAAAAAGTTGCGTAGGTTGTCCC
>CAUZJR010000648.1:0-2669 GCA_963580005.1 Planctomycetota bacterium
GGTTCACTGCCCTCCCCGCCCGCGATCGTCCTGTCGGCGGGATCAGGGGAATTCTCTCCCTGCCACCAGACACCGGCGATCACCGCCACGATGATCCCCAGCATCCCCAGTTGAACCAGCCTCGCTCCAAAAATGTCTTTCAGCATGTGCGTGATTCCTACTTCTGCCCCTGGCTTGTCCCACTGGTCAAAGAAGACCGCGTCGCGATCCGAGAGACCCACTGTTCCGTCGATTACACCTTCATCGCTACCCTCAGCCGAGCCGATCGGCTGCGGGGATTCACCCGCTCTTCGCGAGGCGTCGGCCGAATCGGTTTGCCAGTCAATGCCGTCCATGTGTCCTGCTGCCGGAACGCTCGCTTGACGATTCGGTCTTCCAGGGAGTGAAACGAGATGACAACCAGTCGACCTCCGGACGACAGGCTCTCGGGCAACGCGTCGGCGAGAGCACGTTCGAGGTGAACCAGCTCGTCGTTGACGGCGATCCGCAGAGCCTGGAAGACCCGCGTTGCCGGGTGACGCCGACCTCGACGCACACCCACCGCCGCCTCCACCGACTCGGCAAGCTCGCGACCGGTCCGTACCGGAGACTCGCGTCGCCGACGAACCAGCTCCGCGGCAATCCTGCGACTCTCGCTCTCTTCGCCCCACATCCGCAGACACTGTTCCAACTCGCCCTCCTCGACACCCGCCAGCCACTCCCACGCCGGCTGCCCACTCGAGACATCAAACCGCAGGTCGAGTGGTCCGTCGTGAGCGAATCCGAAGCCGCGATTCGAGTCTTGCAACTGGTCCGATGAGAGGCCCAGGTCCAGCAGGATGCCGTCGATCGAACCGGCCGACTGACCCGCGGCCCGAAGCACCTCGTCGAGGTCCGAGTAGCTGGCCTGGTGCAGGCTGCAACCGGGGTGATCCAGCACCGTTGCGGCCCGTTCGAGCATCCTGGCGTCGCGATCCAGGCCGAAGAGTCGACCCGAGGGACCCAACTTCTCGAGGATCCTCGCCGAATGGCCACCTCCGCCCACCGTCCCGTCGACCGCAGTCCCGCCAGGCCGTAACCCCAGCCCCTCAAGCACCTCGGCCACCAGGACCGCAATGTGACACGAGCGAGGGAGATCGTCTGCACGAGAAGGCTCAGTCATGAACCGGAGATTCCAGCTTCTACTCGAGACGGTTTGTAGTTCTTTGCACTTTCGGCGCGAAGACGGCTTTCAGCTCAAGACACCCCCAAGACCCGCTCACACCTCAACCGGACCGATTACCCCGCCCCATCATCCATTTCGGCAAGCACGCGTTCCCAGAGAGCCTCGTAGCCGGAAACCATCGCTTCAATCGAATACTCCTCGGTCACCTTCCTCTGACCCCGCTCACCCATCGTCCCGGCAAACTCCCGGTCCTCGAGTAACCTCTCCAGAGCCGCGGACAGACTCGAGACGTGATCGTCGGCAACCAGCCAGCCGGTCACCCCGTCCTCGACCAGATCACTTACCCCCTCAACAACCCGCGACACAACAGGTCGACCGGCGGCCATCGCCTCGAGCACCACGTTGGGCATGCCCTCCCAATGCGATGTCAACACCAGGCCGCAACAGCGAGCCAGTAGCGAAGGAACCTCAGAGATCTGACCCAGCAAGTGGACACGTTGCGAGAGTCCCAGTTCGGCGATCCGCGACTCGACCTCACCCCGCAATGGACCCTCTCCGGCCAGAACCAGGTGGCACTCCGGATGAGTCGCCCGCAATTGACCCAGGGCCTCGACCGCGGACAGCGGGTCCTTCTGAGGATCGAGCCTCCCGATCCATGCCAACACCGGCACTCCATCCGTGATCCGCTGCCGCGACAGGTCGATCGGATCAGCCTCAGACACACCACTGACATCAACCCCGTTGGCGATCACGACCAGCTTCGAGGGGTCCAGCCCGGCGTGGTCGCGTGAGAACTCGGCCACGTCACCGCTGACGCAAATGTGACGGCGGGCACGGCGGGTACAATACCGCTCGAGCCACAATCGCCACCGACCGCGACGCTCGGCAACCCGGATCCCAGTCACTAACGTCTGCAGCCCCACGCGACCCGCCGCCAGGCAACCGGCCACGTTCGCGTGAAACAACCACGTCTGCAGCAGATCCGGAGACAGGCTTCTCAATTCGCGAGCCAGCCGGCCGACGGCCCCGACCAGGTCCCAACGGCGTTTCACCGCAAGACAGCGGACCTCGACACCCGAGTCCCGCAGCTTCGAAACCAGCGGCTCGGACTCGCTTCCCAGCGAGATGACGGTCGGATCCCAGCGAGCTCGATCAAGACCGCAAACCAGCTCGACGAACATCCGTTCGGCGCCGCCGGGGTCGAGCTCGGTGATGCAACAGGCCACTCGGATCGGCGTCACCCTCACACCAGCTCCCTGGGCCCTTGGCCAACCACGCCACGGCTTGGAGTTGCCACCAGCGACCGACTCCTGTAATACGCCTCAATCGTGCCAACGCTGGGGCACAGCGACGAGTTTTTATCGGCTGACGCGTGATGAGTAAACCCGAGTCGTCCGATCAACTTTCGGACTTCGACTACCAGCTGCCCGATGAACTGATCGCCCGCAAACCGCTGCCGCGACGGGAAGACTCGAGACTGCTGGTCGTCGATCGAGGGCTCGGTCGAGTCGATTCACGGAGGATC
>CAUZJR010000649.1:0-2650 GCA_963580005.1 Planctomycetota bacterium
TCAGGTCCTGCCGCTGCATCGCCACGTGCAGTTCCTCCAGCGGACACCACGCCTCCGACTCGAAGGCCGCTCCCGCTGCCGAGAACACACCCGAGACCCGCCACTCACGACCCTCGAACCACAATCGCCCGCCCACTTCCAGTTCGCTGTCGTCCACACCCAGCTTCGTGGCCGCCAGTGTCCCGACCATCACCTCGCCCACACCAGGCCAATTACCCTGCTCGATCTGGACCCCGCGACGGACCTGCAGCACGTCGACGGTGACACCCCGTATCAATCCCAGCGACGGCTGGCTGCGATCTCCCACCGTGATCTCAGTCCCCAGGTACAGCTCGGGCGACACGTACTTGCGACCGTATCGCTGCCCGATCCCGGGCACGTTGGCCGAAACCAGCCCGGCAGTCTGGCTGGGGATCGATGAGTATTCGAGGTTCTCGTTCATGTTCAACGCAAAGACGATCGCAGTGTCCGGATCGCCGCTGTTGGACAACGACGCCTCCAGGCCGCGAATGAAACCCACCACGACCAGCACCAGCAGCAACACCGTGGTCAGACCCAGCAGGGTCAGAGCGGTGCGCAGCGGACGGCGGAACAGGTTACGGACCGAATACTCCCAGGGGAGCAATCGCAGTGTGGGCACGAATTCGGTGTCCTGATGTCGACCCCGATCGGGTCGCGATGTGGACTGAGACCAATCAACAGCACCAGCAGCGGAACACGGTCCGCGCTGGCGAGATCGGTGCTAGCAAATCAGCACACCGTGCGAGACGCACAGGCTGCGTCCCGACAACACGTACCTCGCCGAATCGACGCGATCCTCACGCACATCAGCACCCGACAGTCGAACCGAACCCCAACCGCCGGCGGCCAGGTGACGACTCGTCTCATGCTGCTGTGGTGCCGAAACGACCACGGGCACCGTCGCCCCTGAGCAGAGACACTGGCTCTGGCTGAGAGGATTGCGCGGCGACAACGGTGGCACCTGCGATCGCTGCTCTTGCTCGGCCTGCTGACAATGCGGGCAGGCGCCCTCGTCGAGAGTCTCGGTCGTCGCGGCCTCCGAGTGCCCCGAACAGCAGGTCCCGGCCCGACACAGCAGCGGACACGCCAGCATCAACGTCACCAGCAGCCCGCCCAAAACGGCGTGCCACCGTCTGCGATTGCCTGGTGATTGCCGCACGATGCTCATGACAAAGACCCATGACTCGAAACACAGCCGACGCGTCTGACCCGAATTGTAGGCAAGGCCCACGGCGGCGACAACGTCTTTCTGTCGAGCATCACTCAGCGGCGGCCCGCCTGGGGACCAAACGGTCGCCGGTGACCGTGTAGACCCGCTATCAACAGCTGCGATTCGATCACCGTCGCCGACTCGCGGAGTTTCCGAATGGTCACCAGGTAGGCCAGGTTGACCTCGACGTACTTCTGCTGAGCGACCAGCAGTTCCAGGTACCTGACCTGCCCGTTCGTGTAGCCGCTGCGGACCAGCTCGATCGACTTGAGGGCCTTGGGCAGAATCTTCGTTGAGTACCTGCGAGCCTGGTGACGTGCGTTGGAGTATTCTCGATACGCCGTGGCCGCCCGCAGCTGCAGGTTGACTTCCAGCCGCTGGACATCAAACCGCGCACGCACCGCCTCGGCTTCGGATCGCGAAATCCCACCCTGGTTGCGATCAAAAATCGGCAGCCCCACGCCCACCATCACGCCCGTCACGTCGCTGTCGGTGACGTGCATGTAGGCTCGGCCGACCCTGAGATCCACGTCGGGGATCACCTGGCGCTTTTGTCGCGTCACTTCGCGGCCCGCGGTGACCAGACGAGCCCGAGCCGCAGCCAGGCCGGGATGACCGTCGAAGACTCGCTGACGGCAGTCGGCCCAGGTCATGTTGGGCAGGTCGGCGGTGACACGGCCCTCCAGTGAACCCACAACCAGGTCGGTCACCCCGACCGACAAAGCCAGCAGCCGCCGGGCCTCAGCCAGTTCGTTCTCCGAGTTCTCCTTCAGTGCCAGAGCCTCCTCCGCGGCAATCTGGGTTTGCAACAAGCCGTTAACCGACACCTGCTTCGCCTCGACCAGCATCTCCGTCGCTTTAGACAACGCGGTGCCCAATCGAGCCAGCTGTGCGGTCAACTCGACTCGCTGCTCGGCCACCAGCACATCGTAAAAACGGACCTGGACTCCACTTCGTACCTGCACCCGGGCTGCCCGTGCCAGGTGCTCACGCTCACTCACCCGACCCGCCGCCACCTCCGCTGCCAGCTCCAGCTTGCTGGCCGTGATGATCCGCTGGCGGATGAACCCCCCCTGCATGCCCGCCGTGCCCCGGTTGCCCATCTCCTCGCCGCTGTAACCCAATACCGGGTTGGGCCACAACCGGGCCTGACGCTGGTCGCCCAGGGCTTCGTCGATGCGTGCCGAGGCGATTCGTAAAACCGGATGCGTCGACTCGGCCAGAGCCTGGAAGTCCGCCAGCGTCCGCGCCGCCGACTCCGCAGCCACCGGCTCGATGCGAGACACCGCCGCGGCTGTGGCAGCAGGCTTCGCGACGCGCCGACGCCAACCGGCCGGTTCGCCGGCTTCGGCCAGCAACGGCAAAACGCACAACATCAAGATCGGCGCACAGAACCTCATATAATCGTTATCGGTCGGA
>CAUZJR010000650.1:0-2645 GCA_963580005.1 Planctomycetota bacterium
CGTGCCACATCGGCGACGTGGCACAGGGCCGCCTTGTGACACACGAGATGTACGCCGCCGGGCACCCACCACTGCCCGGCTTCGAGATCGCCACCTTTGCCGCCCAGATGCCGGCTCACTGGCGTGCGGTTCACAACAAGACGGATACGAAGCCTGAGAATTCCCGCAGCGAGTTCCTGGCCCGAACCGGCGACCCGTTCTTCAAGGGTGACCGCTATCGGCTCGATTCTCTGCACCGCACCCAGGCCATGCTGGTCGGCTCGCTGGTTTCACTGGCCCAGTCCCTGGAAGTGACGGCGGCACTCAGTGGCCAGGGTGCCGGGTCGGTGTCGTGGCCCGAGCTGGCTCAATTCGAGTGCTACGCCTGCCACCATGACTTGAAGGTACCGGCCTGGCGGCAGAGGCGAGTCAATCCGGCGGGTGTCCCCGGGCGACCTGTGCTCCGCGAATGGACCACCGTGCTGGCCTCAGTTGCACTCGAACAGGTCAAGCAGCGACCCGAGTTCGACTCGCAGCGGAAGAAGATGCAGGCCGTGCTGGCTGCGACCCCGTTTGGACGCAAGTCGGAATTGTCCGGGATCGCCTCGTCGACGGCTCTCTGGCTGACGGCTCGGGCCAGGCAACTCGAGAGTCATCCGTTGAGCCGCGCAGAGGGGCGGCGGGTGCTGCTGGCGATTGCCGAGGCGGGAGCGGGGGGTGGCCTGGAATACGAGTCGTCGCGTCAGCTGGTGTGGGCGTGCGAGGTGATCTACGGCGAGCTGGGCCGCGGCGATGCCGACGAATTGAAGGCTCTGCGTGAGGCCGGTCACGTGCTGGTGTTTCCCCAGAGACCGGCTCGCGGTGTGGGAGCGGGCCTGTTCGAGCCCAAGCGAGGACCGTCGAAGATCGTCGAGATCGATCTCGCCAAGTTGTTGCCACCGATCGGAGACTACGACCCCGCGGAAGTGACGCGGGCCTTTGGTGTTCTGAAGCGGGCGGTCGAGGCCTGGCCCACCGAATCGGCTTCACCGAGGTGATGGTCGCGGTCGCGGTGGCGCATAGGCCGGCAACGCCCTCTGCAGGTCTCGCTGCAGGGCCTGCTCGCGGAGCACCTCGTCACGGATGTCGGGATTGCGTCTGACCGAGGGGACGGTCCAGGTCTTGCCGTTGCGGAGGTAGAGCCGGTGTTGCTCGTCGAGAGTCAGCGGCCGGGCACCGACCCGTCCGAAGACCGAGATCTGGTTGCCCGCCTCGTCGACGGCCCGATCCCGATCGACTCCTTTCGAGAGTGCCAGCGCGTGGCCTCCCTTGGGCAATGGCAGCGTGGCGATCAGACGAGGTTCGGGTCGAGGTCGGAAGCCGCCGGAACCGGGAGTCGTCGAGGAGGTGAGCTGGACGACTCGGAGTCCGTTTCGGCCGTCGGCCAGGTAGGCGAACAGGCTGCTGTAGGTCACGCCCAGCTTGACGTCGTGCAGGTCGTTGATCGTCCCGCCGGCGGTGAAGACCTGGTCGATGCGTGGCTTGAGAGGCCTGGCCACGTCGACAATCACTAGCCCGTGGTCGCCGGCGGCGAGGTAGGCGTAGGTGCGGGCGACGTAGAGGCTGTGTGCCCGGGGTGTTTCCAGGCGAGCGGCGAGCCGGGGACGGGTCAGGTCGGTGACATCGAGCACGGCCAGGCCGGCCTGGTCGCAGACAAACGCGTAACGGAACTGGATCTTCACCGAGGTGGGGTACTGCAGCACGTCGTGGCCCAGCACCGAGGTGATGTGAGGTTGCAGGGGGTTGTCGATCGAGACCACGACGAGTCCCACGTCGCAACAGATGTAGGCACACGTACCGGCGATGGTGATCGAGCGTGCCCCTGCGAGGATTCCCTCGGGATTGAAGGTCACCGCCCGGCTGAGGAAGTTGTTGGTGGGATCGCCATCGAGCAGCGTCCCGGCTGGAACCAGGATCAGACCCTCGTATCGATCGGTGACGTAGAGGTAGGCGTACATCGGATGGACCAGCGGTTTTCCTGGTGAGACTCCCTCCTGGTTGGCCGGCCTGCGGCTTGCTTCACGGCTGGGATCGGGAATCGTGGTGGCCGGAGCGGCGACCGCGGTGGCGTAGCGGGTTTTGACGTAGAGACGCTGTCCCAGGGGTGAGACCGGGGCGGTAACGATCCGTTCTGAGAACCCCTTGTTGTCGGTCATCGCGATGTCGAAGACTCTCATTCCCGCCGCGCCGCAGGCGGCGTAGAGGTATTCGCCGCGGTGCTGGATTCCCAGGACCTCGGTGTGGTGCGGTCGGATCCTGTCGAGCAGTTCATCGAGCACGTCGAACCCCGGGTGCTCGTGCTCGACGTGCATCTCGCGATGCTCGGCAACGTGCTGCCGGAATTTCGACGGAAACGCCAGTTCGTGCAGCGTGCTGCCGATGACCGCCTGCGGTTCCTCGCGTTCGGTCACTTCGACGGAGTGCAATCCATGTTTCCCGGCGGCGACCCAGGCCCATTGGCCCATGAAGTTCAGGGCGTTGGTGCCGTGCATCAGCAGTTGAGCCATGCGGGCGTTGTTGTCGCCGGTGAGTGCGAGGTGGCAATCGCGGCACTGCCGGGTCCCGTCGCGACCTCGGACGGTGTGCGGCACGTTGGTCGAGAAGGAGATCCCGCTGAAGCCTTCGGC
>CAUZJR010000651.1:0-2643 GCA_963580005.1 Planctomycetota bacterium
GGCTGTGGCAGCAGGCTTCGCGACGCGCCGACGCCAACCGGCCGGTTCGCCGGCTTCGGCCAGCAACGGCAAAACGCACAACATCAAGATCGGCGCACAGAACCTCATATAATCGTTATCGGTCGGATTCGCCCCCGCAGGCCTCAAAAACGCCACGTTCAGCAGCCACCGCCCAGCTGGCCCACTCCGCCAACCGCGACCTGCTGGACGGGACTGCGGACCCGCGGCATATTGGGTCCCTCTGCACCACAGCATGAACCTGCCGCACACACAGCCGGGACCCACAACGATGCTCGTCGGATATGTCAGCAACGAACGCTATGTCGCCGTGCCCAATGTGCTGTTCGAGTTTCGCGGCAACGCCGGAGTCACCACCGCGACGTCGACCATCTCCGGAGCCGTCTACGCCGAGATCGAGCCGGGTGAGTACCAGGTGGTCCTCGGCCGCGAGGGCTACGGTTCCAAGATCGTCACCATGACCGCCACCGACGACTCGCCGTACCACTTCCGAGTGCTCTCGGATTCGCTACTGGGCTACATGTGGCCCCGGTGTGTCCAGGGCGGTCAGCTGAGTGAATTTCGGGTGCATGCGGTGGAAGAGTACGAACTGCAGTTGTGGCGTTACGGTCAGACCAAGGAGTACATCCGCCGCATCGGCACCTACGACGAGCACGGCCCTCGAGCCACGATGCAGATCACCCCAGACGGCGACTACACGCAGACCGGCGTCATGTGGAACCAGGCCGGCTACAACAGCAAGGCGCTCTCGCAGTTTGTCGAGGCCCCCCAGGCCAGTGGCCTCTACTACCTGCACGCGCTGGGTAAGTCCGGTTCGTTCTTCGCCTTCCCCTGGATCGTCGCCCCCGCGGCTCCCACCACCGACATCGCGCTGCTGGCCTCCGACCTCAACTGGAACGCCTACAACAGCTTCGGCGGCCGCAGCAACTACATCCACTCCGACTGCTTCCCGCCCACCCCCACCATCAACTCGCGGCTGGAACTGAAACGCTACACCGAGACCGAGCACCGCAGCTACGACCAGGACACCTACGCACCGCTCTCGCTGGACCGCCCCGATCCCTACAACCACATCGACCTCGATGAAGGCCTGACCGATCCGATCGCCGGACGGCAGGGCTGCCACATGGCCTCAGCCGAATGGCGACTGATCGGTTGGATGGAACAACAGGGGTTCGACCACGACTACTACAGCGAAACCCAGCTCCACTTCGACCAGGTCCCGCTCGACGACTACAAGGTGCTGATCATCAGCACCCACCCCGAGTACTGGTCGCGTGAGATGTACTTCCGGGTCAAGGAGTGGGTCTTCGAGCGAGGTGGACGGCTGATGTACCTCGGCGGCAATGGACTCAACTGCGAAATCGAGTTCCTCGATGATCACAGGGTCGTCTACCACAACACCAACTGGAGCCATTCCGAACCGCAACTCAAGGACGACGGGTCCGAGTACCAGAGCCGGTTCGACAAGCGGGTCGAGTCCGAGGCGAACTTGCTGGGAGTTGTATTCTCGTTCCCCGGCATCATGACCTCGGCCCCCTACAAGGTGATCGACGCCGACCACTGGACACTCCAGGGCACCGGCCTCTCAAACGGCGACACGTTCGGAGCCGACAGCCTGCACAAACGGGTCCCCGGTGGAGCCTCGGGACACGAAACAGACAAGGTCTCCGACCAGTCACCAGCAAACGTGCACCGCATCGCCAAGGGGACCAACCCCGACGATGGCGGAGCCGAAATCGTCCACTTCGACACGCCCTCCGGAGGCGAAGTCTTCTCGGTCGGCTCGATCACCTGGCCCGCCTCGATCCTGGTCGACGACTCCGTGGCCACGATCACCGCCAACGTCATCCGACACTTCACCCGCTAGAACCACCAGAACCGCCAGGGACTGGCTCCGCGCACCTCAAACCCCCTCAAACCGATAAGAAAACACATCCGCATCCTCAACCCGGAACCGCAACCTCACCGCCTTCCCCGCCAACACCCCCACGTCGGACCCCTTGCCGGTCCAGGCCGCCTTCAAATCCAGCGAGTCCCCGTACAACGGATGCGACTCGGCCAGTGAAAACCCCGGTACCGCCTTGCCATCGGGAGCCTGGATCTCGACCCGCACGCTCCCGGCCGCCGATGTCGAGAGGTTGAGAGACAGCCGCTGTCCGTCGAATCGGATCGGCTGAGTCACCAGGTCGCCCCCCTCCAGCGGTGCCGTCAACGACACGAACCCATCGATCCGCGACGTGTAGCGACGGAACTGGCCAGGATGGTCCTGGTGTGAATTCTCGCTGACATAGATCGACAGGTCGTTCCCACCGTCCTCGAACATCGAACGCGTCTCGACCAGTCCGTGGTTCTGGTACGTGTCGCCGTAGAACCAACTCTGGGTGGCACGCAAACCGGGCCGGATGAATGACTCGGGCCAGACGTGGAAGTTCTGCCCGTCCCGGCTGGCCATCAGCATCCCGTCGGTGACCGCCGTCCCCTCGCGACGCGACTTGGCCCCCCGCAACTTGCGGTACTTCGGCCGCGGCAGGTGCTCGGCCGAATAGGTCCAGCCGCGGTCGATGTAACGGGTGGGGAATCCGAGGTAGATGTGCGGGGCGCGATAATACGGAATCACCTGGT
>CAUZJR010000652.1:0-2640 GCA_963580005.1 Planctomycetota bacterium
TCGCTCGAGGACGCAGTACGCCGGGTCAGAAGCTCAAGAACGACTTCCCGAAGATCCGGATCCACAATCGCATTCCGGCGTTCGTATTAAGGAAGTGACGAAACCTGCAGGTCCTGGCGGAGGCGGCCAGGACCTGATCCTCGACGTGTGAAACCCCTTCGGGGTTTTGTGGTGGTGGGTGTTGTGATTCGAGAGGTGGGAAGAGGGGGTCCGGGCGGGGAATCTTGCGCGAAGAACTGCGGATCGGTTGGCGTGACGATAGAGTGGAAGCTTGAGCCTCGGTTGGGACCGGCGACAACCCCTGATCGGCAGGTCGATTCCATGGAGTAGCTGACTGTGGCGGTGACGGTTGCCTGCTACCTGGGACTGGCCGGGACTCTGTACATGACCGGCGTGGTCTGGTTCGCCCAACTGGTGCATTACCCGCTGCTGGACCGGAGCAACTCGCAGGACTACCTGGCGTTTGCCCTGGCCTACCAGCGACGGACGTTGTGGGTTGTGACCCCCGGCCTGTCGTGCGAGATCGCAGGGACGCTGGGGCTGGTCTGGTTCTGGCCGTCGTTGCAGTCGTGGGTGGGGCTGGGCGTTCTGGTCGCGATCTGGGCGCTGACCTGTGCGGTGCTGATCCCCAGGCACCTGCTGCTCAAGCAGCGGTACTCGCGAGACGACCACCTGGCCCTGGTGCGGTACAACCTGCCCCGATCATGGATGTGGACGGCACGCTCGGCAGTGATGATCTGGACCTCGCTGACCCTGCCCACCGAGGTGTCGTGATGGACTCTGCGGTGGGAATCGGTGAGCGATCACGTCCCCAACTGCTGGAGATCTCGGACCTGATCGTCGATTTCGACCCGGCGACCATGGCACGTCGGCCGGTGCTGCAGGCCGAGTTGGTCGAGCGGTTTCGGAGCGTGGGTGATCACCGGGCGGCACGGATCGTGGCCGGGATGCCCGTCAGCGGTGGCGTGCTCGATCCGCATGAAGTCGACCGGCTGCTGATCCGGGTGCATTGCGAGATGCAGCGGTTATCGGAGGAGTTCCAGCACGGTCAACGGGTGAGCGAGCTGCTGCACGCGATGCTGGCCGCCTTCCGGCAGTGCGGGATTCCGACACCCTATCGCATTGTCGATATCGGCTGCGGCACCGGGTATGTCATCCGTTGGCTGGCGGCTCGAGGTGACTTCGGTCGGGACGTCGAGCTGATTGGGGTGGATTACAACGAGGCCCTTGTCCAGGAGGCCCAGCGGTTGAGCACGGCCGAGCGGCTGGAGTGCCGCTTCGAGGTGGTCAACGCGTTCGCCATGGACCAACCGGCGACGATGTATCTTTCGACGGGCGTCCTGCACCATGTTCAGGGAGGGGGCCTGGCGGAGTTTCTGTGTGAGCACGACCAGCTGGGCACGCAGGCGTTTGCACATTACGACTTCCAGCCGTCACCACTGTCGCGGCCCGGGGCGTGGGCGTTTCACTACATCCGGATGCGTGAGCCGCTCTCGTGTCACGACGGAGTCATCTCGGCCCGACGAGCCCACAGCGCGACGACCCTGGTCGATGCGGCTCGCCAGACCTCATTCGCCAGCGGCATGTATGGCACTCATGTCTGGAAGTTGCCGATTCCTCGAGTGTTCCACACGCTGATGGGACTGCGACCGGAGGTGAGTGAGGCGTTTCGTCACACCCTGGGACGTCGATCCGGAAGACTGGGGACGCTGGCATGAGTGGGACCGCGATCTCGTTGTACGTGCTGGCGACGCTGGACGCGATGTTCAGTGGCGTGTGTGCCGCCTCGGGTCGTGACGCTCGGATCAACAAGAGGTCCTACTATCTCAAGGCGATGATCCACGGAATCGGCTGGGGGCAGGTGGCCTGTGTCGTGGGGCTGCTGATCCTGGCCGCTGCCTTGAAGATCTCGGATGATCCCCGGTTGGCGATGGAGCAGATGGTCGCCGTTGGTGACCGGATGGTGCAGGTGTTTGCGGTCTACGCGGCGATCATCCTGGCCTTCTTCGCCGTACGGGCCATCCCCTCGGTCGACATCCGCTCGATGACCAGCACGGTCGCCTTCGGCCCCTTGACGCTGATTCGCCCGGCGGTGGTCGTCTGCGGAATCGGTTGGGGCCTGGCCATCGGGCCTCAGCCGCCGATCATCGTGGCCGGCATCCTGATCTGTGTGCTGATGGCACCATTTCGAGTCTGGCTGAACCGGTGGTTTGATATGAAACGGTGGGTCGCCGGCGGCGAGGAACCGGGAGTCTTACGATGACGGGGATTTTGAAGTCGGTGGCTGCGGTGTGGGTTGCCGTGTGGCTCGTGCCGGCGTCGGTCTCTGCCGCGCCGACCCGCGTGCCACTTGTCATCGACGAGGCGATTGCTGGTCGCAGCGTGACGTGGCCGGTGACCACCGGTGTGCCCTTTCCCCGGGGTGGTCTGAGAGACCCCCTGCGATGCCGGCTGGTCGACGACCGGGGCCAGGAACAGCTGCTGCAGTCGCGGGTGACGGCGACCTGGGACGCCGCCGCAAGCAGCATTCGCTGGCTGACCATCGACTTCCTCGCCGAGCCGGGTCGACGCTATCACCTCGAATACGGTCCGGCCGTACGTCGGACCAAGTTGCCGAGCGAGCTGGCGATAGACGCCGGC
>CAUZJR010000653.1:0-2639 GCA_963580005.1 Planctomycetota bacterium
GCTTGAGAAACTGCTTGTTGAGGAATTCGATCACCGGCTTGGTGATGTCGTCCTCGGCACGGTGGTAGACCACCTGCCTCTGCAGTTCTCCGACAACGCTGTTGGGCGTGGTGGCCTCGGTGGACGAACTGTTGAACCTCAGCACCAGGGTATAGCCCCAAGCGTCGGCCGCACGTTTGACGACACCCTTGATCTCGCCGTGAATCGTCTTGAGCAGTTGAGCTTCCCGACGCAGGATTCTCTTACGCTCGTTCTTGTTAAAGACGACGAGTTCGGCCTTGAGGCTGTCGGCCTGTTGCTCGAGCTCGGCGGCCTTGGCACTCCCGGGCTCGAGGCTGCCCGACCCGAGCCGCTTCTTGAGTGTTTCGAGCTTCTTGCCAATGGACGTGCGGTGAGGTTCGCTCTTGGCGATCTCGGCCTTGATCTCAGCCCGCAGGGCATCGACTTTCTTGTAGTTCTTAAGGACCTTGCTGATATCGATCAGCGCGATCTTGTGCGGCTTCGACGCTGAGTTCGCGTCCTGGGCCAGGATTGTGGCCGGCTGAGCGGCCAAGAGGATAGTGGCAACGAGTAGAAATGCGAGTCTAGTCACGACCGAAACACTCCTTTGCTTTGGCAATACCTGATCGGGGATCGGCCGAAACGGCCAACCGTGGCGTCCGTACCACAGGCCCGGTCAGGCGAGTCCATTCATGGATGGTGGCGGGGGTGTATGGCAAAGTTGCCGGAACACGTCAAGAGGAGTGTCCCGACGATTGCCTCCTGCCAGCTAGAATCGGTTCTCCCGGCGGCGACCCTGAATTCCAAATGCGCAGATTTGGGAAAATAGGTCGACTTTTTCGAATGCGCAGGTCGTACCGGTCGCAGTCGGCTGCGGTTTACGAGTCGGGGGTCCACAGCGGCGTGCTGCTGCGGGCTTCGGCGCGCGGTTTTCGTCGGGCCTTGAGTCTGACGTAGGGGGGAATGAAGCGTCCGCGATGCCTGAAGTCGCCCGGTTGGGCCGTACGATCGGCTCTCAGCGGTTCACGCAGGTCTTCGATCACGAATCCGGCCTGGCAGAGGGTCCCCACGAGTTGTTCCCACCGGTGCAGGAATTCGAGTGTCCCGTCCTCGCGGTAGGACTGGTCGGGCACTTCCGGCAGCGGACCTTCATGGAAGTACTCGATTCCCAGCACGTATCGGTCGCGGCGGTCGCGGTGTGAGACCTGGAGGCTGGCGGGTTGTTTGTGCTGGCTGACGTAGAGTCCCCCGTCGCGGAGCACTCGAGCGACCTCGCCAAACACCGGTTGCAGTGAGGCGACGTAGCAGGAACTGACGGGTTGGTGGACGATATCGAAGGCCTCGTCTCTGAGCGGTGAGAGTTGATCCATGGAGGCATTGACCACGTCAACGGCGAGCCGGCGTCGTTCGGCTTCCCGGCTGTCGATGGCCAGCATCTGGTCGCTGATGTCGACGACAGTCACCCGGGCCCCAGCGGCGGCATAGAGGATGGACTGCCAGCCGCCTCCGGCAGCCAGGCACAGCACGTCGAGTCCTTCGACGCTGGCGGGCAGCCAGCCACGTCCGTCGAGCACTTTCAGCGGATCGGCGAGTTCTTCATCGGTGGCCACCCGGGCAAACTGGCTGCCTGCCTGGACCATCCGGTTCCACGCCGCCTGGTTGTGACGCAGGAAGTCGGAGTCAAAGGCAGTCATGGCGGGAGTGGGCCGTAGAGTCAATCGGCTGCAGCTTCGGCGTTCCCGTCTCCGCCGGTGTCTCCGCCGGTGTCACCAATGAGGGCGCCGGCCCAGGTCACCAGGTCGCCTCGGTCTCGTGCCGAGTCGCGGAGCAGGTCCAGTCGTCCGGCGACCTGGCAGAACTCGGCGAAGCTGAACCCGGTAGATTCGTCGAGGTGTGCCAGGTGAGTGACGGCCAGGTCGATCGCTTCGTCCATCCGCCCGATTCGTTTCAGCAGGTCCACGACCACATAGGCGATCAGCTGTTTGTCTTCCTCATCGGCCTCGGCTTCGAGTTGTCCCTGGAAGTAGGTGATGGCTTCGTCGCGACCGTCGTCGAGCAGTGCTCTCAGGAAGTGGCCGTGCGCGGTGTAGAAGTCGCCGAAGGGAGCCTCACCCGGATACTGAAACTGCTGGTCCAGCCGTGCTCCGTACTCGGCCAGTTCGAGGGCCTGGGCGAGTTCGGGGCTGTCGTTTTCCAGTGATCGAGCGAATCGCACGACGGAGCTCAGGTGCGAGACATCGATGTGGTAGTTGCCCTCGGCGAACAGCCATTCGCGGTCACCGGAGATCAGTTCCCTGAGGTTCTCGGACGGCTCGATCATCGGCAGTCGCTGAGTGACCTCGGAATTGAGCGTATGGCAGAGGTCACCGTAGAGTTGTTTGACGAGCAGTTGTGCCGAGGCGCGGCGATCCTCGGGCGGCAGTTGCATGATCTGCTGATCGAGCGCGGTGATCGTGTTGCAGGTGCCGTGGGAGTTGAGCATCAGTTCGAGTCCCTTGACCGGGTGGGCTCCTTCGTAGAGTGCCACGTTGATCAGTTCTTCAGTCCGCTCGTAGTCTTCGTCGCTGGCCGAGACTTTGTCGAGTGCTTCTCGGACGGGACCGGGCTCCTGGATGGTCTGGAAGTAGACCCAGGCATCG
>CAUZJR010000654.1:0-2634 GCA_963580005.1 Planctomycetota bacterium
GACCGACGAGGCGACTCGGGAAAAGGCCTTTACCAAGATCCTGGCCGCCGGACAACGGGCCGCGAAAATCACCACCGGCATGCTCTCCTACGCTCGAAACAGCGGCGATCGTCACGAACCGATCGACTTGGCCGAACTGGTCACCGACCTGTTGCTGCTCGTCGAAAAAGACCTGCAGAAACACCGCGTCGGACTCGACACCCAACTCCAGGACGGCGTCTTTGCCGCCATCAATACCAGCCAGGTCCAGCAGGTGCTGCTCAACCTGATCATCAACGCTCGACAGGCCATGCACGACGGAGGCCAGCTGACAATCTCGGTGGCTCACAACACCGATGACCAGATGGCCGAGATCATGGTGGCTGATACCGGTGGCGGGATGCCCCCCGAAACCCTCGCTCGCATCTTTGATCCGTTCTTCTCGACCAAGGACGCCGACAGCCAGGGACAGGGCGGCACCGGGCTGGGACTGTCTCTGTGCCGCGAGATCATCGAGTCGCACCAGGGGCGGATCCGCGTCGAAAGCGCCGTGGGACGAGGCACCCGCTTCACGCTCCGATTCCCCCTCGCCGCAGCACCCTCTTCAGCAGCCGCATAGCAGCCAGCCGACTCAGAACAGGCCGCTCAACGCCAGGATCGTCGCCACGACTCCCAGGGCCCCCAGCACGATCCACCAGGTCGACTTGCCCTGCCACGGTGAATGGAACGACGTGATCCACTCGCCGCACGAAGGACACTGCTCGGACTCCTCGTAAACGTCCTCGCCACACGAGGGACAGGTCACCGTCTCGGACGGGCCGTCGTCGTCCCAGTCGCCCTCGTCCCAACTCGAACCGTCGTCCCAATCTTCGGTCATTGGCAGAGGCTTCAGGACGGGTCGGACACGGGGTCGCTGGCTACGGACCCAGCAGGTTGGCCAGACGGCTGCGATGATACGACAACCGCTCCTCGGATGTCATCGCCGAGAAATCCGGCGAGTCATCAGCCTCGTCCGGCTCGTCCGGCTCGTCCGGCTCGTCCGGCTCGTCCGGCTCGTCCGGCTCGTCCGGCTCGTCCGCTTCAGCGGAATCCGGATCGCTCTTCGATGCCGATGCCGGCAGGCTGATCGTCGTCGACTCGCTGCCGCCGTAACTCATCACGCCCGTCTCCAGCACCAGGTCGTCCTGGAGTGAACGACGAGGGCGGATCTCCAGTTTTTCGAGCACCGAGTGGTAGGCCCGAACTGCCTCCTGCGGATCCAGTACCCCGTCAACAATCAGCCTCAGGAACCGCACAAACGCCAGCTGGTTCTCGGCATTGTTGATCTTGCGACCAAACAGAGCCACCCGCGCTCCGTACTTCTGGGCCTCGTGGATCAACTGGAACGCATCCAGGGTCGTGCCGGACGAGCCACCCAGGATGCCGATCACCAGGCTCGGATCGTAGTTGACCAACTCCTCGGTCGCCTGCGGACCGTGGTAGACCATCTTCAGGAACAACGGTCGTGCCGAACGGGTGACACCGGCCAGGGTGCGAGCGATCAGGTCGTTGATGAAACCCGGCAGCAAGTCCGCCGCCACGCAATCGGCCAGGTTGGGATCGAACACCTCCAGGAAATGCCGGAATCCCTTGCGCTCGGCCTCGTCACGGAAGACCCGGTAGGCCTCGATCGTCTCGAGATCGTCGTCCCGGTTGTTGGTAAAGGTGACCGAGTAGAGACCAAGATCCGCTCCACTGCTCCGCTCACCAGTCTCGCAATCCAGGTGACCACACTGGATGTGGTCGATCGAAGCACTGCGGAACGGCTTCGAGGCCGCCTCGTGAATCCGACCGCCCCGCACGACATGGATGTCAGTCGTATCGTTGGCCCGTACCGCCGCGGTTACCTCGGTGCCGTCAAAAATCCGCTCGCAGATCGTCAACTCCTCGTTCGTCGACGCCGACATCAGCATGATGTCGACCAGTCCCTCCGCGACAATCTGCCGCATCATCTCGCGGTACTCACCCAGCGATCGGAACATCAGTTCGCTGTCGTGACGCTCCGGAGACCGACCCGGTGCGCCCATCCCAAACGCCATGTCGGCGTCCTTGGCATCGGCCAGAATGAACTCGCGGCTGCCCGCAGGATCCGCGGCAATCGCGGCCAGCTTGCGGTCAAGCGACTTGAGAGGCAAATCGGTCATCTCTTGGGTCTCTCCGGGCCCGCCAACAACTTGGCCAGGCCAGTGCGGACTACTGCGACAGGGCCGCCAGCACCCGGTCGGTGATCGCCGAGACCAACTCCTCGGCAGATTCCTTGGCAGACTCCTCCACGGGCCCAGCCGATCCTCCACCGGTCCCGGCCGCATCGGACGTCACCGGATCCTGCAGGTAGCCGGGGAACGTGGGAGCCACTGGGAACGCCTTCTGAGCCGGAAGCTGACCGCCGTATCCCTCGACAAACGCCGTGTTGCCGCACAGGTCACAATCCTCGTTGTGGAAACGTGGGTCGTCAAAACCCAGCCGCTGTTTCAAGTCGAGCAATTCGCGAGTCTGACGCTCGTCGAAGTAGTTCACGTTGCCCAGCTGCTTGGCCAACAGCAGGATCCGACAATACGCGTCCAGGATCTCCGTCTTCCAGTAGGCATCGACCAGGTCCTTGCCAAAAGTGACCGT
>CAUZJR010000655.1:0-2630 GCA_963580005.1 Planctomycetota bacterium
GATATCGAGGTGCCCGTCGCTGTCGAGATCGCCGATGGCCGAACCGATCGTGTGACCACAAACGGGGTACCGGATGCCGCCGGTGTAGTTGATCACCTGCGACGGCTTACCGGCCGCCCCCACGTCCATCGCCACGTTCTTGAAGAGTCCCTTGCCTCCGGCCGCGTTCTGCCACAGGTGGTTGGGCTGCAATCGGTAGTTCGACACATAGACATCTACAAATCCGTCCTCGTTCAAGTCTCCGGCCGTGACGCCCCGAGCCGAGTAGTTCCCGTCCTTGCTCTGCCAGTGCTTGGCAAACTTGCCTTTGCCCTGATTGATGTAGATCGCATCGGGGTGCACCGTCTTGGTCCAGATCTCGTAGCCACCAACGTAGAGATCCAGCAGGCCATCGTTGTTGATGTCGAGCCAGGCTGCTCCGCGTGAGTTGATCGTCGGCAGCTTGGGGAACTCGACCTGCTCGAACGTCCCGTCACCCTTGTTGCGGTGCAGCGAGCCGGCACCGGTGAACTGGAACACGTCGACATGTCCGTCGTTGTCGAAATCACCCCAGATCACCTCACCACCGGGCGCCTTCGAGTCCTTGGCCAAGACGAATTTCTTGCCTCCCTCGTTCTTCCACAGCTGGCCTGCGAAGAGATCGATCCAGCCGTCGTTGTTGTAGTCGACAAACGCGGCCTTGCCGCCGGGTGTGATGCCAAGTTCCTTGTTGCCGTCCTTGAACTGGGCCTGGGCCGAGGTGGACAGGGCGAGCAGGACGACGATCAGGACGACGAGTCGGAGCGGCATGGTCATGGGTCATTGGCCTGTTGAAAGGACGTGTGAGCAAACGTCGATGCATGATAGTGGACCAGAATCTGGATGAGCGCACCACCAAGTCTGTTCCGCCGCAGGCGGACCGGACTGGTTTGCGTTGCGGTGCGAGGCGGTTTTATGCCGCTGTCCTTTGTGCCCGCTACTTGACCCGCTTGGCGATCTGGTCCAAGCCCACGATCTCGGCCCGGTCGGCACTCTGCTTCACACGATCGCAGACCATCTTGATCGTCTCACACTCGGGATCCTCAACCACCAGGCAACTCGGATGGGCCAGGAAATCGAACACCCTCCGCTCCTGGATCGCCCACTCGACCGCCAGCCTCACCCCCTGCAGAAAATACTCGAGCTTCCAGTAGTGAGCCCGAAAGGCCGTCACGTCGCTGATCGGGCTCATCGGGATCTCGATCAGCCCGGTGGGATACCGAAACGGCTGAGCCTTCTGCTGGGCGGCGATGATCGAATTGAACACTTCCGGCCCCGGCTTCTGCTTCGGCTTGCCCGAGAGATGCCGCGGGTAGATCGAGCTGATCCACTTGAAGCCCAGCTGCTGCATCATCTGCTGGAGATCCTTGCGGCCCTTCAGCCCGGTGTAGAAGCCACCGGGGGTCCGGAACCCGTTGGGCGAGATGCCCAGCCGGGTCTTCATTGCCAGGCTGGTCGTGGCAATGTTCTGCTCGATCACCTGCCTGGCCGTCCGGCCCCGCAACAGCCACGGTGCCCTTTGAAACCGAAACTGCGTCTGCTTCGGATCGGTGGCGTGGACATTGATGTGGTCGTAGGTGTGATTGCCCACCGGGTGACCCATCTCGATGATCTCCTTCAACCACCCCACGTCGGGCTGCTCGAGCACTCGACCGACGCAGAAGAAGTGGATCCTGGCTCCTCGGTCGTGAGCCACCCGGGCGGCCTTCAGCGAGTACGCCTTGGTCGCCTTGTCGAGGTTCCCCTTCTGGTAGTCCCACTCGGTGAGCCCCCGTCGCGGATAATGGCGACTCATTTCCAGGTCGAGCGTCAGGGCGATTTGTGCCTTGGCGGGTGGTGGAGCGGCAAGTGCCGGAGCAGCCAGGTTCGCTGCGGTGGCTGCGGTGGCTGCGGTGGCTGCGGTGGTGGAGGCCAGGAATTGGCGACGGGTCAGATAGGGATTGGTCATGAGTCGATTCACTTCTGCAGGTAGGCCATTAGGTCACGCAACTGCTGCGGAGAGAGTTGCTCCAACAATCGCTCGGGCATCACCGACGTGTCCGAGACTCGTTCGATTTCAATATCCGACTTCGGCACGCGTACGATCTTGCCCTTGGCATCGGCCACGCTCAGGTCGTCGCCCTTGCGATCGACGACCAGGCCGGTCACCGACCGACCGCTCTTTGTGACAATCACCGACGCCAGGAAATCTCGTCGGATCACCGCCCCGGGATCGACGATGTTGACCAGCAACGCGTCGAGGTCCTTGCGGGAGGTCATGGTCAGGTCGGGTGCGAGCTTGCCACCTTCACCGAACAGCTTGTGACACGCCGCGCAGTGTTTTTTGAACAGCTCGCGACCCGCCTGCACCCGGCCGCCGCCGGCCCGCAGGTCGTTCTTGAAGCGTCGCATCGTGGCCAGCTTCTCCTCGGCCGTCCCCGCCGTGATCCGGCCCCAGTGCTTCTTGATCAGTTTGACCAGCCGCGGATCCCTGTGCACGGCCAGGGCCCGCAACTCGACCACGTCGATCGTCTTGGCTTTCACCTGGCCACGGTCGACCAGTTCGAGCATCGCGAGGGCCGTCTGGGGATGACCGAAGGCGAGTTGCCGGGCCCTGGGCCTCAGCGACCCGG
>CAUZJR010000656.1:0-2617 GCA_963580005.1 Planctomycetota bacterium
CCTGAAGGCCAGCGTCACAGGCTCTACGTGTCCGGACTCGACTCACTGGTTCCCACTCCGATCGCCTCCCGATGGGAGTCACTCGGAGCCCACCGGTTTCTTCCTCGGGTCCAGGCCCTGGAGGCACCTCAGCCTGGCCGCTCGTCGGTCCGCCTGGCGACTCGCCACGAGATCGACTCGGACGACTGGCTGGTCCATTGCACCCGTGAGTGTTCCGCTGCCTGGCCGGGCCAGTCAACCGAGGACTACCTGGACGACCTGATCCTGGGCCGGGCCACTGCGGACCACTCTGTCGGGGCGACCCTGCGGCGGATCCTGATCGAGCGTCGTCTGCGGGCGGTCTCCCGGCCGGTCCGGGGAGCCTCTCCGGCGGTCAGCTTCACCGCCTGCCCGCTCGGGCAACTCGCCACCCGCCGCATTTTTCGCGCTCACCGTGGCCGCTGGGACTTCGAACCGTTCGGGCTGGCCATTTCTCGCGACTGGCTGATCGGCCGGGGAGCGCGACCGGTCGTTTACCGCACTCGCTCCAAGCTGCTCGGCGACGACCCGTTCGAACAGCCCGCCTCATCGCGAGGTCCCGGCCGTCTCGACTGGACAACCGAACACGAGTGGCGTCACCCGGGCGACGTCGACTTCTCGGAGCTGCCCGCCGAGAGTGGCCTGGTGCTGGTCGGAGACGACAGCGACATCGGGTCGGTGGCCGGACTGGGCTGCTGGCCGGTGCTGGTGGTCGGTCGTTTCGGGCAGGACGACGCGTCGATACAATGAGCCACCCCCGGCCCACCCCGGCCCACCCCGGCCCACCCTCGGCCCATTCCCGGCCCGCCCCCAGCATGCCTGCCAATCTCACGCCCCAATATCAGAAGGCCGAAGACGCCTACCGCCGCGCGGGCTCGGCCGAGGAACGGGTCGAGTGCCTGCAACAGATGCTCTCGATCATCCCCAAGCACAAGGGGACCGACCGACTGCAGGCCGATCTCCGCCGGCGACTCAAGGAAGCACGTGCCGAGTGTGACGCCGAGACGACCACCAGGAAGAGCGGCCCCAGCTACAGGTTCCCACGACAGGGTGCCGGACAGGTCGTACTGGTCGGAGCACCCAACTCGGGCAAGAGTCGACTGGTTGACGAGTTGACCAACGCCAGCCCCGAGGTGACCGACTACCCGTTCGCCACCCGGGAACCGCTGCCGGCGATGATGCCCTGGGAGGATGTCACCGTGCAGCTGATCGACACGCCCCCGGTGACCGATGCGCACATCGAACCCTACCTGACCGGCCTCGTCCGAGCCGCCGACCTGGTCCTGCTGCTCTTTGACGGCAGCAGCGACGACGCACCCGATGAGACCGCCACCGTCATTGAACAGTTCTCAGAACGAAAGACACGACTCTCGGATCACACCGGGTTCGAAGACGACGACTTCAGCATCGTGCACATCAAGACCCTGCTGGTCGTGACCCGCGCAACCGATGCTGATGCCAGGTCAAGAGTCGAGCTGCTCGAGGAACTGATCGGGCCTGGTTTCGAGACCCTTCACGTCGAACTCGACGAGGATTCCTCCCGCGAAGAACTCCGGGGTACCATCTACAACACGCTCGATGTTGTCCGCGTCTACACCAAGCGACCCGGCCGGCCGGCCGACTTCGAAGCACCCTTCACGGTTCCGCGAGACGGTACAATCGAGGACCTGGCATTGCAGGTGCACCGCGACCTGGCCAGCAACCTCAAGTTCGCACGGATCTGGGGCCATGGCGTCCACGACGGCCAGAGTGTCGGATGTGAACACGTGCTCTGTGACAAGGACCTCGTCGAACTGCACGTCTAGCCCTACACCCAACTGCCCCGCCCCCGCCCTCGACCTCTCCTGAAACTGCCCTGCACATGAGACAGATTGGAAGCTTGCCCGATCAGGCTGCTGCCCGGAGATTCCGGGCGTGGCTGCTCGCCAGTGATGTGGCGACAGACATTGAGTCCGAAGACGGTCTGTGGGTGATCTGGGTCCACGACGAGGACCAGGTCGGATCGGCCAAGACGCAACTCGAGGAATTCGTGGCCGAGCCCGGGGCCGACCGCTACCGGTTGGCCGAAGAGGCGGTCGAAGCCCAGCAGCGTGCCCGGCCGGTAAAGCCCAAACGAGTCCCTGATCGGCCAGCCGCGGCCGGCCAGCCGTGGATGATGACGCCGTGGCGACGCTGCCGGGCCACGATGGTCCTGATCGGACTCTCCGTTCTGGCCACCGCCCTGTGCGTCCGCGGCTTCGACCGCGACAAGGGAGCACTCGAATTCAAGATGGCCTACGAACCGGTGATGAACCAGTTGACCATCGTCGATGTCGAAGAGCGAGCCGACGGTGTCTATGTGCCCACCTACAACCTCTCTCGCGCCTGGTTGCACATCCAACATGCCGTCACAAGGGACGACGAATACAAACCGCCCGATAGCGGTGTCGGCAAGATCGTCCGAGGCCAATTCTGGCGACTGGTGACTCCCATCTTCCTCCACTTCAGCATCCTGCACATCCTGTTCAACATGCTGTGGCTGAGGATGCTGGGGGGCGAGATCGAGGCGAAGCGAGGGCTTTACCGCTTCGTGGGACTGGTGCTGCTGATCGCCGTCGCC
>CAUZJR010000657.1:0-2614 GCA_963580005.1 Planctomycetota bacterium
CAATCCACGCTTTTCCACTCATCAACCAGGTTCCTTCCTGAAACCGTGCACGTCCTTGTGCACTGCCAATCGTCACCAGCCAACGAACATCGCCGGCTGGCCCTATCCCACTCGTGGTCCATCCTGGACCGCGAGTCCTCTCTGTGATTCAACGCCGAGTTTCCTCGGCGAGTGGTAAGGGATGCGCAGCCCCTGGGCGACGAAATCACGTCACGTGATCCGTGGCACGTCAACGGCAGCAGCCGTTGGGCGAAAGCTGGCATTCCCTTGCTCCTTGGTTCGCGACGGCGTCCTGCCGTCGGAGTCACTCGCGTCCTTGCGAACGACAACGGGGACGATGCTACCTCGACGGTTTCAATTGTCAAGAACCTGTTTCAGGTTTTTCGTGATCGCCCTCCCCAACGGCAGCCTCACCGACAGCACCGGCAGCCGGCAGCCACATCGCACTCAGGCCCGCGATCGCCACAAATGGCAGAAAGGCCCAGACGGCCAACTGAGGGCGACCGATGTCCCGGAAGTAGGCGGTGAAGGGTGCCTCGATCAATCCGCCGCCCCCCCAGGCCAACCCCATCGTGATCGCCGAGGCGACTCCGGCTCCGCGAGGGAAGATCTGTTGAGCATACGAGACCATCGTGGGGGTCGTGCCCCACAACACCAGGCCCGTGGGCACCAGCACGCTGATCAACAACCAGGTCGGACATCCCTCCCAGGCCCACACCGCCAGCAGCGGCAGTCCCAACAGCGGGCACACCACCATGAAGCGACGCTCCCAGCCGGCCGGAAATGCCATCGCCAACAGGGTCATACCCACGCTAGCCGAGACCAGGAACAGTGACTGAACCATGCCGATCGAGCGCTCATCAAACCCCCGGTCGGCCAGGGCAAACGACATCACCTTGCTCATGCCCATGTTGGGCACCAGCCGGCACGAACAGACCAGCAGCAAGCCCAAGGCCAACCCCAGCCGTCCATCGAACATCTCGGCCAAGCTCGGCCGTGGACCCGCTGCCTTCGCCACAGGTTCGACCGACCCGGCACTCTCGCTGCGACTCGTCCCCCAGTACAGCAGCGGGATCACCAGCACCATGCCGGGCATCAGGTACAGCAACCCCTGCAGGTCCCAGAGATCCACCACCAGGCCACTGAGCAACGGACCCAGCGACAGCCCCAACGACCCGCCCAGCATGAAGATCGACAGGCCCCGAGTGCGGTTCTCGGGCAACAGTGTCCCGGCCCGCACAGCCGCTTCGGGATGAAACGCACCCACCGACACGCCACCCACAACAAACAGCACGCACAACCAGCCCACACGACCCTCCGCAGCGACCAACCCCACCGAGGTCAGACAGATCGCCGCGACCACCGGGCCGATCAACAGCAGAATTCGCATCCGCCGCCGCTCGCGGAGGAACCCGAACACGCCCTGCGACAGGGACGTCGGCATCGAATGAGCTAGCATCACCGCGACCAGGCTGATCCCCACCAGGCCGCACTCCACCGTGATCCGGTCCCACAGCGGTGACACCAACAGCGCACTGGTGTCGACCACCGTGTGCAACAACGCCAGGCACACCAACGGCAGGTAGCGACGCATTCAGTCGCTCCGCCCGAACAGGGCCTGGGAACCCAGCTCGGCGTCCAGCGGGTAGATCGGCCGCCGGATCTGCTTGTAGTCGAAGCACGAGAAGTCCGGACGGTGGATCCCCGGCGTATCCGCATCGAAAATCGTCTCGGCCAACGGGCCCACGTCGGCCCGGAAGTGTACGGCACTCTTGACCACCAGCAACCGCTTCTCCGAAGGATCGACTCCGACAATCCGCACCATCTCGGTATCGAGCAACTGCATCCGCCGGCTGGCCACAACCACCTCGACACCACCCACCTCGAGCACCGCCATCAGCCCCAGGTCACCCGGACAGCCCCGCTTCATCGGACCGGCAAACGTGAACCGACCGTCGCCCAGCCGCTTGACCCGAGCCGTGGTCACCACCGGGTCCCCGTGCATCGAGTCGGTCTTGCCGCCGATCCGAAACTCCGCCTCGGCCCCTTCACCCAGTTCGTGAGCCCTTTCGGCAGTCTCGGGGTCAAACAGCACACCCACCACACCGCCCTGGAAGTCTGCGGCGATCATCGCCGACAACGCGACCGTCCCGTCACAAGGGGCCCCGCCGCCGGGGTTGTCCGAACCGTCGGCCAGGATCACCAGGCCTTCGGACTCCTCTCGAGAAAACCGCATCGCCTCCTCGATCGTCGTCAACTTCGGCTGCAACTCGTCCCGCAACTCCCACACCCAGCCGGCCAACTCGTCGGCCCGACGCTCGGCCAACTCCTGGTCACCGTTGGCCGTCACCAGTACCGTCACCCCCGCGTCGGTGATGTCGGCAAATGGGAATCCCATCGCGATCGTGGCGGTCACCACGCCCGGATCCTCCTCAAGAGCATGCAGCCGCTGGATCAGACCGCTCATCGGGTCCCGCAACGTGCACTGCATCGGAGGCATCGTAATCAGAGGCAGCTGACGGAAGGCCTGCACCGGAGTCACCTCGCCCCGGATGATCGACTCCAGCACACCGATCGCTTCACGGCCCCGCTCGTTCATGTCGATGTGAGGATA
>CAUZJR010000658.1:0-2613 GCA_963580005.1 Planctomycetota bacterium
GGTTTTCTCTGATCGACGACGTAGTGCGGGCGGCCTCGCAGGTCTTCGAGGGTCAGCGTCTCGGGGTCGATCCCCATGTTGCGGTAGAGCGTAGCGAAGACCTCGCGGTAATGCACCGGCCGGTCCTTGGGCACTTCACCCAGCCGGTTGGTCGAACCGATCACCTGCCCGGTCCGCATGCCGCCGCCGGCCATGATGCACATGTTGGCGTTGGGCCAGTGATCTCGTCCGGCTTTGGAGTTGATTCGAGGTGTACGGCCAAACTCACCCCAGACCACCACCGACACGTCGTCGGCCAGTCCGCGGGCGTGCAGATCCTCGACCATTGCCGAGAGTCCGATGTCGAGCATCGGAACGGTGGCCCTGACGTTGAGGAAGTTCTCCTTGTGCCAGTCCCAGTTGAACCCGCCACGGCTCATCCGTTCCAGTGGCCACTGGCTGAAGGCGAGCGTCACGCAGCGGCAGCCGGCCTCGACCAGCCGCGTGGCGATCAGGAACTGCTTGAGCAGTTCGGTGCCGCCATGTACCGGCTTGGCGGCGTCGGAAATCCCGTAACGGCGGACCAGTTCGGCCGATTCGGCCCGGAAGTCCAGGGCGTTGGCCAGTCGACTGGAGGTCAGGATACCGAAGGCCTGCCTTGTGATCGTGTCCATGCCGTCCATCACGCCTCGCGAGTCGGCGTCGCGGCGGAACCGGTCGAACGACTTCAGCAGCAGCTTGCGGTCGCCGAGGCGATCGAGCGAAATGCCCTTCAGGGTGATGTCGGCGGCGCTCTCGGCGTCGGAGGTTACCTGCTCTTTGGAGACCCCCGACTTGTAGACAATGTCGTCCCGCTTCCTGCGATTGGTCTCGAACCCCGCATGACCGATGCCCAGGAACCCCGACTGGTTCAGGCTGGCCCGGGTGGTCGATTCGGCGTTGGGAGGCGAGAGGCTGATGAAGGCCGGCAGCGCGGGGGTGACCGGACCGCTGACCTTCGACACCACCGCCCCCAGCGACGGCCAGCCTCCAATCGGGAAACCGGGCCGGTGCGGGCTGTCGCCCATCTGGGGGTGAGTTTCCCAGCCGGTGAGGTTGATGTGGATGTTGTGGTCGTTGAGCCCACCATAGAGCGAGCGGACGATCGCCATCTTGTCCATGATCGCCGCGGTCCGAGGCATCGTCTCGCCCAGGTCGATCCCCGGCACGTTGGTGTTGATCGGCTGGAACGGGCCACGGATCCCAGAGGGTGCCGTCGGCTTCAGGTCGACCATGTCCAGGTGAGGCGGACCGCCGGGCAGCAGGATCATGATCGTGGCCTTGTGAGGCCGCGAGACGCCCTGGATCGATTCGGCCGCCAACACCTCTCGCAATCCCAGGCCGCCCATCGCCAGGCTGCCGATCGACAGGAAACTGCGGCGAGACAGGCCGTCGCAGAATCGGGATTGGGGTCCGAGGATGTTCAGCATGACGGTTCGATCGTAGGTGAATTCATTAAAACCGGGACGCCGTCAGTTGATGCCTCGATTCTCACGAATCGAGCGACACCACAGGATCATTATCGGAAGAAAGCTGCCCGAGACAACACGAACGCTGTCTCGAGGCGGTTTTGTCACAGCGCGTCACAGCGAAAAGGTCCGTACCAGCTGGTCGTAGCCGGCCGAGGCCAGTGTGTTGCCGTCGGGTGAAAACGCGACGGCCAGGATGGGTGTGTCGTGAGCGGGTGTTTGCGTGACGGGTTCGCCGGTGGCGACGTTCCACGTGCGAAGCTCCCCGTCCCAGCCTCCGGTCAGCAACCGGGAGCCATCGGAGTTGAAGGCGAGCGAGTGGACGAAGTTCTTGTGCCCGAGCAGTTCGGTGACCACGCGACCGCTGGCGACGTCGCGGATCTCGACATGACCGACCACGCTGCGATCAGGTTGGTGCTGTCCGTAGCCACAGGCCAGCAGTCGACCGTCGGGTGAAAAGGCCGTGGCGTGCACCCAGGAGGGATCGACCGAGACGACCGTGGGCTTGGTCAGGTCGGTCTTGCCGTCGGGCTCCAAGGCGAGTTCCCGGGCACCCTTGGCGTCCCAGGCCGCCAGGTTCCAACTGCGAGTGACCTTGTCGGCCTGGGCGGTGTGGAGGGTCTGGCCGTCGGGAGCGAACAGGACCGAGTACAGCTTGTAGTTGTAGCCTCCGAGAGTGGCCTGCAGAGCCGCAGTTGCGGGTTTGCCGTTCACGTCCCAGACCCGAACCGACCGGTCGTAGGCCCCACTGGCCAGCCAGCGGCCATCGGGTGACCAGGCCAGGGTGTGCACCACGTTGCCATGACCTGTCAGCTCGGTCAGTTCGGTCACCTCGGTGCGGTCGCCTCCGGTGGCCACGTCCCAGAGCTTGACGACGCTTGAGTTGTTGGCGCTGCCGGAAGCCAGGATCTTGCCGTCGGGCGAAAAGGCCAGGCAATAGACCTCCGACTTGTGTCCTTCCAGCACCGCCCGCTGGGCTCCAGTCTCGAGATCCCACAACCGGATCCACTCGTCCCAGCCTCCCGAGGCCAACGTGCGGCCATCGGGCGAGAAGGCCAGCGAGTAGATCCAGCTGGTGTGCCCGGGCAGCGTGTGTGCGGCGGTGGCCGGTGCGAGCCTGGTGGCG
>CAUZJR010000659.1:0-2606 GCA_963580005.1 Planctomycetota bacterium
TCGCGACGAGCAAGCTGCTCGAGCCGGTTCTCCTCGTCAATCACCTCGACGACCACCGAATAGACGAACTTGAGATTGTTGCGCGAGCGTCCGTCGAGGCTCTTCTTGAGGATTCTCCAGCCCGAGAGGTCGTCGAGGTCGACGGCCAGGCGTCGAGCCAGCTCGGGGCCGATGTGCTCTTCGTCGAGAGTCACCGGGAGCCGGACGTTGGTCACTCGCAATGGCATGAGTAGGGAGGCCCTGGGATCAGCGTCTGAGGGCTTTTGACTTGAGAAAGTACGCCACGCCCTGGACTTTGGTCTTACGCCGGTACACACGGTCGCCAGCGGTGACGTACATCACGTTTCGCTTCGGTCCGCCAAAGACCACGTTGGCCAGTGAACCGCCGTGCGGCTTGGCGATCACACCACCCATCCGACCGGTCGGGTCGAACATCTGCACTCCGGCATAGCTGGTGACATACAGCCGGCCGCTGGTGTCGACCGTCATCCCGTCGGAACCGGGCCGATCGCGGCCAGGCAGCAGTCTCAGTGGCAGGTAGTACCGTTCACGATGCGAGAGGCTGCCGTCGGGTTCGACGCGGTAGGTCCAGAGGTGAGGATCGTTGCGTTCGGTTACCACCAGGGTGCCCTCGCCGGGCCAGAGAATGACTCCGTTGGGGCTGATCCCCTCGGCGACGATCCGCTTGTTCCGCTTGGCGTCGATGGTCCAGACCTTGCCGCCACCGGGGTCGGTGACAAACAGCCTGAGGTCACTGCCGACCACCAGGTCGTTGCAGGCGATGTCGCTGGCGATGACGCTGTGAGTGCCGTCGGAGGCGTAGGCCACCACCTGCTTGTCGCCGTTGCGGCAGCCGTACAGCAGGCCGTCGCTGCCAAACATCAGGCCGTTGGTCCGAGCCGTCTTCTCGGCAAATACGCTGACCTTGCCTGTTGCCACGTCGATGCGGTGGATGCGGTCGTTGGGAATGTCGGTGAAGAACACATTGCCGGCCGAATCGACGGCCGGACCCTCGGTGAACCGGTACCCGCTGCCCACCAGCTGCCAACTCTCGCCGGGCAACAGCACCTGGGTCAGCGGCATGTCCTGGGCCAGGGCGGTCGAACCGCAACACAAGAGCACGGTCCACGTGAGCCGGGTGAGGGTAGGGGTAGGGGTAGGGGTGTGGTTGGAGGATCGGGTCATCGGAGCATCCTGCGGAGTGTCTGGAGGTGTTTCGCGAGGCGGGCCGGGTGGGCTCACTTGCTCTGCTCTTCAGCGGCGGTCGTTTTCTTGTTCCATCCGCGCCAGAGCCACTTCAGCGATTCGGGCATGATCGCGCCTCCGTGTCGTCCGTTGTGGCCGCCGGTGCCCATCACGAACTTGTGGTCGTACTTCGAGAACTTCAGGGCTGCGGCCATCTGGCGATTCGACAGCGGCCAACTGCCGTGCAGGTTGTCGAGATCGTTGGTGCCGTCCTGCAGGAAGATCCGGATCGGCTTCGGCTCGGTCTTGCGGATCAGGGCCGGGTAGACATGGCCACCCCGGATGTTGGTGAAGCTGCCGACGTGGCTCAGCACCTTGCTGAACTGGTCGGGGCGTTCCCAGGCGACCGTCCACGCACAGATGCCTCCGGAACTGATGCCGCAGATGGCTCGCAAGCGGGTGTCATCGGTCAGCTTGTACTGCTTGCCGACCGCGGGGAGGATCTCCTCGAGCAGGAAGCGGGCGTATTGGCTGCCGAGCGTGTCGTATTCGAAGCTGCGGTTCCGCCGCGGCTTGCCACCGGGCTTGGTGGGAGGGATTGAGCCGGGGTTGAGAAAGATGCCGATCGTCACCGGCATCTCGCCCTTGTGGATCAGGTTGTCGAAGACCGTCGGTGCGCGAAATGACCGCGTGGTGTTCACGTAGGTGCCGCCGTCCTGGAAGACCATCACCGCCGCGGGACTCTTGGCGTCGTACTGGCTGGGCACATAGATCCAGTAGTCGCGGACCGTACCGGGGAAGACCTTCTTGCTGGTCCACTTGTGCTGAGTCACTTTTCCCTGCGGCACGCCCTTCTGGACCATCGAATCGGGGCCGAGCTTGTAGTTGTCCTGGGCGAAGGCCGGTGAGGCGGCGAGCAGGATGAGTGCGAACAGCGCAATTCGGGCGGGCGTGCTGATCATCGTGGCGGTTCCGGTGTGAATGGCTGTGGAATTGTGCGGATCTGATCTGAAGGGACGGCTGCCCGATCAGCGTTGCAGGAATTTGAGGTCTCCGGGTTCAAAGTTCCGAGGCTGCGGCGTGTGCTTGGTGATGATGTTCCAACTGCGTCCGTTTTCCCGGAAGTCGGAGAAGTCCTGGGGTGTGTAGGCAACGTCGAGGTGCGGGGTTTCGACCATCTTGCCGCCTGCGTGATGGCTGCGGACGGCCGAGTCGAGTGCTCCGGTGACCAGCAGAGTCCGTTCGGCGGGGTACGGTTCACGTCGGTGGATGAACATGGCCTGGATGGCGTGCGAGAGTCCCTTGAACAGGCAGCGATTGCCCCAGGGTCCATTGAACAGTGCGGTTGCCCGCGGTCGGCGTTCGCCTTCGACCCGGCAGGCGAAGTTCCAGCGATTGGAGTCGCTGCCGACCTTGAGCAC
>CAUZJR010000660.1:0-2605 GCA_963580005.1 Planctomycetota bacterium
ACCGCCGCAGTACGGGCTGGCCATCAAGGACTTCACGCTCACGCCAGTGAAGTAAAACTCTGCGCAGCAGGATGGTAGTGGATTGCCGATCCGTCCTCCCGGGCATCCCGAACACCCCAGGTGGGGCGGCTGGAGTCTGAGTCGACCGAAACCGAACGCACGGCGAAGATCGGCGTCGCGACCATGATCCGGGCGGTCGGAATGTCGCCCCGTCACGTCACCATCACTTCGCAGACTCCTTCCGCTCGAATCGAAACAGGCCGCGCCCGTTCGCACTGACGATGGCGAAGTAGACTTCCCCGGTTTCGTCTTCGCCAAACGAAATCACCGGCAGTTTGTTGCCCGGGATCAAGTGATTTGAGATTACCGTCTTTTTCGATTCGTCGTACCGCAACGCCCAGACCTTGCCCGTAACGTAATCCGCGTACAGATACGCGCCGACCAGCTCGGGCAATCGCTTGCCGCGATAAACGTGGCCGCCGGTAATCGACTTGCCGACCACGTGATCGTACTCCCAAATCGGTTCGATCAGATCGGGGCTCGGCCCGCTGCCCTTGTTGCCGAACTTGTGCTTGGCCTCACGCAGGTTCCAGCCGAAGTTGCCGCCGCGGGTGATCAGGTTGATTTCTTCCCACAAGTCTTGCCCGACGTCGCCCGCCCACAGCGTGCCCGTTTTCCGATCGAACGACATTCGCCAGACGTTGCGCAACCCGTAGGCCCAGATCTCGCCGCGAGCCTTCGGCTGACCGACAAAGGGGTTGTCGCGGGGAATCGCGTAGCTCAGCCCCTTGTCCTTCCGATCCACGTCGATCCGCAAGATCGAACCCAGCAGCGTGGCCTTGTTCTGGCCGTTGCCGTGCGGGTCCTTCGCACTACCGCCATCGCCCAGGCCGACGTAAAGATAGCCGTCCGGTCCGAAAGCGATCGTGCCGCCGTTGTGGTTCCAGAACGGCTGCTTGATCCGCATGACCTCTTCTTCAAACGTGGCGTCCGCTCGATTCGGATCGTCCTTCGAAACGCGAAACCGAGAAATGACCGAGGTGTGCGGCGCGTCCAGCGTGCTGTAATAGATGAAGAAATAGCCGTTTTTCTTGTACTTCGGATGGAACGCGAAGCCCAACAGGCCTTCTTCGTTTTGCTTGTCGTTGTAGGCAACCTTCGGTTCGAGATTCAAAAAGACCGTTGTCTTTTTCGCCGATTGGCGGTTCTCGAAAACGTGAATCACGCCGCGCTGCGTGGCGACATGAATCCGGTTCGAACCGTCGCCGGCATGCGTCAGCACAATCGGCCGCAAGGGCTGGGCCTTGCCACCATCGGAAACGGGCGACCAGCCGGACCATTCCAGGTCGGGAAATGCGGCCTTCGCCTTAAGCGGCAACACCGCGTCGGCCGATTTCGAGTTGGGCAAATCTGAGGCAAACGACGGCGCGGCCGCCAACTGCAGCCACATCAGAGAAATCAGAAGGAAAGCCAAGAGTCGGGAGAATCTGAATGGAATCATGGTGGTGGTTCCCAGGTTGGTAGTTGGTGATTCCGTCACCGGGGTTGGCATCCATCGTGTCGGCTGTGGTGTTGACAGTGAACGTCGACAGCAACGTGCGGTCTTCGAGGGACTCAACGACAGAAGTGGCGGTCCTGATTCGACGCCTGGACGGAACCTCGAAGAGCGGTCTCAGTCAGTGGTTCAGTCGCACGACACTGCCTCCTCTGTAACAGCGGTTTCGGCGAACACTTCGCTCGGCACAGCATGCCCAAGTCGAGAGCGTTCAACAACCGCTGGCGAACACGGGATGACTCAGGGACTCCCTCCCAAACGAGGTGGGGAGGGTCGGTTTCCGGGCGACTGGAGGGGCCCCACGAGTGCATGAGGCCGCCGGCTGGCTCACTCGACCGCCCTGAGGATTGCCTCTCGGATCGCTGGTGGCAGCGAGCTCTACATCCCGATTACTGGAGACAGGTCGGTGGTCAGTTTCTGGATGGCATCGGACCATTGAACCGTCGCTCTATCCCCTGAGCTACGAGGGCAAGTGCGGTGGTGACCACCGCCTAATGCCGGTCACCGGGATTCGTTTTATCGAGCTGACACCTGTTTTGACACCCGGTTGCTTCACCCGCCTGAAGAGCGGTCCCGCGGCAGTTCTACCGCCTCAAGACAAGCTAGTTCAGACCGGCATCAGTCGGAACGTCGCTTCTCGATCACAACGCAAGCGACGCCGCCGGGAATGGCCACCGAGGCCATCACAAGCCGTGTCGAGATGGCTTCACCGAGAAAGATGATTCCTCCGGCCGCCGCAAGGACGGGCACGCTCAACTGCACGGTTGCCGCATGAGTCGCCTTGAGTCCTCGGATCGCCGAATACCAGATCGCGTATCCGATTCCCGATGTCAGCGCTCCCGAGGCCATCGCGCACACGATGCCCAGAGTCGCCGGCCGGCTCGCCGGGAGCATGGCCAGGTTCAGGACCACCGCCAATGGCGCCGCCCGCAGGAAGTTCCCGGCTGTCGTGCGGGTCGCATCTCCGGCCGACTTGCCACGTATCGAATAGACCCCCAGGCGACTCCGGCTCCAGTTCCCGACCACGCGCCGTATGCACTCGCGACGGAT
>CAUZJR010000661.1:0-2601 GCA_963580005.1 Planctomycetota bacterium
GATCGATACGACTCGGTCGGTACAACAGCCCCAGACACCGAGGGTGCCGAGACCGGAGGCACTTCGATCTCCTGCGTGGTCTCACGCTCGCGCAGCGACAGTGGCCGGCGTGGCTGAAACACCCCGTTGGACTCTCGCTCTCCGATGCCCGCAGCCTTAAGCACTGGCCGAGTCTCCGGGTTGGGAAGCGATTCCAGAGGAGGTTGATCTTCCGGGCCCGAAGCAGTCCGTGACGTCCGACGGATGGGCCTCACCTTGTCGTTCCATTTCTGTTTCAGCCGATCCAGGATGGCCGGCTTCTTGATCGTCAACTTGCCGGGCCGCAGGAAATCGGGCACGCCGACCATCGAGTCCTCCGCGTCGGCTGCTTCGTCGGACTCCGACTCGTCTTCGCCTTCGGCCGCCCCGGCATTTTCGTCCGGAACCAGCCTCACGGTCTCCAATCCCGCCTCGACCTGCTGCAACCACGCCTCGGGGACAGCCGGAGGCAAGACAGTGGGATGCTTTCGGGCTTCATCCAGAGCGTTTTCGAGCGGCTCATCGATCCAGATCCCGTTCTCGTCTAACCGCATCACTCCCAGGTCCCTCATCAACGACATCCGCCCCGAATAGTAGGCCAACCAGACGCTCATGAAGTTGTTCTGCGACTCGCGCAAGGCGGCCAGGGCCGAGAGTAGGTCCTGGGTCGCAGTCGGGCTCAACACCGCCGGCTGACCTGGTGCCGGAGGCTTGGTGAGCATCTGCCGAGTCTGATCCACGCGGCGAATCGCAATCTTGACCGCCCGACGCTGAATCTCCAGGTTCTTCTCTCGCTGCCCCAGAGTCCGCAACGCCAAGCGAAACGACTGCCGGAGTCCATCCTCATAGGTGATCATCCCGCGGCGTGACTGTTCATAGTTGATCAACTGCTGCCGGAAGTTGTTCCGTTCCAGCAACCGTGTCAGCGGAGCATCGAATTGCAGCCCGGCCCGCAGCGTGCCCCTGGCACCCTCGAGTTTCAACGGGTTGTCCTTGTCACCCTTCATGTCGCCGCTGAAGACGATGCTGAGATCCGATTCCAGAGCGTTGGCGTTGTATTCCACCAGTCGCCACCCGTCCACAAGTGACGCCCGAGCGTTCATCCAGTCGAGCCGGAACGAACGTGCGATCTCCAGCGCGTCACCGGCCGACAACTCGACCCTCTGATCCAGAGTGATCGCCTCGAGTCGCGAGCCAGCCTGGACCAGGGCCATTTCTCCCACGGTCCCGGCCAAGCTGGCGTTGACGGCGATCAGGTCGGCCACAACAGCCACCTTGCCGTCTGCGTCCAACTTGGTGGTCAGTCGCTTGATGACCGACCCGAGCAGCACCCGCGTCTTTTCGTGCTGGATCTTCAGCCGCTTGAGATCCGCCGTCAGGATGGCCCGATCGGCTGCAAACTGCTGCTTCTGCTCGTCAGCCATGTGCGCCTCACGCACCGGCACCTTCGCCGTCAATGCGTCCAGGTCGCCGACCACCAGTTGAGTCAAACCCGAAATGTCCTCGTGGAGCTTTCGGGCATGGCTCGCCGTTCGATTCAACTGCTCATTGGTCGGATTCTCGATCAGCCCAAACGCCGCCACCAGGTCCGACACCGAGGTCTCGACCGTTGTCACCCGGGGGTCGATGAACTGGAAGGGGCGGATGATCGTGTCATCCAGCGAGATCTCCACCGTGCCGGGCAGTCCAAAACTGCTCATCACGAAGTTCTCGACCGTCGACTTGTATCCGTTGTTGCTCTGCAGCATGTTCGCCTTGCCCGTCTCGATACTCTGCTCGAAACTCAAGACCTGGTCGGCACCAATCTGGCCCGCTTCGCGCAGAGCCTGCAGCAGTGCCAGGGTCCGCTGCTGCAACGCCAGATTGTCCTGGGCGTTTCGCAATTGCTGCAGAGACTGCAGCAGGCCGATGTAACCGCCGACATTGCCCGCACCACCGCCGGCGACGCCCGCCACCGCACCGCCACCACCGGCTCCGCCGCCACCAGTCGCCCCGCCACCAAAGAAACCGCCAAAACCGCTCGCCGAACCCACACCACCAAACCCGCCTGAACCCTGCCCGGAAAACCCGGTCAGACCGGTACCGCCAAAGAAACCACCGCTTCGTCGCGGGCCGCTCGTCGAGCCTCGACTGCCAATGGCCAGATCGGTGTAGAACCCCTTGCGGTATCGCTGGAACGCGCGCATATTGGCCAGCAGAGTCCGCTCGGCGCGAGTCAACTGCTCGAGCCCCACCACGCGGCCGCCGCTGCGAAGCAGGGGCTGTACGATGCTGAACCCCAGCAGCGACGCCGCCGCATTGGAATCCGCACCGGCAAACTGCCAGGTGAACGTGTTGGCAAAATCGACGACGATCTGGCCGGCCGTCGCCAGCTTCCGCCGCACCCTGAAGTTGCTGCCGTTGGTCAGTGTGTTGCTCTCGCCACCGAAGTTCTGGTCCCCGCGGTGCGAATAGTCCGTGTCGTTTCCGCCAAAGAACTGTACGTCGAAACGGAATCGCTCGGTACTGACGTCCAGCGCCGAAAGATACAGAGTCTCGATCGTTGCCTGGTAAGCGGGCGAATGGATCATCGACATCCGGATG
>CAUZJR010000662.1:0-2542 GCA_963580005.1 Planctomycetota bacterium
GGACGGGCATACTGAGTATACACCGCTCGAGTCAATCCGGTCAAAAAACCGACTGGGCCGCCGTCGGGCTCGGGTCAGGCGCCACTGGCCTCTGAGGGATCGGGCCGATGCCGGGCCCATGGCGGCCATTTCAGGCACTGCACCAGTCCCGAGGCGAACCCGCAGACGACCTGGTCACCGAAGGGGCCACAGCGTAGTGCCACCAACGGTTCGGGGAGATCGGCCTGCCAGAGAATCTGGCCGTCGAGATCGATCAGCACGAATCGGTCTTCCATCGTGGCCGCGGCGATGACCGTTCCGATGTAGCTGGTCGAGGCCAGGTGAGCGGTGCCGCCGATGTCGTAAAACCCCTGGGCGTGGCCCCGGCTGTTGAATCGCTGGATTCCGTGATTGAAGGCCGCCAGCAGCATGGTGCGTCCGTTGCCGTTGATGGTCAGCCCACCGACGTTGGTCCAGATCTGCTCGGAAAAGCGAAGCCCTCCGCCGATACTGTGGCTGCAGATCACACCGGTTTCGGCCGCTCCGATCACAACCGGGCGATGTGATGCCAGTGAGAGGAATTGGAGCGGGCGGAGCGAGGTGAACTCGCCGATGGGTTGTTGCCGGGAGTCGAGCACGACGTTGTGCCGATCGGCAAAACTGATCGCCACGGCGTTTCCAAAGGGGGAGGTGGCCACGTCGAGGATGCTGTAGTGGCAGTCGACGGTCCAGGCGATCACCCCGTCGCGGTTGACCCAGCCGACGCGACTGGGGCCCAGTTGCACCACGCCGCCGATGGAGGTGTCTGCCCAGTCCATCGCCGGGCCGGCTTGCAGTGCCAGCGGTGCCTGACGAGCCACTCCGTCGTGGCCCAGCAGATGCAGCTTGCCATCATCGGTGACCAGCGAAACGTCACCGGATTCGAGGTCAACATCCAGGGAGGTGGGTTTTGAGCGTGCGGAGTAGGTCCAGGCGTTGACCGGGTGGCGATGACCACGTCCGGCCTGGGTCCAGTCTGTCGCAGGGTTGCTCATCAGCCCGCCAGGCGAGTCCGCAGTTCAGCCAGGGCCTTCTGGACGTCGGCGTCCTCGGAGAGGTTCTCGCGGGTTGGCCGACGATACACCTCACCCTGGTCCTTCGGTGCCGCGACCGTGATGTCGGGACGTACTCCGACTTTAGAGAGGTTGTGGCCTGCGGGCGAGTAAAACCGGGCTGTTGTGAGCCGAAGCCCCGAGGCGACTGCCAGGGGAAAGATGCTCTGTACGCTCCACTTTCCGAAGGTGCGGCGTCCGATCAACAGTCCGCGACGGTGATCCCGGATCGCTCCGGCCACGATTTCGCTGGCGCTGGCACTCTCGCCGTCGGTCAGGACCACCAGGGGCAAGTGATGCGTTCCGGCCCGGTGAGCGCGGTAGACGCGATTCTGATTGAAGGTGCGGCCGCGGGTCGAGACCAGAACGCCCTCGGCGATGAACCGGTCGAGTACATCGGTGGCCGCGTCGAGCAGTCCGCCGGGGTTGTGACGCAGGTCCCAGATCACGGCGCGGGCACCCTGTCGGCGGAGGTCCTCGAGTGCCCGGTCCAGTTCGCTGGCGGTGCTGCGTTGGAAGCCGGTCATCTGGATGTAGCCGATGCCGTTTTCCGGATCGACCATCGTCGACAGCGGGATGCTCTTGATGATCACAGGCCTGCGGGTGATCCGCAGCGACTGTTCCTCGGTCTTGTTTTCCCGGACAACTCCCAGGGCAACGCTGCTGCCGACGGTTCCCTTGAGCAGTCCGGCAGCCTCGTTGGTGGCCATGTCCTTGCAGTCGGCACCATCGATCCTGACCACGTGGTCACCGGCCCGCAGGCCCGATGTCTGGGCCGGGCTGCCGGGCAGCACATCGACCAGCAGCAAGCCTTGTCCGGCCTGACCCTTGATCTCGATGCCCAGCCCGACGAACTGTCCGTCGATGGCTGCGTTGAGATCGGAGTAGCGATCCGGCGTCAGGCACGCGCTGTAGTCGTCCAGGGCATTGCAGCCGCCGAAGACGTATTCGAGGACCACGCAGCTGGCCGGGAGACCCAGAGTCTGGGCCGCGAGTTGGCAGACCTCCTCGACCACTCGGTGGGCTTCGGCGGAACTGCGAATGGGATGGTTCCAGTACTTGGTAAACAGCGTGCGTCTCAGAGAACGGATGGCATTGGTGCGGGACCGGGCTTGAGCCCCGAGATGCTTGTCGAGGAACTTCTGGTTGGCCAGCGACAGGTAGAGACTCTCGGTGCCGTGGGCCACAAACGCTGTCAGCGTGACCGGTTCCACGAAACTCGACTGGACCCGCGCCAGGAGGTCGTTGAAGAGCGCCAGGGCGTCGCGTTTCGGGAGGCTCAGCAGCTTGTGGCGAAAGCTTCGATCCGAGTAACGATGCAGGATCCCACACTGGATCCGCGATCGCCTCAGGCCATGTTTCAGCGCACTGGTGTCGGGCCACTGGTCGTTGGCCGATCGGTAATGCGAGAGTGCATCGGACCAGCGTCGGCTGACCTCGAGCTGTCGACCGGTGGCGATGGCCGACTGCTG
>CAUZJR010000663.1:0-2541 GCA_963580005.1 Planctomycetota bacterium
GAGGTCATCGCGTCGGAATTCGGGCCAGCACTTCTGGGTGACCCAGATCTCGGCGTAGCTGATCTGCCAGAGCAGGAAGTTGCTGACCCGCATCTCGCCGGCGGTGCGGATCAGCAGGTCCGGGTCGTTCATGCCGGCGGTGTAGAGATGCGAGGAAATGGTCTCTTCGTCGATCTGGTCCGGATCGAGTTGGCCCGAGGCGGCGTCACGTGCGATGTCCTTGACCGCGTCGACCAGTTCGCCCCGGCTGCCGTAATTGACCGCCAGGCACAGCCTCATGCCTTGGTTCTCGCGGCTGCACTCGACCGTCTGTTTGACTTCGGCGAGCACCTTGTCGGTGAGTCCTTCGGTGCGGCCGATCATGGTGAACTGCAGGTCCTGCCGCATGATCTCGGAGCGTTCCTCGATGACGTACTGCTCGAGCAGTCTCATCAGCATTTCGAGTTCGCGTCGGGGCCGTTTCCAGTTCTCGCTCGAGAGGCAAAACAGGGTGAGTTGATCGATGCCGCCCAGTTCGACACAGGCTTCGATCACGGCCCGGACACTCTTGACGCCACGGCGATGGCCTTCGGCTCGAGGCAGAAGGCGTGCTTGGGCCCAGCGTCCGTTGCCGTCCATGATCACCGCCACGTGGCGGGGCAGGCGATCCGGCGGCAGCCCGAGTTCTTCAAGGGCTTCGGGAGTCGTCTTGGTGGCGGCCACGGGACGATTCCTCGCCGGGGCTCCCAGGATCCGAGGTGGCCCAGGTGGGCTACTGCAACTGCAACTCGGCAGCCGGCTCGGCCGATTCGCAGAACAAGGTCTCCTCGCGGTAGGAAGGCGTCTGGTTGGGCGAGGAAATTCCCAGGCGGACGTGAGTCTCCTGGACATCCAAAACCGTGACCGAGATGTCGTGGTCGATGACCACACCTTCGTTGACGCGACAGGAGACGACTTGCATGAGGGGCGGCCCTGTTGTGCTGGAGGAAGCCGAGTTGGCTGCGATTGGCGGTCGAGTTGCCTGAGCGATGAAGACGCCCGAGAAGTGCAACGAGGCATCATTGTGACGGGGGACGGGGTGCGGGGCAAGTTTGAGAACGGCGGATTCGGAGGGAATCGAGGGGAACAGAAGAATCGAAAAGTGTTGGGTTGACATCGGACTCAATCGGTCCCCACGCGGCCTCGCACACCGGAGCCCACTTCGCCAGAATGAGCCGTCTCGAATCACCTGCCGGAGTCGATTTCTGATGAAGCTTGTCATCCATCCCCCCGTCGACGATGCCCGGCTGCAGCAGATTTGCGATGCGGCCGGGGAGATGGAGGTGGTCAACGCGGCTGATCCCGAGACGGCTGCCGGAGAGATCATCGACGCGACCGCTTTCTTCGGGAAGATCACTCCCGAGTTGCTCTCGGTGGCCGGCCAGCTCGAGTGGGTCCAGGCTCCCACGGCCAGTCTCGAGCACTACATCTTCGACGAGTTGGTGGCACACCCCTGCACACTGACCAACATGCGCGGCCTGTACTACGACGTGATCGCCGATCACGTGATGGGCTACGTGTTGATGTTCGCCCGCAATCTGCACCGCTACCTCCGACAACAGATCGACCGGCAGTGGGCTCCGGTGGGTGGCGAGGAAGAGCGGTCGGACTTCTTCAGCGGCCCGGGCTGGGTCAGCGGGATCGACTCGAGTCACCTGCACGTGGCCGATTGTACGATGGGTGTGGTGGGGACCGGATCGATCGGCGCCGAGATCTGTCGTCGCGCGGCGGGATTCGGAATGCAGGTACTGGGGGTGGACCCGGTGGCTCAGAGCGTGCCGGGCGTGGTGGAGGAGGTGTGGGGTGTGGAGCGGGTGGACGAGTTGCTGGGTGCCAGCGACTTCGTGGTGATCGCGGCACCGCATACACCCCAGACCGAGGGTTGGTTCGGGGCGGATCGGTTTGCGGCGATGAAGGAATCGGCCTACTTCATCAACATCGGACGCGGTGCGATCGTGCAACTGGACGCATTGACGGCGGCCCTGGAGCGTGACGAGATCGCCGGTGCGGCGCTGGACGTCTACGAGACCGAACCGTTGCCCGAGGAGCATCCGCTGTGGGGCCTCGAGAACGTCCTGCTGACGCCTCATATCGCCGCAGCCAGTCCGCGGATCGCCGAGCGCCACCTGGAGACGCTGCTGGAAAATGTCCGCTGCTATGCGGCAGGCGAAGACCTGGTGACGGTGGCCGAAAAGAGCCGTTGGTTCTAGCCGCGGCCGATGTAGATCTGGTCCCGGGGCAGGACGATGCCTTCGAGGAAATTGACGTGGTCGGGCAGTGAGACCATGGCCAGGCCGGCTTCGGCGATGGTCAGAATATCCATCATCGGTTCCTGGTCGGCTTCCTTGTCGGATTCCTGTCGCCGTTCGATCGCCACGTTGCCCGGGTGCAGGCAGCTGGCGATGATGCCGAATTCGCGGCCGTCCAGTGCGGTGGACTGGGTCAGGCCCCAGATACCGCACTTGGCGGCGACGTAGGGTCCACTGCCGGGTCGGGGGACCTGGGCCGAGATCGAGCCGATAT
>CAUZJR010000664.1:0-2540 GCA_963580005.1 Planctomycetota bacterium
GCCGGTGCTGGACCTGTTCGGGTAATCGGCTTGCCCGAGCGTGACGAAGGTCCGCGGTTCAGCGACGATCGATGTCGGCCGGCTTGCGGCGGTTGAACGCGGCGACGACGCTTGAGGCCTCGCCCCCTTCCTCATTCCTCCCAAACACCAAGCCCGCCTGCGGCGGGCGACATGCCATAGCCCAGGGTGTAAACCCCGGTTCAACACAGCGCCTCCACGGCGGAGGAAGATCATCGAGATGAGTAGCCCCGGATCGGGACGCCCAAGCCAACCAGTTCTCGAGAGTCTCCCGCTGTGATGCGGGGGTTACGTGCCGACGCAGCGCGCAGGCAATCTGCTGCTCGCTGTAACGCTTCCGTTTCATGGCTCGATCCTCCGTTTCCAGAATCCAAGTTACCCGGAACAACTCACATTCCGCGTGGATCAGGAAACGGCGAGAACGTCATTCACCGGTCAGAGAAAAAACGAAACGAAAACAGATCGGCGTCTCGAACAATAAATCGCAATCGAACAGGACGACCTGCGATCCGGCTGACATTGGGATTGTCGCGCCAGGTCACCACCTCGTCCAGGCTGTCGCCAAACAGTTCCTCACAGTCACCCAACAAAAAACCCTCGATCGGTCGACCGTCGGCCTCCTGGATCTCGACACCAATTCGGCCGGCCCCCGAGGTGGCAAAATTCAGTTCGAGCCTGTTGCCATCAAAAACCAGTGGCCGGGTTACCACTTCGCCACCGGACAGCGGAGCCTGCACCGACACGAACCCATCCAACCGCAATACGTACCGCCGCAGCCGGCATTGGCGCCACAGTCCTTCGCCAGCATACATCGACAACTCCGCTCGGCGACCCGGTGGACCCGAACGCGTCTCCAGCACTCCCAGTGCCTGAAAATTGTCACCGTAGACCCAGCGGTCCTGTCCCGGTGCTCCTGGACGGATGAACGCTTCGTCCCAGAACCGGAAGTGCTGGCCATCCCGACTGGTCATGAAACCCCCGTCGGTGTAGTCGATGCCGAAGTACTCGACACTCTTGGACAACCGCCGGTTCAAGTCGGTCAGCTTCTTGCGACCGGCCACGTAGCGGGTCGGAAATCCGAGGTAAATGTGTGGAGCTCGATGGTAGGGCTGGACCTGGTTGGTATAGAGCTGCACGTACGGTGACACGGAGGTCTCGCGATTCGAAAACCGGGTCCAGCGATCCTTCGAATAAGTCAGCCATTGGGGTTGGGACCATTTCAAGAAGTCCTTTGACGTGGCCGTCATCACATCCTTGGTTGATGCCTCGTGGCTGGGTGGCTTGATCATCCCCGGTCCCCCACGCAGGGCCCGGTGGAACCCGACATACCGACGTCGCACGGTGTCCCAGAAGGCCAGGTTCTGTGAGTCGAAGTACCCGGTCGTGATGACCGCCTTATCACTCATCGGCTTCCATTGGATGCCATCCGGTGACGAGTAGACATGCAGGCCGCGCGTCGGCTTGTAGATCGCGACGATCGCCTTGTAGCGGTGTTGCCTGGGACAATCGGGATTCGCGTCCTTGAACGGGACGAACGCGTGGCAGATCTCACCGCTGAGAATGATGTTGTTCTTCTTCGAACCACGGAATGTCACCAGGCCCAGTTCCGGACGCCGCCAGCGGATTCCGTCACGACTCTCGGCATAACACGTCACGTTGTAGGGAATCTCGTAGCCCTTTCCGTCCAAGGTGATCTCCGACCCCCGGTAATACATCCGGTAGATGTCCCCATCGCGAAACACCGTGTGGTACATCGTCCGGTTGCCCTCCCAGGGCGTGTCGTGCACGAAAACGTCGTCGGTCTCCCTGGGACGATGCAGCTGGAAACGAGCGGCCCCGGTCACTGTCTCGACCAGGTACCTGTCGACAAACAATTCACGCCTCGACCCGATGTTGATCGGCTCGGCCGCGGCACAAGTCGCGGCAAGCAGCCAACCCAGAATCACCGACCGTTTCAGCACCGTCATTTCCATCACTCGCTCCACAACCCGCCAGGAACCGCTTTGCGATCTTTTTGGTCAGTCGTTTCTCGGCGATCGCCGCTCTCCTGACCGCCCCAGTCTCCCGACGCCAGCCCCGGCGTTCAACCCACTGGAAACAGCGCCGACGACCACTTCGCAAGAGCACTGCAGAATGCGCTGCAGCAACCGGCCGTTTTGCCTCGCACGGGGTCGCAAACGGATTCCTCGCAAATGAAACAACTCCCTGTGGTGCAGGGGGTTGCGGGCGGGTGCACCAAGGTGCGAAACCCGCTAGCGGGAGTGGATGGGAATCGACCGGAAAACGACAACCACTTGTCTGGTCATGACTTACAGGTCGAAGCTGAATCCGAGAATGCGGAATACGGTGCGATCGAAGTCATTCCTCATCCAGACTCAAATCTGACCCGCTTGATCGAGGTCTGGGATTCGCTGCCCTCGGACACCCGGGCGGCCATCCTGGCCATCGTCGAGGCCGCTCAGCCCAGGTGACCGCCGAGCCCGAACCCCGCCACCGGCGACGCAGGGCGCGGTTGCGGGGCC
>CAUZJR010000665.1:0-2525 GCA_963580005.1 Planctomycetota bacterium
GAATCGCAGCCCCGATTCAGGAGGCAGCAACCCCGTCGCATTGGCCACCGCCGCCATCTCGATCGAACTCTTCGTCCCGTCCAGGAACGAATTGAACATCCGAGGATTGACCCCGTCCCGCTTCAACGACTCGGCCTCCGAACCGTAATGGTCAAAGACCGTCTCGGGAGTCGACTGGTGAAAGGCGTCCAGGTGACGTGTCCCCTTGCCGGCGGTGGTGACCGTGAACCCGCAGCAGCGGGCCCAGTCGACCATCTCGCAGATCAACGCCGGCTGGTCGCCATAGGCCATCGTGTAGACGACTCCAGCCGCCGCCGCCCGGCGGGCCAGGGCCACGCCGACCAGCACGTCCGCCTCCACGCTCACCATCACCACGTGCACGCCCGCCTCGATGGCCGCCACCGCATGACCGGCTGCAGCCGAGACCACACCGGTGCTCTCGACCAACACGTCGATCCCCGAAGCGATCGCAACCGAAACGTCGTCGGTCACCCCGACCTGGCCCCGCGAGACCGCCTCTGACAGCTCACCGGGAGTCGTCGCCGTCACCACCTGCTCGGACGGCCAACCGACTCGGGTCAACGCCAAGCGAGCACGCGAGATGTCCAGATCGACCACCACGCTGGGCCTTAAACCAGCTGTCGTGCGGGCCTGGGCCAGGAACATCGTGCCGAACTTCCCGGCTCCCACCAGCCCGATTCGGACCGGATTTCCGCTGTTTTCCCGCTCTGCAAGACGCTCAGACAAGTCCGCACCCGACATGTTCAGCCCCCTTTGAACCCGATTCCGTCAATTCCCTCCAACGCACACCCTGCCGTGGCGCATAGGATGCGGGTAGAAGGAACCGGGGGAAAGTCGATGGACATCTATCTGCCAACCCAAGCGGAAATCCGCAAGAAGTGCCGGGAGATTCGTTCGTTGTGGTCGTCGCGCGAGCTGTTCAAGCGAGCCGGCGAGCCCGAACCCACCGGGTGGATGCCACCCGGAACCGAACGACCTCTGAATGCTCGGACCCACTCCCATCGACGCCTGGCCGGCGAGGACTAGGTCGGGCCACCCGCAGGCGACTCACTGGGAAAAGTCGTACTTGTCGATGTTCTTCATGTGGAATCGGAGCGGGTCCGAGAGAATCAGCATGGTGGGGTCCTGGCGGCTGAGCCGGACCTTGCCGTAACCGGGCAACTCGGTTCCCTCTGTGATCGTCTCACCACGGACCAGTGCGACCGCAACCCGCACGGTCAACTCGCCCAGGGCACGGGGATCCCAGAGAAAAAACGCCTCGAGCACCCCGTCCTTGACGTAGGCCCGCATCTCCTCGGGCATCGAGTTCCCCGTCAAGGCCACCTCGCCCACTCGACCGGTTCGCTTCAATGCCTCGGCCGCACCGGGGACCGAGTTCGAATCGAAGGCGATCAGGCCCTTCAGGTCGCGGTGCTTGTTGAGCAGCGTCTCGACCTTCTGCCGAGCCACCTCGACGTTTTCCTGCGTCACCACCGTGTCGACCAGTTCCATCTTCGGATAGTCCTTCCTGGCCTTCGCCTCGGCAAACCTCCGCCACGTGTTCAGATTGGCCGCATCCAGGCTCGCGATCACGATCGCCCACTTGCCCTGCCGGTCCATCTGCCCGGCGATCTCATCAATCAGGCTCTCGCCCAGTTCCTGGTCGTCGACCTGGTTGACCATCAACGTACGGCCGCAGGTCGGTGCATCGGTGTCCCAGCAGATGACCTTGATCCCCCGCGTCTGGGCCTTCTCCACAAATCGCCTGACCGTCTTGGGCTGATTGGGGGCGATACAGATCGCGTCAACCCCCTGCCTGATCCAGGTCTCGATGAACTTGTTCTGCTCCGAACCACTTGCCTCGGTCGGACCATCGTAGATCAGCTTCACGCCCAGCTCGTCGGCTGCCTTCTGAGCCCCCCGCCGACAGGCGGCGAAGTACTTGATGTTGACCAGCTTGGGCAGCACCGCGATCACGATCTGCTTGTCGTCGCCCCCGGCAACGGCACTTCCGGCGGCCTGGGTCGCAGGCGAGTCGGTCGCGTCGCGGCAGCCCGACAGGCCTCCGACAACCAGCACCCCGACCGCAAGGCACGGCAGCAGCCCCTGCAGAACTCGAGTTGCAAAGGACGGCGGTGTGCTTGGTCGTCGCATCACTGGCCTCATCACTCGAACCGGTTGAGTCGCGGGCTCGACCGACCTCGCGATCGGAACCCCCACTGCCAGACTGCAGTCTTGTGAAAACCGACCGCCGCCGCAATCGAAGCGGCCGACCGCGACACGATCGGTGAGAGCCGATGCTAGGTCGAGTCGCGATGTCCGAATCGAGTGTTCAGCCAGACCCCGGCGACCAGCAACAGACCCAGCAGCAGGTACCGCAGGTGGCTGATCTCAAAGGCCAGGTGTTCGTCGCTCCAGCCCTTTGCCTCACGCAGTCCGTCATCGAGCACCGCGACCAGGAACGCACCCAGGACCGATCCCAGCACCGAACCCCGGCCCCCCTCGACCCGCGTGCCTCCCAGCAC
>CAUZJR010000666.1:0-2509 GCA_963580005.1 Planctomycetota bacterium
AATCATGTCCCGACTGAACTCCTCACCTTCCTCCTTCATCAGGTGGAAGTAATGCGTCACCAGCAGAATCCCATTGCGGACGGCGATGCCGCCCAGGGATATGAACCCGACCAGACTGGGGACGGTCAGAGACTGGTCGGTGATCACCAGTGCGAGCACACCGCCGATGAAGGCGGTGGGCAGTGCGTTGAGGATCTGCAGCACGATACGAACCGAGGGAAACAGGATCAGCAATACGACACACATGCCGACCACCGAAAGGGCTGCCAGCAGCACGATCGTACGCGTCGCCCGCTGCTGGCTCTCGAACTGACCCCCGTACTCGATGAAGTACCCCTCGGGCAACGACACCTGGTCCTCGACCCGGGCCCTGATCTCGGCCACCGCGCTGGCGAGGTCGCGACCCTGGGTATTGCAGCGGATCACCATCCGTCGCCGGGCATTTTCGCGGTTGACCGCGTTGGGCCCGATCCCCGGGCCGATATCAGCCAGTTCACGCAGCTCCACCTGGCCTCGCCCATCGGGCAGATCGATCCGCAGTCGGCCCAGGTTGGCATAGTCGGTACGGTAGGCCTCGTCGAGCCGAACCAGCAGGTCGAATCGACGCTGGCCTTCGAGCACCTGCGAGACCACTTCGCCCTGCAACGCCGTCTGAGCGAACCGGGCGACATAGCCGCGGGTCAGGCCATGGTAGGCCAGGTCGTCGGCCCGCAAGGCGATGTGCAGTTCCTCGGTCTGCCGGATCGGTTCGATCACCGGCGGAGTGATGCCAGGCACGCTGTCGATGCTCGATTTCACGCGAGTGGAGAGTTGCTGCAGTTGGTCGAGATCGTCGCCGAAGATCTTGATCGCGATCTGGGCGTAAACGCCCGAGACCATGTGCCGCATCAGGTGGGCCAGGGGCTGCTCGACCTCGATGTCCACACCGGGCACCTCCTCGCCAAGCTGGTCGAGCAGTTGCTTGATCACCTGCTCACGCGGCCGTCCGCTTTCAGGGTTCATGCTCAGGATGTATTCACCCCGGTTGACCGGTTCGGCGTGTTCGTCCATCTCGGCCCGCCCGGTCCGCAGTACAAAGTGCAGGATCTCACCGTTGGGGTTCTCGGCAGACTTCTGCATCTGCCGCAGCTTCGCGTTGATCAGTGTTGCGGTGCGATTCGAGGCGGCCAGCGACGAACCCGGTGGCAGGGTCACGTTGATCTGCACACTGCCTTCGTCGAATTCGGGCAGGAAGTTACGGCCCAGTTGCGACATCTGCCAGGCCGAGAACCCGACGATGATCCAAGTCGCAAGCAGCAGCCACGCCGGGCAGGCCATGCTGAGCCGGACCAGGTAGGAAGCGGCCCACTTCAGGCCTCGCAGCAGCAGCCCATCGCGTTTCGCCCTGGTCGCTCTCGACCTGGGCAACAGGTAGTACGAGAGCACCGGTGTGACGGTCAGCGAGACGACCAGCGACGAGAGGATCGAGACGATGTAGGCCACGCCCAGGGGCGCGAACAGGCGGCCCTCGACACCCGACAGTGCAAACAGCGGCAGGAACACGAGGATCACGACCAGGGTGCCAAAAACGATCGCGCTGCGGATTTCCCGGCTCGCTTCGTAGACCACCTGCAGAGAGGAACGGGGAGTCTGCAGCGAGTTGTTCTGCTTCAGCCTCCTGAAGATGTTCTCGACGTCGACAATCGCATCATCGACGAGTTCCCCCATCGCCACGGCCAGCCCGCCGAGGGTCATCACGTTGATCGAGAGTTCTGTGCCGGTGAGCTGGCCGATCAGCCGGAACACCAGGGTGGTGATCACCAGCGAGAGCGGAATCGCAGTCAGGGTGATGAAGGTGGTGCGGAAGTTCAGCAGAAACAGGAACAGCACCACGACGACCAGGGCCGCTCCGATGGCCAACGCCTCGCCGACGTTGAAAATCCCGCGGTCGATGAAATGCCGTAGTTGAAACAGCTCGGGGTTGATCACGATGTCGGCCGGCAACGAGGCTTCTGCCTGACGCAACGCCTCTTCGATGCGATCGGTCAGGTCGCGGGTGTCCACCTGCGGTTGTTTGACCATCGTGAACACCACGCCCGGGTGTCCGTTGACACTGGCATCGCCCCGCTTGAATTCCGCCGCCGGAACCACGGTGGCGACCTGTTCGAGCAGCACCGACCGCTCGCGGGTGACTCGAACCGGGATCCGCCGAAGGTCGTGGGTCACTCGTTCCGAACCGGGACCCAACCGGCCCAGGACGCGGATCGACCGCTCAGTTTCACCCGACACTGCGAAGCCGCCGCTGGTGTTGATGTTGCTTTCCTGCAAAGCCTGCTCGACATCCTGCAGTGTCACGCCGTATTCCAGCAAAGCGGTTGGGTCGAGCCGCACCTGGTACTGCTTCTTGTCGCCTCCCAGAATGAACGCCTCGGCCACTCCGGTGACCTTCAGCAGTCGCGGACGGATGACCCAGTCGGCGGTCGTACGCAAAGCCAGCTGCCGGGCTGCGGTTGACGGGAATTTGACTTCG